>JARLIH010000451.1 GCA_031291845.1 Isosphaeraceae bacterium | reverse complement strand
GGCGGGGTGGTGGGGGGGGGGGGGCGGCGGGGGGGGGGGCGGGCGCCCGGGCGGGGGGGGGCGCCGGGGCCGCGCCACCCAGACGCGGGTCGCAATCGACTTTGCAATCGTCCTGCGGGCAGCGCGAGCGCTTCATCTCAGAGCTGACCGCAGCTCTCGATGACGATCTTGCCCTGGGTCTTGCCGCTGTTCGAGCCCAGGCCTTCGATCGTCTTGACGAGGTCGGTGCCGTCGGTGACCTCGCCGAAGACGACGTGCTTGCCGTCGAGCCACTGAGTCACCACGGTAGTGATGAAGAACTGCGAGCCGTTGGTGTTCGGACCGGCATTGGCCATCGAAAGGAGGAAGGGGCGGTCGTGCTTGAGCTTGAAGTTCTCATCCTTGAACTTGTTTCCATAGATCGACTTGCCGCCGGTCCCGTTGTGGTTCGTGAAGTCGCCCCCCTGGAGCATGAACTGGGGGATCACGCGGTGGAACGAGGAGCCCTTGTAGCCGAAGCCCTTCTCGTGCGTGCACAGGGCGCGGAAGTTCTCGGCGGTCTCGGGAACCACGTCGTCGAACAGTTCCATCGTGATCCGGCCGGCGGGCTTGCCGTCGATGCTGATGTCGAAATAAACGCGAGGCCTGGCCATGTCCCTGTTCCTCGGTCGGGTTGCGGTGGCTGCTGCGGGTGACCCGCACGGAGTCCGGCCTCGGGGCCGAGTCAACGGCGCACGAGAAGACGGTATGCGGACGGAGTTGGACCCAAGGTAACGGGTTCACCCTCGTAGCTCAAGGTGATCGGGCCGGCGCTCGCGCGCCGGCCCGCGGTTGCAGCGTGTTACGACCGGTCTGCTCAGGCGAGGAGTCCGCCGTCCACGTTGATCGTGGCGCCCGAGATGAACCCGGCCTGCGGGGTCGCCAGGAATGCGACGAGGGCCGCAACCTCGTCGGCGGTCCCGTAGCGCCCGAGCGGGACCACGCCGCGGAGGAAGTCGGCGACGGGGTTCTTGGCGGCGTCGGCCGGGTTCATGTCCGTGTCGATCGGGCCGGGCTGGACGTCGTTGACCGTGATCTTCCGGGGCGCGAGCTCGCGCGCCCAGCCCCGCGTCAGGCCGGCGACGGCGAACTTGCTCGCCGCGTAGACGCTCCCGCCGGCGAACGGAACGCTTTCGCCGACAACACTGCCGATATTGATTACCCGCCCGCCGTCGACGAGCCGGCCCAGGGCGCTTTTCGTGACCAGGAACAGCGACTTCACGTTCAGGTCGAACGTCCGGTCGAAGTCCGCCTCCGAGAATTCGGCGAGTGGGCCTGGCAGGTAAATGCCGGCGTTGTTCACCAGCACGTCGAGCTTCCCGCCGTACGCTGCGTCGATCTTCTGGAACAGGGCGTCGACCTGCTTCGCGTCGCTGACGTCCCCCTGAAGCAGGTGGGCCCTCCCGCCCCCTTGCTGGATCTTCTCGGCCAGCGCGTGGGCCGCCGCCTCGCTCCGGGCGTAGTTGATCAGGACCGTTGCCCCCGCCTGCGCGAGGTGAGTCGCAATCGCGGCGCCGATGCCTCGGGACGCCCCCGTGACCAACGCCACCTTCCCCGACAGTACACGCTGCTCCGCCATCGCTCGTACTCCCTTTTTTCTCGAATTGCGCGCCCTGATATTCGATGACCGTCAAAACCAAAGCGCGCGGAATCACCAGGTTTGCCAGACGGGCACGCGCCCGAGGATCGCTGGACACGATTAACCCAAGCCCAGCCGCCGGCCCAGCTCGCGCCGGTAGGCGTCCATTGTTGGCCTGTGCAGGCTCAGGAAGGCGCTCTGCGCCTCCCGCCGCATCGTGATCAAGCCGGCTTCCGCCAGCTCTTTGAGGTGGTGCGAGACGGTCGCCTGCGAGATCGGAAACTCCTGCACGATCGTCTTGCAGGCGAGCTCCCCCGGCGCGGCCGCGACCCGTTCGAGGATCGCGAACCGCTGAGGATCCGCCAGCGCCCTTGCCACCTGTTGAAACTGCTTTGACGTCATGTTCACCGCGGCCGCCGGACATCTTCGACGTTAGTCAATATAGATGGCTATCGAAGAACGTCAAGGGGGTATTGCTGGGACGATTGCCAAGGCGCGTGTTCGTGATCTCACTGCGCGTCCGTCGCTGCCGATCGAGCATAGCGTGCCGGAATTGCCGGCCGTGAAGCAATCGACGTCGAATCGCCTGAAGCTTCTCTATTCCGTTGGCGTGATCCGAGCCAATCCTCTAGACTGTGTGCCCGGCTTGTCGCCGGGAGACCCGGAATGAATGGCACGACGCGCTGAGCGGCACCATTGGCCCCTTTGAATCGAGGCAGGATCCTTTGGAAGTACTACGAGTTTCGTTTCCGGGTTCCGGCGACTTCCATCGCGAGCTCAAACGGCGTGTCTCGGAGTACTTCGAGGTTCCGCAAGGGTCTCGCCACTCCACCGCACGAATGTACCTGAAGACCGCGCTCGTTCTGGCCTGGTCGGTGTCGGCGTACCTGTTGCTGATGTTTGCAGCAGTTACCTGGTGGCAGAGCATCCTGCTGGCCATCGGGCTCGCGCTCGGCATGGCGGGCATCGCCTTCAACATTCAGCACGACGCGAACCACGGCGGTTACTCGCGGAACCGCTGGGTCAACCAGGGCTTGAGCCTCTGCCTCGACCTGATCGGCGGCAGCTCGTACGTCTGGTACTGGAAACACAACATCGTCCACCACACCTACACGAACATCTCAGGGATCGACGTGGACGTCGACATTGAGCCGTTCTTGCGGCTCGCGCCCGACCAGAAACATCGCTGGTATCATCGATATCAACACATTTATATTTGGTTTCTCTATGGCCTCTTGTCGGCCAACTGGCAGTTTTGGGCCGACTATCGGGACCTGGCGAACGGCCACGTCGGCGGGCAGCCGTTCCCGAGACCGTCGGCCGGGGGTCTGGCGGTCGCGCTGGGGGGCAAGGGGTTCTTCTACTTTTGGTCGTTGGTCTTGCCGCTGCTCCTGCACCCGACCTGGGCCGTGTTAGGGCTTCACGCGTTGACGTCGTTCACGCTCGGGATCGTGTTGACCACGGTCTTTCAGTTAGCGCACTGCGTTGAGGAAGCGGACTTGCTGATCGTGGATCGAGACGCGCCGGCGTTGCCGGTGGGCTGGGCCGAGCACCAGGTGCGAACGACGGCCAACTTCGCGCCGGGCAGCCGGATCCTCACGTGGTACCTGGGGGGTCTGAACTACCAGGTCGAGCACCACTTGTTCCCGAAGGTGTGCCACGTTCATTACCCCGCCCTGTCGCCGATCGTCGCGGCTACGTGTCGCGATTTCGGCATCCCTTATCAGTCGCACCCGACCCTGTGGCAGGCCCTGGAGTCGCACCTTTCTCGACTGAGGCAGTTCGGGCGGCCGGAGCCGGCGGTATGATGCCTCGTCTTGATTGATGGGGGGCCGGCCGTTGCCGGCCCTCCGTTGGTTTTCACGTCCTGCCGTGCATGACCTTCGACGCGGAGATCGCTGATGGCACGGTCGCTGCAACGGTGCGTGTGGGTGCTGGGCCTCGGGCTGGCTGCACTCGGGATCTCGCTTGGCGCTCCGCTTGAAACCGCGCCGGTGCGCCTGCTCGTGCCGGCCTACTTTTACCCCGCGGGCGAGGGCCTGAAGGCGTGGGACCGCCTCATCGCGGCGGCGGACAAGGCGCCGATCGTCGCGGTCGTCGACCCTGATAACGGGCCCGGCAAGCAGGTCGACGAGAACTACCGGGCCGTGCTCGAACGCGCGCGGCGGTCGCAGCTCACGCTGATCGGCTACGTGACCCTGGCCTACGCCAAGCGGCCGGCCGACGCGGTGAAGGCGGACGTCGATCGCTGGTTGGCGCTTTATCCTGGCAAGGTCGACGGCATCTTCTTCGACGAGCAGCCGAGCGGGCCCGAGCACGTACCGTTCGTCGCCGAGTGCTTTGCGCATGCGCGCCGGCGGATCAAAGGCGCGCGGATCGTCTCGAACCCCGGGACCGTGTGCGCGGCCGAGTACCTCGCCGTGCCGGGTCGTCCCACCGTCTGCCTGTTCGAGGCGAAGACGGGGGTCGACGCGTACCAGCCCCCCTCTTGGGGGGCGAAGCTTGGGGCCGAGCAGGTGGCCGTCTTGCTCTACGATGTCCCGAAGGCGGAGGGGATGAAGCGTTCCCTGCAGGAGATGTTGCGGAAACGCGCGGGATACGTCTACGTCACCGACGACTCGGGGGCGAACCCGTGGGACCGCCTGCCGTCGTACTGGGACGAGGAGGTGGCGGCGGTCGCCGAAACGAATCGTCGCACCCCGGGCCGGTGATGTTGGCGGGCCGCCAACGGCAGGTCGACCACGCCCGTTGAAGACTCCGGGGCGTATCGCCCAGAGTGGTGGACGTCCCTTGGGCAGTGATCGCTCCGCCGTTACGCCGGCTCGATCACGGCGTCGGTCTCGGCCAGCAACGCAGCCTCTTCTTCGAGGATCGATTTCACGGGCGTCTTCCGTCCCAGGCCCGAGGCGCCGAGCAAGAGGATGATCGTGGCCGAGATGGTCATCGAAACGCAGAGGAAGAGGATTCCCCCCTTGAACGAGCCGGTGATGGTCTCGACCTTACCCAGGACAAAGGGGCCGAGGAAGCCGCCGAGGTTCCCCACCGAGTTGATCAGGCCGATGCTCGCGGCGGCGGCCGCCTCGGTGAGGAAGAGGGTCGGCAGCGACCAGAACGCGGGAAGGTAGGCCTTCAGGCCGGTCATCGCCAGGATGAAGAGGCCGACCGTCAGCCAGAGCGGCGGGTCTTTCAAGAGGATCGTGCAGGCCAGCGCCGCAGCGCCGAAGTAGATCGGCAGCGACGCGTGCCGGATGCGCTCGTGCGTGCGGTCGGAGTTCCAGCCGATGAAGAGCTGGCCGACGAGCGAGCCCATCGGCGGCAGGATCACCAGCCAGGTCAACTGGTCGAGCTTCAACGAATACCACTTTTCCAGGATGCTCGGCAGGAAGAACTCGACGCCGTAGTTGCCCGTGACCACGAAGAAGTATGCCGCCGCCAGCGCGATGACGCGGCCGACGTCGCCCAGCGCCTTGATCGAGCCGAGGTGCTTGCCGCCGTGATGCAGCTTCTTCTCTCTCGCGAGCTCGTCTTCCAGGGCCGCGCGCTCGTCGGGGTCGAGCCAGCGTGCCTGGCCGGGGCGGTCGGTCAGGAAGAAGAGCACGAGGAAGCCCAGCAGGACGGCCGGGATTCCCCACGCGATGTAGACCCACTGCCAGCCCACCAGGCCGAGGAACGGCGGGTTGCCGTCGATGCCGATCTTCAACAGAGCGTTGGTCGGCTTCGGGCTGACCATCTGCGCGATCGGTGTGGCAACGAAGAAGTAGGCCAAAGCGCGCGCGCGGTCGCGGCTGGGGAACCAGTGGGTCAGATAGACGATCACACCCGGAAAGAACCCCGCCTCGGCCAGCCCGAGACAGAAGCGTACGGCGTAGAAGTGCCACGGCACCTTCACGAACGCCGTGAGGGCTGCTACGAGGCCCCAAGAGATCATGATGCGGCTGATCCACTTCCGCGCGCTCCACTTCTCGACGATCAAGGTGCCGGGAATCTCGAGCAGGAAGTAGCCGACGAAGAAGATGCCCGAGCCGAAGCCGATGACCGCGTTGTCGAACGCGGGCAGGTCGCGCGTCATCGTCAGCTTGGCGATTGCCACGTTGGCGCGATCGACGTAGGCGATCACGTAGCAAAGGAAGAGCAGCGGCAGGAGCCGGAGGTACGCTTTCTTGCGGGCCCGGTCCAGCGCGCTGGGGAAAAGGTCGTCTGTGGACATGGAGCGAGACTCGCGCGGGGGTTGCCGGAGAGAACTCTGGGGGATATGGGAATCGAAGTTAACACGCCGCTTGCCGCGCCGCAAACCCTGCGCACATCCGAATTCCCGCCAAACCAGAGGGATGTTTCGGGTCTTATGGACGTGCCCCGGTCGCGTGCTGATAATGAGAGAGCGGAACACTCGTTTTGGTTTGCAGGACTTGCCCCAATGAAACGACGACTCACCCGGCTCGGGCTGCTGCTGGCGGCGGCGGCCCTGGCGCCGGACGACCCCAAGAAAGCACCCGACACTGGCCGGCCGTACCAGGTGCCTTATCGCCTGACCGACACGAACCACTTCCTCGTCCGGGTGCGGATCAACGGCAAAGGGCCGTTCAACTTCCTGGTCGATACCGGGGCGCCAGCGCTCTTCATCGCAACCGACACCGCGCGGAAGATCGGACTCGAGCCGACGAAAGAGTTCTGGACGCCCGTCGACCGCATCGACTTCGAGGGGGGTGCGCACCTGAGCCAAATGAAAGCGCGGGTCGAGGATCCGTTCCAACTGGTCGGGATGAACGCCCTGGGCCTGCCGGGCGCGTCGATCGACGGCATCCTCGGGTTCACGGTGCTGGCGCGCTTCCGCATGGAGATCGACCCCACGCGCGACCGCATGACCTGGACGCGGCTCGACTACGAGCCGAAGGACCTGCTCGTTCCCCCCACGCGGGACGAGGCAGGCAAACCTCCCGCCGGGGTCCAGGCCATGAACCTCTTGGGCCCGCTCGCCAAGCTTGCCGCGGCGATGACCGGCGGCAAGCAGCCCGAGGAGCAGCTCCACGCGCGCGGGTTCCTGGGGCTGGAGCTGAGCGAGCAAGAGGGGGAAGTCCGCGTGGCGCGGGTCGTGCCCGGCTCGCCCGCGGCCAAGGCGGGCGTCGAGCCCCGCGCACAACTGGTGGAGGTTGGCGGCAAGACGATCAAGACCCTCAAGGACGCGCTCACGGCCGTCGCCGATGTCCGGGCCGGCGGCAAGGTCACGCTTGGCTTCACGCAGGGCAAAGACCATTACGAACGGACCGTCACTGCTGGGGAGGGGCTCTGAGCCATGAATCAGACGACGCACAAGCTCCTTGCCCTGACCCTCACGGCTGCGCTGCTGGCTGCCGCGCCGAGCTGGGCTCAGTCGCCGAAGGAGGGGGGCGACAAAAAGGTCACCGTGCCGTTCCAGCTCTTGCTGTCGAACCACATGGTGGTGCGGGCAAAAGTCAACGGTAAGGGGCCGTACCGCTTCGTCTTCGACCTCGGGGCACCGATCACGCTGCTGAGCAACCGGGCGGCGGAGGACTCCGGCACGATCAAGGAGAACGCTCCTCGTTCGTTTCTTTTGAACATGCGGGGCGAGGCCGAGGTGAAGTCGCTGGAGATCGGCGACCTGAAGACCGAGAAGCTCCCGGTGGTCGTCTTCGACCACCCGATTTTGAAGGCGCTCGGCGACTTCTTGGGCCGGCCGCTCGACGGCATCATGGGCTACACGTTCTTCGCGCGCTACAAGACGACGATCGACTACCAGGCGCGCCGGATGACGTTCGAACCGGTCAACGCGAAGATCCGCAACTTGATGCAAGACCTCCAGGCGCGCCTGGCAGGCCCGAAGGAACAGAAGCACCGGGTCCTCGCTCCGAGCGCATTCTGGGGCCTGAACGTGGGCGCGCCGAGCGGCGGCGTGTCGTCGCGCGGGGTCCCCGTCACGGCCGTCTGGCCCGACACCCCGGCCGCGGACGCGGGCTTGAAGGCCGGCGACATCGTGTCAGTCCTGGACGGCCGCTGGACGGCGAGCGTGGCCGACGTGTACGCCGCCACGACGGGCGTTTCGCCGGGGCGCGCCGTGGAGGTGGTTGTGCTGCGCGACGGCAAGGAATTGACGTTGACCGTGACGCCGCGCGCAGGGCTGTAAAAAGGCCGACCATGATGAAAGGCGAGGATCTTCGGGAGGGCGAGGCTGCTGCCGAGCCGAGCCCCGCGGGGCGTGGCTCGGCGGGAGCCTCACCCGCCCAGGTTACTCCACCGTCGCCGTCCGCCCATCCCTGGGACGGCTTCCTCACCGGCCCTGAGAACGAGCTGGCGTACGCCAGCGTGCTCGCCCTGGCCCGGGGGGAGGCGTCGGGCATCTCGCCACTGGTGCTGCACGGGCCGTCGGGCGTGGGAAAGTCTCGCTTGCTGGCCGCCCTGGTGGGCGAGCGGCTGTCGCGCCAGCCTGGCTCGGCGCTCGCGCACCTGGAGGCCGAGGCGTTCGCGGCCCTCTGCGCCGAGGCCGCGGGGCGGCCGGGGGGATGGACCGAGCTGCGCGGGCGGTTCCGGCAGCCCGACCTGTTCGTGCTCGACGACCTCCACGCCCTGGAGCGCGCTCCGCTGGCCCTGACCGAGCTGACGCACACGCTCGACGCCCTGGACGAGGCCGGCGCCGCCGTCGCGGTCTCCGCGCGGACGGGGCCGGGGCAGTGGTCGGGCTGGCCGCAGCGGCTGGTGAGCCGCCTGCGCGGGGGACTGGCCGTCCGGCTGGACCCGCCTGGCCTGGCCGCACGCCGGCGCTACGTGCTTGACCAGGCCCGCCGGCGCGGTTTGACGCTCGCCGCCGAGGCCGTCGAAGGGCTGGCCGAGGCCGCCGACGGCTACCGGGTGCTCGACGGCTGGCTCGCTCGGCTCACGCTCGCGGCGAAGCTGGAGCGCCGGCCGCTCGATCGTGCGCTCGTCGCCGCCCTGCTCAGCGAGGAAGGGCCGCTGGCCGTGGGGGTACCGTCGCTCGATCAGGTCGCGCGTGCCGTGGCGTCGCGCTTCGGGCTCTCGCTCAAGGACCTCCGTTCCGCGAGCCGCCGCCGCAACGTCGCGGAGCCGCGCCACCTGGCCATGCACCTGGCGCGCTCGGTCACGGGGCAGAGCTTCCAATCGATCGGCAAGTACTTCGGCGGCCGTGACCCGGCGACGGTGCGCCACGCGTGCCTGGCGGCCGAGGCGCGCCTCGCCGCCGACCCCGCCCTGGCAGCCGCCGCCTCATCGCTGCGCCGGATGTGGCGGCCGGCGATGGAGATTCCGTAGGGTGCATTTCATGCACCCTACGAATGGGCTCGGTCGTTCACAAGCAGGTATCCGCATCGTCTCGCGCCGTGGGCTTGGTCGCGTAGAAACGCGACGGCGCGATATCCCGCGTCGAACGCACTCAAGAACGCCTGGCGTACGGCCTGCTGACACGCGCTGGCCAATGCGGGGGACTCCCGGCGAAGGCGCGTGATGTCCTCCGGGATCTCCAGAAAGACCTCAGGGACCGTGGAATCGAGCGTCACACGCCCACTCTCGGCGATCAGTGCCGGCAGGCCGTCGATCGCCCTGGCCTTGGACCGGGGCGAGGCCTCGGTTTCCCATTCGGCGATCAGGCGGTCGGTCGGCGCGCCGGCGTTGAGCGCGTCGGTGCGCGGGCCGTACATGTCGACCACGCAGCGCCGGGCCGTCGCGCCGAGGCGGTCGAGATTGAAGTGCGCGTTGCCCGCCTGGAGGGGGTCGAACGCCCAGGCGATGACCGCGAGGCCACGCTGGCGCGCGACGTCGCGCTGGTAGTGCTTCAGGCGGCCGCCGATGCCGTGGCCCTGGTAGCCCGGCACCACGCCCGTCAACTGGGAGTAGAGCCCCAGACGCTCCTCGATCCAGCCGAGGAAGGCGAACGAGACGCCGACCGCCTCGCCACTCGGAAGGAAGGCCCCGAGCACGAGCCCGCCGTGGAGCTGCGCACCGACCAGGGTCGCTACCGGTACGACGTAGCCCTCGTCCGTCAGGCCCCAGGCCCGCCGCTGGGCGTCCTGGCACGCCCGGTAGTCGGCCGGCGTTTCGGCCGCGCGGATCAGAATGTCATTGCTCATCGTCGCGCTGTCTGCCTCATGGCTTACTGGCCTTCGTCACCGCCGCGGCGTACTCACGGAATCAACGACCGGAAGAACTGTCGCGCAATCGGCGAGGCGCCCCTCACGTCCCAGACGTGCAGCCCGGCCCCAAACTGGGCGAGCACGTACTTCCCGAACGCCAATTGCCCGATCGCCACGTAGCCGGTCGTGAACTGGCCGAGTCCGAAGAGCACGCCGAGCGCGAGCTGCCCCACCGCCAACACCCCGGTCGTCGCCTGCCCCAGCCCGAACGCGAGCCCGATCGCCAGTTGGCCGAGCGCGACGACGCCCAACGACGCCTGCCCGATCGCCACCACTCCCACGGCCAGGCGCCCGATCGCCACGATCCCGCGCGCGACGATCCGTTTCCCCGTCTCGGGACAACGCCCGCGCGTGTAGTGCAGCAGCGGGAGCCCGAAGTACCGCTGGTACGACGTGAACTCCTCGAACAACTCCCCGCTCGGATAGACGAACCGCCGCCAGGTGCCCAGGTCGGTGGCGTCTTCCTTGTACTCGATCTTCTCCAGCAACATATTCTTCATACCACCCTCGCTTTTCCACCGGCTGGTCGGGGTCACTGCTTTTGGAAAGGTGTTCGTTGACGAACCAGCGATCTTACGTAGAGTGTCCGGACTTTCTCCTGGCTCTTCCCGGTTGTCACGTGCTAGCATGCTCTTGCTTCAACGCAAGCCCAACAAGGAGCCCCCCGACATGCGACCCAGCGTGATGCGTCCCCTTGTCTTCGTGGCAGCCTGCGCCCTCGCGGGCTGCAGCCAGCCGGTCCCCGCGCCCAAGGAGTTCAAAGAATACCACGCACCGGACGGAACATTCCAATGCGAGTACCCGGCCGGCTGGGTCACGGAGGGGGGAGGCGGGAGCCGGACCGATTACTCGATGGTCAAGTTTAACAAGGGCGATGCCGAGATCCGCGTCGAGGCGGATCTGGCAGGCTCGCTCTTCGCCGATATCGGGCGGAACGACGGCGATGCCGAGCCGCCGGTGGCCAAGGTCCACAAACTGAAAATCAAGCGCCTGGATGACGAGTTTACTAACTACAAGGAGCGCGAGGCAAAGCCGTTCTCGTCAAAGGCACTCGGCGAGGGCCGCAAGGCGGTCTTCGTCGCCGATGGCGGCATCGTCGGCAGGATCTTCGGCTACCACGCGACCTTGCTGACCAACGACAAGCGGATCACCATCATCTGCCAGTGCTCCGCGACCGACTGGAAGGTCCTCCGCCCGGCGTTCGACCGCGTGATCGCGAGCTTTGGGCGGTAAAGCGGTCGTTTCGCAACGGCCTGCCACGCGCCTGGGAAAGCAAGGACGACCAATCGCTTGCGCGTCGTGCCAGCGGATGCCTCGGCTAAGACAACGCGCAAGCAAGCGATATTAATCCGATACAAGGAGACGCTGCCGGGAGAAAATCGCGGGGTGAGCCTCCGATGACTCACTCGGACGAGGCGAGGAATCGTTTCGTCCGTGGGCCCGTGGGAACCGGCTGCGGCGGCCGGGAGCGCGCCACGATGGCAGCCGGCGTTGCGGTGGTTTTCTGCGAGGCAACGGCCGGCGCGGGCGTGGCGGGTACCGTCAACGCGACATAACTCGCCGCGCTTCGGCCCGTGACGACCGCGGCCGCGGGCGAGCCCGCCGCATTGAGCCCGAACGTGGCGTAGTAGGGTGCGTTGCCGCTGATGCCGGCCGGCTGGCCCGCGTTATTCAGGAGCGGGTCTCCGTTCGTGGCCTTCATGTTGTTCAGGGAATAGAGGTAGATGTCGTTCCCCACCGGCTGGCTCGGCACGATGATGAGCTGGTCGGTGTTCGGGTTGAACGCGAGGGTCGCGTTCAGGGGAACGTCCGCGGGGTCGAAGTTGTTCGTGTCGAGCCCCCCGGAGCGCGGGATCAGCATGGTCGAGAACCGTCCGAGCGACGTCGGGTCCAGGGCTTCGCTGAATTGCACCGAGGCGTAGCCCACGGGAACGCTCCACTCGCTACTGGCTGACGGGATAGGCATCAACCGCGGATTCTGGTTCGAATCGGTCGCCACCGTAAATGGCGATTGCCCAGCGCCGGCGGGCGCGTTGAGGACCGTGAACGTATCGTAGAACGTGTGGAGAAGCGGATAGCCCGTCGCACCGAAGCCTTGATCGTCGCTGACGAAGCTGGAGCCCGCATCCTGTCCCGCCACGCGGATGGCGTAGACCGTGCCGGGATTCAGCGGTGCGGTCGGGGTCAGGTAGATCGAATCGGTCGTGGGGCTATACGCCGCGACGCTCGGCACGACCGTGAAGTTCGCGCCGGGGTTGGCGATGAGCTGTACGTTCCCATTGCCCGCTGCGCCGGCGTAGAGCGGCTTGTTGAAGTGGATCTGAATCGTGTCGGGCTGGTACACGGCGTTGTTATTGATCGTGGCGTACCCGTTGAACTCGGTCACGCCCGTGACCTGCAAGGATTGGCTCGCGTTGACCGCGGGCTCTTGCAGCAGGAACGTGCGGTAGCCGTTCCTGCCATCGGTCAGCGGGTTGCCCGACGCATCGGTGAACGCGGAGAGTTGCAGGCTGATGGCGTAGACGTCGCTGGAGAGCGGCTCCGTGGGGGTGATGACGAACTCGGAGGTGCCGTCGCCGTTGATGTGGTAAACGACGTTGGCGTGGAGCGGGAGATCTCCCTGGTCGGCGCCCGAAGGGGCGCTGAAGGCACCGTCGGGGCCGCGGGCGAGCAGGAAGACGTCGTACGGGTTGAACGTGCCGCTGTTCTGAATCGGTGACTGGCCGTCGGTCAATCCCGCAATCGGCTCGCTGAACGTGACCACGACCTGGCCGTTGGGGAGGCTGCTGACAACCGAGCCGTCGGCCGGGGTGGTGCCGGTAATCTGCAGGCCGGTCACGCCGACATTGACCACGGCGATCTTATTGGCTCCTTGCTCGGTGACCCAGAGAGTGCCGCCGGGCCCGGCCGCGATACCCGCGGGCTGGCTGTTTGCCGTGGGGAGGTTGTACTCGGTAATCTGGCCGCTCGTGGTGATCCGGCCCACCTTGCCGCCGGCGGCCTCGGTGAACCAGAGATTCCCGTCGGGGCCGGCGGTGATGGCGTTCGGGACACTGTTCGCGGTGGGGATGGTGTACTCGGTGATGACGTTGGTCGTTGTGTTGAGCACGCCGATCTTGTTGGTGTTCCCCTCGGTGAACCAGATGTTGCCGTCGGGCCCGAGCGCGATGCCGCTGGGGTTGCTGCCGGCCGTCGGGGTCGGGATCTCCTGCTTGGCGTGGGTCTGGGTGTTGTAGATGCCGATGGCGTTGCCGAGCTGCTCAGTGAAGTAAAGGTTCGGGTTACCCGTCGGGCCGGCGGTGATGCCGTACGGCTCGGCGCTGTTGGACACCGCGGTGACCTCGGTGCCGAACGCGTGCGTCGTCGGGTTGTAGTCGTCAATCGCATTGCGGCTGGTCTCGGTGAACCAGACGTTGCCGTCGGGCCCGGTCGCGACGCCGAACGGGAACGCGATGGGGCTTGGTATGGTGTATTCGTGAACCGTACCGGTGGTGGTGATTTCGCCCAGGGCGTTGCTCCCCTGCTCGGCGAACCAGAGCTGACCGTCCGGCCCGACGGTGATCCCCAGGGGGGTGCTCGAGCCGTTCTGGGTGTTGAATTCCTGGAAGGCCTTGGTCTGCGGGTTGATCACGCCGATCTTGCCCGCGACCGACTCGGTGAACCAGAGCCGTCCGTCGGGCCCCTCGACGATGCCGGCCGGACTGCTCTGGGCCGTGGAGATCGGGAACTCGTTGATCGTGACCGCGAGCAGCAGCCGCTCCTCGAGCCGCTCGACCCGGGGCGCACGTCCTCGCCCCCCGGCGCTCCTCCGCGCCCATTTCCGTGCGATCATAGAATGCCGTTCCTTCCGTTCCCCGGTGTCGCTCGCAAAACACTCCGGCACGACCGCGACGGGACAGGCCCGCACCGCCGGTATGATGAACCGACGATTGTTCCGGAACGGCCGTGCGAGGTCAACCGGTCAACGGACGGGAGGTGATAATAAACGACTATCAATTCGTAATTAACATGAGCGAGATTCCATTCTTTGCGGGGGAAACGTCTCGACACGTTTCCGCTCCGCGCGCGATGCAAACGGGGCGGTTCGCCCTCCTCCTTGTCCCGGGCGGGTCGCGACCCTAAGATGGGCGCTCGTTCCAGCACGGCCGGGGCGCGGGCCCGGCCGGTTCCCCTCTCCCTCACGCGACGCGACACATGGCCACGACCACGGATTACCTCGCACTGGACCTGGGCGCCGAGAGCGGCCGCGGGGTGCTCGGCAAGTTCGACGGCGAGCGGCTCGAGCTCGACGAGATTCACCGGTTCCCCAACGGCCCGGTCCGACTGCTCGACACGATCTACTGGGACCTCCCTCGCCTCTTCGAGGAGATGAAGGGGGCCCTGCGCAAGGTCGCCGCCGTCGGCGCCCGGCTGGACGGCGTGGGGGTCGACACCTGGGGCGTCGACTTCGGCCTGATCGGCCGCAACGACACGCTCCTGGGCAACCCCGTGCACTACCGCGACGCGCGCACCGACGGCATGATCGAGGCCGCCGCCCGGCTCGTCCCGCGCGACCGCATCTACGAGCTCACGGGCTTGCAGTTCCTCGCGTTCAACACCGTCTATCAGCTGCTCGCACTCAAGACGGCGAACTCCCCGCTGCTGGAAGTGGCCGAGACGCTCCTGATGATGCCCGACGTGTTCGCCTGGCTCTTGACCGGCCGGTGCGCTTCAGAGCGGACCGACGCGTCGACCTCGCAATTGCTCGACCCGAGGACGGGAACCTGGTCCGAGGAACTCTGCCGCGGGCTCGGGTTGCCCTACCACATCTTGCCCGAGCTGATCGATCCCGGGACCGACCTCGGCCCCTTGCGCAGGTCGGTCGCCGAGGAGGTGGGTCTGAGCGGCGTGTCGGTGATCGCCCCCGGCACGCACGACACCGCGAGCGCCGTGGCCGCCGTGCCGGCGCGCCCGGCGAACCCGGGCGGGCCGCCCGACTGGTGTTACCTCAGCTCGGGCACCTGGTCGCTCCTGGGCGTGGAAGTGCCGCGGCCGGTGATCACGGCTAACACCCAGCGCTGGAACTTGACGAACGAGGGGGGGGTGGCGGGGACGACGCGCCTCCTGAAGAACATCATGGGCCTCTGGCTCGTGCAGGAGTGCCGCCGGACCTGGGCCCGCGCCGGGCGCGACTGGAGCTACGAGGAGCTGATCCCGAAGGCCCAGGAAGCGCGGCCGTTCGCGTCGCTCGTGGATCCGGACGACACTTCGTTCTTCGCCCCCGGCGACATGCCCGCGCGGCTCGCCGCGTTCTGCACACGCACGGGCCAGATCCCGCCGAGCGATGAGGGAAGCTTCGTGCGCTGCGCGCTCGAAAGCCTTGCGCTCAAGTACCGCTGGACGATCGAGCGGCTGGAGCGGGTCGCCGGCACGACGATTCGGACGGTCCACGTCGTGGGGGGCGGCGCGCGCAACGCCTTGCTCTGCCAGTTCACGGCCGACGCCTGCGCCCGCCCGGTGCACGCCGGCCCGGTCGAGGCCACGGCCGCCGGCAACGTCCTGCTCCAGGCGATGGCCCGCGGGCGAATCGGCTCGCTCGCGGACGCCCGCGCGATCGTGGGGCGCTCGTTTCCCGTCACGGTGTACGAGCCGCGCGACACGGCGGCGTGGGAAGATGCAGCCGGGCGATTCGCGAGGCTGGTGCCGGAGTGACGAGGTAAGCATCGCGGCTCCGTCCCTCGAGTGCCGTGTGTAGGGGCGGGTTTGAAGCTCGCCCGCACAACAAACATCCCTCAGCTCGCACTCTTCCCCGCCTCGCGTTTGCGCTTGCGGGTCGCGGCGGCCTTCTTGGCCGAAGCGGATCGCTCGGCGGCGGTGCGGGAGGCGGAGGCCGCGCCTCCCTTCTTGCCCCCCTTGCGGCTCGAAACCGTCGTGTCGGCCTTGCCCCGGCCACTCCCCGACTTGTTACCGCCGCCCGACTCCTTGTTCACCGTGGCCCACGCCCTGCGCTCGGCTTCGTCCTTGGGCACGCCGCGGTCCTCGTAGCCCTCCTCGATGTGCTCCGCCTTACGTTTTTGCTTGTCGGTATATTTGGATTTGTCGCCCCGTGGCATGGCTGCATCTCCTGTGAGCGGGGGGTCCGAATGGGTCAAGAACCTGTACCCATTGGAACGGCAAACGAAGTGCCAGGACGCTCCCATTCCTCTGCGCGTGGCGCAGCTCCGAAGTCGCGCACCCACGCCCGTCGAGGACTCCGGGCGTGCCACCCGATGCCCAGAAATCGGTGGACGGTCAGCGCTACAAGGAACGGAAGGTGCCCGTCTTCTGGCTCTCAGCGCTTGGGGACTGCCGCCCCGCACTGGCGGCAGACGGTCGCGCTGAGGTGGACGGGACGCTTGCAGTTCGGGCAGATGCGCAGGCCGGCCTCGGTCTTGGTGGTCGAAGCCGCCGGTGCGCTGGCTCCAGCCCCGGCCCCGCCGAGCCGCTCCTTGGCCCACTGGTCCAGGCGGGCGACGTCCTCGGCGCTCAACTCCTGGGTTGCCACCTCGACGTCGATCGGGGGGAGCGATTCCGACGATTTCGGCACGGGCACGACCGTCCCGCAATCGGGGCACTTGCCGGCCAGCGCCTCGTCCGTGGCACGCACCTTCAGCCGCCGGCCGCACGGGCAGGCGAAGCGGATGAAGCCGTCAATGTCCCCGACCTTGGTGGTCCGGCGCACCCGGATCTTCGCCCCACACTGCGGGCAGACGACCCGGTCGGGACCGTCCACCGGAAGACTCAGGACCTGGCCGCAACGGCAGTTCACGCGGGGCATGGGAGCGCTCGGAGAAAGACGGATGTGAGGGCGGCCGTTGTTGTCGAAGGCGACGGCCCTAAACCTTCGGCAGCGCCGGGCGTTGGATGAGCTCCAAGGGAATCAGGGCATTCAGGCTGCCCGAGCGGAACCCCTCCAGGTCGAGTGTCACGTACTTGAAGCCTAGTGCGCGAAAGGCGGGAACGAGCGCGCTTCGCAACTCCGGCTCGGCGAGGCGCGGGAGGTCTTCCAGGGGGACCTCGATGCGTGCCACGTCCCCTTTGTGATAACGAACGCGCAACAGGCGCAGCCCGCGCTGGCGGAGCCATTGCTCGGCTTGATCGATCATGCGCACCCGCTCGGGCGTCACCTGCTCGCCGTAGGCGATGCGGCTGGAGAGGCAAGGGGTGGCCGGCTTGTCCCAGGTGGGGAGGCCCCACGCGCGGGCGAGCGCCCGCACGTCATCCTTCTTGAGGCCGCACTCCTGAAGCGGGTGCCGCACGCCCCGCTCGCCGGCAGCGCGCATGCCGGGGCGGTGGTCGCCGGCGTCGTCGACGTTCGCGCCCGAGGCGATCACGTCGACCTCCAGAACGCCGAGCAGGTCCGACAGCCGGCCGTACAGCTCGCTCTTGCAAAAGTAACAGCGGTCGGGATTGTTGCGCAGGTAGTTCGGGTCGGCGAACTCCTCGGTGCGGATGACCCGGTGCCGGATGCCGATCTGCCGGGCTAGCGCCTCGGCCTCCTCGCGCTCGCCGTCGGCCAGGCTCTCGGACACCGCCGTGACCGCGATCGCCGCGTCACCCAGGGCAACCTGCGCGGCCTGGGCGACGACCGTGCTGTCGACGCCCCCCGAATAGGCGACCGCGACCCGGCCATAGTTCTTGAGAGTCTCGATCAGCCGGTCGCGCTGGGCGCACAACTGAGGATCATTCCACGCGTCGGCGCTCACGGATCACCTCCCTCGGCGGACCGCCTGTCCCAAAATGTTGAACCTCTCGATTGTAAGGCCCAGTCCCCTGGGTCTCAAGCTGATCCCGCCGCTTCGGTCACCTGTTCGACCGCCGCGACGATCCTGGGGAGGGCCGCTTCGACCTCGGCCGACGTGGTCGTCGCGCCCAGGCTGAAGCGGACCGAAGAACGGAGCCGGTCGTCGGGTACGTGCATCGCCACGAGCGTCGGCGAGGGGCGGGTCGAGCCGCTGGCGCAGGCCGCCCCCAGCGATGCGGCCACGCCGGCCAGGTCGAGCTGCATGAGGAGAGCGTCGCCATCGAGGCCGGGAAACCCGAGGTTAACCGTCTGCGGGAGCCGCAACGCAGCGTCGGCCGGGCCGTTGCGGACGACTCGGTCCGGCCCGAGCGCGTGGGCCAGGCCCGCCTCGAGACGGTCGCGCAGGGCCGTCCAGCGCGTTTCGCGCTCCGCCGCCGCCGCGTGCCAGCGCTCCAGGGCCGAGGCGAGGCCCACGGCGAGCGGAACGGCGATCGTCCCCGCCCGCCTCCCCTGCTGCTGGCCGCCGCCGAACAGCCGCGAGCCCAGCCGGACGCCCGACCGGACCAGGAGCAGGCCCACCCCGACCGGCCCGTGGAACTTGTGCGCGCTGGCCGCGAGAGTCGCGACCCCAAGCGCCCGGAAGTTGACTGCCACCCGGCCCACAGCCTGCACCGCGTCGGTGTGGACCGGGATCCGCCGCTCCCGGGCAAGTTCAGCCAACTGGGCGACGGGTTGGAGTGCGCCGGTCTCGTTGTTGGCGAGCATCAAGGTGGCAAAGCGCGTGTCGTCGCGGAAAGTTGCCGCCATCGCGCCGGCGTCGGCGACCCCTTCGCGGCTCACGTTGGGACGATCCACGGCGAACCCGGCCACTTCCAGCCGAGCGACCGGCTCCCCGATCGCCGGGTGCTCGATCGGGCTGGAGACGACGTGTCCGGGCGAGTGCTCGGCCCCGGCGAGCCCGAAGGCGGCGAGGTTGTTCGCCTCGGTCCCCCCCGAGGTGAAGATGACCTCGCCGGGCTCGGCCCCGAGGATCGCGGCGACCGATTCCTTCGCCTGCTCCCACGCCCGACGCGCTGCGCGCCCTGCGGAGTGCCGGCTCTCGGCGTTCCCCGGCGTCAGCCAGTAGGGGCGCATCGCCTCCAGGACTTCGGGGTCCAGCGGGGTGGTCGCGTTGTGGTCGAGGTAAATCATGGGGGCAGGACGTGGTTTGCAATCTGTAGGATGCATGAAATGCACCTTACTCTGGGGCAATCGGCCGGTACACCCGTACCCACCCGCCGTTCTGGAGCGAGTCCATGCGGAGGCTCGTTTCCTGAACGACCTTCTTGTCGGCCTCGGATTTTTCTTTTCCGCCGATGTTCTGGTGGAGGACGGTGAGGACGTTCCCCCCCTCGCTCACGCCCGAGACGATCGCCGTGTGGTGCGGGTACTCCTCGTGCCACCAGACGGTGCGCCGCTTGGTGACGCGTCGGCCGTCGAAGACCGCGTCGCGGAACTGGAGGATGTCGCCGGGCAATGCATCTTGGTGCCGCTCGATGAGCCGGCCCCAGGCGTAGTCGCCGTCAGCCCGGTCGAGCGGGAAGGCCCGCGCTCCGGCCTGCTTGAGTGCCATGACGGCCAACGTGATGCAGATGCCATCCCCCACCTTCTGCCCCGCATTTGCCCGCGCGTAGGCCGCGACCTTCTCATTCAAGGGGGGAAGCGTGGATGTCCCCTTGGCCTTGTCCTTGGGCACGTCGTGGCAAGCGAACTTCTCCCAGAACGGGAGCAAGGTCGACCAGACGCGGTCGCTCTCCGCAAACGGCTTGGGCGATCGCAGGATCAACACAGCCGTGTGCTGCGACTGCGAGCAGTACCAACGGAACGTGGTCAGGTACGTGGTTAGTGGCGCCTTCGTGACGAAGGGATCGAAGCCTTCGATCGTAACCGTGCGCTGGACGACCCCGTGGCCGAGCTTCTCCACGGCTTTGTCCTTGCCGACGTCGATCTTGACCTTCGCCCGGTCGAACGCCCCGCGGTAGAGGCCGGCGTCGTACGCCAGGAGCGCCCGCTCCAACTCGTCGCGGCGTGAAAGGATATCTCCCTCCAGCCAGTAGAGCACGGGGTACGACCAGTAGAACGGCGAGTCTTTATCGAACCAACCGGGGGGGAACCGGATCTCGAGCGCCCCCTTCCACGGCAGCTCCTGGGCCCACGGCGGCGGATAAGCCGTCTCTTCGAGCCGCCAGCCCTTTGGCCGCTCGAGGTGGGGATTCGAGCGCACGTCGGCCCGCGTCGGGCTGGCGAGCAGGGTGACCGCCAGCAGAATGCTGCAGACGAGAGCGCAGCGCTTCATCGCAAGACGTCCTCCGGAAAACGGCATCCGCCGGGGTTCTTGCGATTGTAAACCGCGCCCGGCGGGCCGTTCCAGGGGGCGTCTGACGAGAGCACCGTACCGGTGTCGGTCTCGGCGGCCGTTTCGCCGCTCAGCGCGCCTTGGGTACAACGATTGACGAGGTGGGTGCCGGAGTCTGTGCCGGCTTGACCAGGGGGACCAGCTCATCCACGACCCCCGCAACGTCCACCGTATCGCGGGTCAAGGTGATGGCGCGCTGGTGGGCCTCCTCGTCGGGGACATAGCCGCGCAGCAAAACCTCGCCCCCCTTCAGGAGGTGGACCTCGATCTTCGAGGTGTTGAGGGCCCGGTCCCAGTGCAGCCGCGAGTAGACACGGTTGTGGACCCCCATGCGCGAGACCTCGCCGCGCACGCCCTCGAACCGCCGCCGCACCGCGTCGCCGATCTCGACCGCCCCTTTCTTGATGCCTCGGCCTACGCCGTCGAGCGTTTCTCCGGCCTTTTCGGCCACCCCTTGCTGCGCGAGGCTCGTCCCCGCCACCGCGCCTCCCACGATGAGACCCAAGAACCCCGCGATCCACTTGCCATATCGCATCGGCTTCGAGCTCCTTGCAACCGCGCGAGGTTCCCCCTCGCGCAAAAACAAAGCCCACCGGCGCGTCAAACGTGCGCCGAGGGGCTTACCTAGCCGAAGGACCGACAGACCCATCACGAGCCCCGGCCACGTGCGTCTCAACCTACGCCAAACCGTCAAAGGCGTCAAGGAGCGTTTCCGCGTCGCGAGGAGGATTGCAAAGTCGTTGACCGTCGCGGTTTTTGGGCCCGTCGTTGGTGGCCTTTCTGAGTCCCGAATGGGGCGGCCAGTCGTTCGCCAGGGGTGTCTCAACCCTGGAGAGAACAGGCATTCAGCTCTGGATGGTGATGTCCGGGTGCGTTCACTCGTGCGTGTGCCCTGCGCACGCGCGGTGGAGCCGGCGGAACTCGGGCTTGGCCAGATCAAAGAGCCGGCCCCGGACCAGATGGGCGAACTCGGCAGCACGGGGACCGTGGCCCGGGTCCCAATGCTCGTTCAGGCGCCGGCTGTCTGTGCGACACTATGAGTGCCTCCCAGGGGCAGAGTGTACTCTTCCAGCACGGAGCGAAGGACCACGGCGATATCCAGCGCCTTGAGGGGGCTCGTCCGACCGGGTCACGAGAAGCTGCGGGCACGATCGTGGGATCCTTGGCGTGGTGGAACCGTTGCGCCCCGAATGCTGCGTACGGCACCGCTCCGTCGAGCGGGGGACGATCTCCCACGGTTGTGTTCCGACGAGGAATTCGTGAGTCGCTTGCCCGAACCTGTGCGGATCGCATTTTGTCTCCACCCAGGGTCAGGCTCTCAACAGGCTCGTCCCGATCACCAGCAACCCACGGAGGTGTGCCGTGCGACCCGAATTCGATGATTTCTCCTTTCGAGGTCATGTCCAAGCGGCGCAGGGGGTATCCTGAGCGAGACCCACGTCAAGCGGGGCCGCAGGGTGGTCCACGGTGACAAGGATTTGCAGGAAAAGCTCGGCCGGAACGACCCATGCCCATGCGGCAGCGGCCGTTTGTTCAAAAGCTGCTGCCGCAACACGGGTTGCTTTTGACGGCGTCGAGCGAGACCACTACGAGCGGTAGTGGTATCATCGGGCTTTTGATCGACGATTGGCTCGGAGCGCGACCCTATGACCCCAGGACGAAGACCACTCAGTTACACAAGCCTCGACGAGGTCATGCCCGACGTGGAGCGACTGCTGGAAGGCCACTTGACGGTCGGCCAGTGGTCGCTCGCGCAAATCTGCCGCCACCTGGGGACGGTCATGCGGCGGGTCGTCGACCTGCCCGCCTCAACGCCGCATGACCCGTCTCAGTGGGTCGGGGAAGAGCGGAAGCGGCAGGTCTTCGAGTCGGGCCTGATCCCTGAGGGCTTGCCCGCGCCGGCGGAGGTTTTGCCCCCGGAAGCGCTCGACGCCCGCGACGAGGCCGAGGGCCTTCGGCGGGCCATCGTCCATTACAGGGCGTCACCGGGCCCCGTGATCCCGCACCGGTTGTTCGGCCCCCTGACCAAGGAGGAATGGGACCGGTTGCAACTCATTCACTTCGCCCACCACCTGAGCTTCGCGATCCCTCGTTGAGGCGATGGCGGGCCGTGCAATGGGCTCGTGACGGCTGCGGCGCATCGATGTTTCTTTCGGAACCACGTATGCCACCGCGCGATTGGCACACGATTTGAGTATGAATCGCTGTCCAGCGGCCTCTGGCCTTTCCGCCTGGTCGAGCCACGCCGAGGAATTTCGGGACAGAGATCCTCGGCGCGACCTGCGGTCAGGCCATGCCGCACCTTCATCTAACAGGAGCCCGTCTCCCCCCAAGCGGAACGACCAGCAGCCACCAGCTCGCCGACTGCGTGATCCGCGATCATCGGCCGCCACGGGAGCGGAAAAGGTGCCAGAGATCGATGAGATGCGATTCGATCGATACCCGGGACCTTTTCCGGGCCGCGGGAAATGCGCTCACTTCCGCGAGAGCAGGCTCTTCACGGACTTGGAGACCTCCTCGCGGAGCGTGGGCGAGTAACCGACGTGAACGTCGGCGACCTTCCCCTCCTGGTCGATGATGATCAGCGTCGGGAAGCCCCGGACATGGTACTTCTCGGGCAGCCCCTCGGCCTTGAGCGTCGGGTAGGTCAGACCCATCTCCTCCACGACGAGCCGGGCGTCCTTCTCGTCCTTGTCGGTGTTCATCCCCAGCACGGCGACGGGCTCCCCCTTGAAGTCGTCGGAGAGTTCCTTCACCTGGGGCATCGCCCGGATGCACCAGCCGCAGCCGCGATACCAGAAGTCGAGGATGACGACCTTGCCTCGGTAGCCTTTCAGCGAGTGAGATTTGCCGTCCAGGTCCTTTGTCTCCCACTCGGCCGCATCATGCCCAAGGACCGCCGCGCGATTCTTCGCCTCCTCGGCGTAGTACGACGCCATCTGCTTGTGACTCTTCAACTGCTCGTCGACCTGCTCGCGGAGGACCGGGAGATTGAGCGCTTCGCGGGCATCCTTCAAGACTTTCTCCCCGCGCGCGAGGAGCGCATCGACCTCTTTGGCGTCCTTGCCCGCCTTCTCCAGGAGCGCCTGGTACGCCTTGTTCGCTTCGAAATACCGCGCGGATTCCGCGGCGAACGTCTGCGCACGGCCGGCGTCCTGCGCCTCGACGGCGGTGAGCTCCTCTGTACCGGTGCCCTTGCCTTTGAAGCCGTAGCCCTGGCTGTTCTCGCTCTCGACCCGCGCCACCAGGCCTCGCTTGGCGTCGAACACGTACGTCGCTTGATGACTGGAGAGGTAGATCTTGTCCGTCGGGCTGTTGCGGACCCCTTCGAAGACCCACTCGTCCGGGCCGTTCGCGGCCCTGGCGGACCGTCGGAACTCGGTGCGGTTGCCCTGGCGGAGGTTCACGTCGCGCCAACCGTCCTTCACCTCGGCCGCGTCCTTCGGGAGTCTCGGGAAAATCGACGAGGGGTCGAGCCGGAACCCAAACGAGTCGTTGGGGACGATCCGGCCGTCCGGGAAGAGGTCGCAGTACGCCAGCGTCACGTCCGCGGAACCGCCGCCCAACTCGCGTCCGTTGTCTTTCCGGGTCATCAGGTTGCTGGAACGGAGGACGAGCCTCCAGCTACCGTCGTCGTTGGCGCCGACGACCCAGACCTGCCAGTCAGTCTTGTACCCGAACGACCCGTTCTCGTACTTGAAGTCGCTCGTTCCGTGGTACTTGAGTTCTTGCCCGACCTTGAGCCTGTAGCGCGGCAGCGCGCCGGTGGTTTCGTCCGCACCCGCCGGCGCAACCAGCCCGAGCAGAGCGAGCGCCGAGGTCAGACCGCCGATGAGCGTCGTCAAACGGGTCATGAGAGCCTCCTGGAAGTCGGAGTCGAGGTGGTCCTGATGACGACTTTATTCCTGACAACTGTCCTTGTAAAGAACTAAGAGTCGCTCGGACCGGCAGGACGTCGCGACGGCCGTGCCATTTCGATCTGTCTACGGGATCGACTTTGCAATTGGCCTGGTGAGTCGAGGCCGCGCCTTGGCGAAGGCACGTCGTTCGATTACACTTCCTGCCTGGGCTCTCGCCCTCCTCTCCGCGTCCGTTCCCCCGGTGCGCCCCGACTCGACCCTCCGAGACGTCTCGACGATGCGGTTACTCCGAGTCCTCGTCCTGCTCATTCCGGCCGTCTCGCCGGCCGCCGAAGAGAATCCCTATGGTGGCATCGCCCGGCGCATCCCGTGGAACGACTCGCGCGTGGCGGGCTCGCCCGACCCGCCGACTCCCTACAAGGTCGTGCGTGCGTTCCCTCGCCTCGACGTGAAGCAGCCGCTCAGCATGACCCCCGAGCCGGGGACGAAGCGGCTCTTCATCCTCCAGCACCTCAACTTCTGGAGCGGGCCGGGGCGCCTGATCGCGGTGCGCGACGACCAAGGCGCGGCTGAAGCAGCGACACTGCTCGACCTCGACGGCCTCGCGTACGGCCTGGCCTTTCACCCGGATTGCGCGCGGAACGGCTACGTGTTCATCGGGCTGAACGGCCCGGTTCCGGAGGGGGGCAAGCGGCCCCAGGTGGTGCGCTACACGGTCAGCCGGCAGGCCCCGTACGGCATCGACCCCGGCTCGAAGCGGCCCATCATCGACTGGTCGTCCGAGGGGCACGATGGAGACGACGTCGCGTTCGGCAACGACGGATACCTCTACGTCACGACGGGCGACGGGACCAGCGGGTCCGACCCCGGCCTGACCGGTCAGCGGATCGACGACCTGCAAGGGTCCGTCTTGCGGCTCGACGTCGACCACCCCGACCCGGGGCGGAATTACGGGGTGCCGAAGGACAACCCGTTCGTCGGCCGCCCCGGCGCGCGGCCCGAGGTCTGGGCGTACGGCCTACGCAACCCTTGGCGGCTCAGCTACGACCCCCCTTCGGGCCAGCTCTGGGTCGGCAACAACGGGCAGGACCTGTGGGAACAGGTCTACCTGATCCAGAAGGGGGGGAACTACGGCTGGAGCCTCACCGAGGGTTCGCACATCTTCAACGCCCTGCGCCAGGCGGGGCCCGACCCGATCCAGCCGCCGGCCGCCGAGCACCCGCACAGCGAGGCCCGGTCGCTCACCGGGGGCCAGGTCTATCGCGGCACGCGGCTCCCCGCGCTCGTCGGGACGTACGTCTACGGCGACTGGTCCACCGGGCGTGTCTGGGGGGTCAAGCACGACGGCACGAAGGCCGTCTGGAAGGGGGAGCTGGTCGACACGCCGTTCAACATCACGGGGTTCGGCACCGACCACGCGGGGGAGCTGTACGTCATCGACCAGGCGAGCGGGTTCTACCGGCTCGAGCCGACGACCGAGGCCGACCGCCCCGCGCAGCCATTCCCGACCCGGCTGAGCCAGACGGGTTTGTTCGCCTCGGTCGCCGCCCACACGCCCCACCTGGCCGCCTTGCCGTTCGACGTGGTGGCACCGCAGTGGGCCGACGGGGCGACGATGGAGCGGTTCGCGGCGCTGCCGGGCCTGGAGCGGATCGAGCAGAAGCCGCAACTCAACGCGGGGGGCGCATGGACGTTCCCGAACGGCTCGGTCCTGGTGCAGACGCTCAGCATGGATTTGGCGGATGCTTCGTCGCGCCGGCGGATCGAGACACGCCTGCTCGTTCGCCAGCAGGGGGAATGGACCGGGTACTCGTACCGCTGGAACGCCGCCCAGACCGACGCCGAGCTCGTGCCGGCCGCGGGGGCTGCGGCGGAGCTCGACGTGGTGGACCCGAGCACGCCCGGCGGCCGCCGCGAGCAAGTGTGGAAGTTCCCCTCGCGCACCGAATGCCTGGTCTGCCACTCGCGCGCGGCCGGGTTCGTGCTGGGGTTCTCGCCGCTGCAGCTCGACCGCGACCGCGATTACGGCGTCGTGGGCGATCACCAGATCCGCACGCTCGAAGATATCGGGTTCTTGCAGGATCCTCTTCCGCCTCGGCCGGCCGAACGACCG
>JARLIH010000450.1 GCA_031291845.1 Isosphaeraceae bacterium | reverse complement strand
GATCGTGCCGCAGTTCACGGCCGGGCCCGACGGAGGGCCGTACGGGTGGTCCTGGCTGGAAGGGTCGGGCATCCGGTTCGCGCTGGGGCTCGACGGTCTGAGCATCTGGCTTTTCGCGCTCACGGCCGTCTTGCAGATCACGGCGATCTTCGCGTCGTGGGAGTCGGTGACCGAACGGCCGGCCCATCACTATGCGTTCTTGCTCGCGCTCGAGACGGGGTTGCTGGGGCTCTTCGCCAGTTTGGACGTCGTCCTCTTCTACATCTTCTTCGAGTTCACGCTCATCCCGCTCTTCTTCCTGATCGGCCTCTGGGGGGGGCCGGAGCGGCGGAAGGCGTCGGTGACGTTCTTCCTTTATACGCTGGCCGGCAGCTTGCTGACGCTCCTGGGCGTGATCGCGCTGGTGGTGGTTCAGTTCCAGTACTCGCCCTCCCATACCTTGACGTTCTCGATTCCCGAGCTGACGCAAGGGCTCGCCGCGATCCAGCAGGGCGATTGGCCTGAGTGGCACGCGGCCACCTCCTGGCGCAGTCCTCAGGTCTTGATCTTCCTGCTGCTGTTCGCCGGGTTCGCGATCAAGGTGCCGATGTTCCCGTTCCACACGTGGCTGCCGCTGGCGCACGTCGAGTCACCCACGGCCGGGTCGATCGTGCTGGCGGGGGTCTTGTTGAAAGTCGGCGGCTACGGGCTGCTGCGGTTCAACATGAGCATGACCCCGCTGGGTGCGGTGTACCTGTTCCCGGTGCTGGCGTCGTTGGCCGTGATGGGAGTGATCTACGGAGCCCTGACGGCGCTGGCACAGACCGACATCAAGCGGCTGGTCGCGTACAGCTCGGTCAGCCACATGGGGTTCATCGTCCTCGGCCTGTTCGCGATGAACCCGACGGGCATGGACGGCGCCGTGATTCAGATGGTGAACCACGGGCTGACGACCGGGGCGCTGTTCGCGTGCGTGGGTGTGATCTACGAGCGCTACCATACTCGCGAGATGTCGGAGATGGGGGGGCTCTGGAACCGCATGCCGCTCCTCGCCTTCTTCTTGATCCTCTCGTCGCTCGGCTCGGCGGCCGTGCCGGGCCTGAACGGGTTCGTCGGCGAGTTCCCGATCCTTGCCGGCATGTTCGCCCGCGACCGGGCGGCGTCGGTGCTGGCGGCGACGGGAATGGTGCTGGGGGCGTTCTACCTGCTCTGGATGCTTCAGCGCGTCCTTTTCGGCCCCTTGCGTGAGCCGCATCAGCACGGGAGCGACGATCACGGGTCGACCGTGAGGCCCGTGGGTTGGCACGAGATCGCGGGGCTGACTCCGATCATGGTGCTGATCGTCGTGATCGGAGTCTACCCGAAGCCGTTCCTCGACCGGATCAGCCCGGCGGTGGCGCCGATTGCGGCCCGCCTGGAGAAGCTGGTCCCGCCGACCGGCGAAACGAGCACGCCGGTCGTGACACAACAGAATCATGCCGCACCGCCGGCCGTCGTCGCGCGTCAAGGGAGCCGTTGATGGACTCGAATGCCGCCTTGCAGGTTGCCCAAGACACGCTCTGGGTGCTGTCGCCCGAGCTGCTGCTGCTCTTGACCGCCGTCGTGATGATGACCGCGGGTGTATTCGTCCGTCAGCCGCGTCAGGTCTGGAGTCTCGTCTCCGCCGTGGCTCTGGGATTCGCCCTGGTCGCGCTGCTGCTCGTGCGGGGAACGACCACCGACGCCTATACGGCCGTCGCGCTCAACGACGACTTCTCGTTCTACAGCCGGCTGGTGCTCTTGCTCTCCGGTTACCTTTTGCTCGGGCTGGCCCACGACCAGGTCGACGCCGAGCGGGCCCCGGAGTTCTTTGGTTCGTTGCTCATGATCATGGCCGGCTCGCTGATGGTCGCGGCGGCCAACGAGCTCGTGTTCTTGTTCGTGGGCCTGGAGCTGATCAGCATTCCAACCTACCTGCTCTTGTACCTGCCGGTCCGCAACACGACGACGCAGGAAGCGGCGACCAAGTACTTCTTTCTGAGCATCTTCTCCTCGGGGCTTTTGCTCTACGGGCTCGCGTTCCTGTACGGCACGACCGGGGTGAGCAACCTCAAGGCGCTCGCCTACCTGGCCGGGCCGGGACATTTGCCGAACCTGCCGCAGCCTCAGTTCGGCATGATCGCACTCGTGTTCGTGCTGGCGGGCCTTGGCTTCCGCGTCGCAGCGGTGCCGTTCCACTTCTACGCGCCGGATGTTTACGAGGGGTCGCCCACGGTGATGGCCGCCCTGCTGTCGTGGATTCCCAAGGCGGTCGGGTTTCTGGCGATCATCCGCACATTGACGGCGGTGATTTCGTCCGGCGGCGACTCGAACCTGCTGGTCGGCAAAGCGGTGATTCTCTGCTGGATCATCGCGGCGGTAACGATGACGCTGGGCAACGCGGTCGCACTGTTGCAAGACAACCTGAAGCGTCTCTTCGCCTACTCGTCGATCGCGCACGCGGGATACCTGATGGTCGGCGTGACGGTGGCCTTTTACAACGGCCCCGACGCGAAGGGAGCGTTCCTGGGCACGCAGGGAATCCTGTTCTACCTCGTCGCCTATGCGCTCATGACGCTGGGCGCATTCGGGATCTTCATTGCTCTGAGTACGCCCGAGCGACCCGTGCAGACCGTCGAGGACCTGACGGGGCTGGGGCGCTCGCATCCCGTCACGGCGCTGTGCCTGGCGGTCTGCCTCTTCAGCCTGGCGGGCATTCCGCCTCTCGCCGGCTTCTGGGGCAAGTTCCAGATCTTCTACTCGGCCTTCGGGGCGGCGAGTGGCTCGGACGCGCGGACCTTCCAGCTTCTGGCGGTGATCGGCGTCCTGAACTCGGCTGCGGGGGCTTACTACTACTTGCGCATCGTCGTGAATATGTATCTCCGGCCGCTTCCCTCGGCGATACCGCCTCTGCAACCGCGCCCCGCCGGTCCCACCCAGCTTGCGATCGCTTGCTGCGTGATCCTGACGCTCGTGCTAGGCTTCTTTCCGAACACGGTCAGCGCACCGAGCCGGACCGCGGCCAAGGCGGCCGTCGCACTGCCACCGCCCTCGGCCCCGCCGGTGCAACAGGCCGCAGCGCGCTGAAGTCGGTCCCAGTGAATCTGTAGTGCCGGCCATTGCCGGCCCTACAGAGAGTTACCGGGATGTTCGCCCATTTGAACCGGCACAAAAGACGGACACGGAAGCCGCTCTGATCGGTTTGCTGGGCTGGTTTGAAACCGACTCCGACGAGGCTCGCCTGAGCGGAACGATGGTCCCGCGTGCTTCAGTCTTGCCACGTGGCGGCGCGCTCTGGCATGCGGTACTGTAGTGGGTGAACTCACCGCCACGCAAGGCGGCTGACCAGGCACCGGGACCAGGAAGCGGGAATGGACCGAACCGCCGTCGCGCTCGCTCGGATCGTGCTCTTGCTGGTCGCCGTCGCGTCTTTGGGGCTCGCCCCCGGGGCGAAGACGCTCGTCCCGGAAGACCTCGCGCGTGGCAAGCCCGCGACGGCGTCCTCCCAAGAGGGGGGGAACCACCGGCCGGAAGCCGCCAACGACGGCGATCCCGAGACGCGCTGGTGTGCCTCCGGCGGCGCTGTGCCGCAGTGGTGGCAGGTCGACTTGCAGAAGCCGCAAGACCTGACCGGTTGCCGGCTGGAATGGGAGTTCGAGGCGGACCCGCACCGTTACAGGGTCGAAGGCTCGGCGGACGGGCAGACCTGGCGAACGCTCGTCGAACAGTCAACGCCGCCCGCTCACGCCCCTGACGGCGAGCACAGGTTCTCCGCCCAGGGTGTGCGCTTCGTCCGGCTGACGATCAACGGGGTTGGGAACGGACACTGGGCGAGCCTGTTCGACATCGAGGTCTATGGCACGAAGCTGGTCGACGGTCCGGCGCGGTCCGCACGGCCGAAATCCGCACATGGTGAAGGGCTGCTCGCGGGCATCAAAGTGCCGCCGGGCTTCAAGGTCACGCTGTTCGCCGCCCCTCCCGATGTCCACTACCCGACGTGCCTGGTCGCCGCGCCGACCGGAGACGTGTTCGTTGGCATTGATGAGAACGGCTCGATCGATGCCAAGCCCGACCGCGGGCGCGTCGTACGTTGCGTCGATTCGGACGGCGACGGCAAGGCCGATCGATTCAACGTGTTTGCGCGCATGGATAGCCCGCGCGGACTCGTCTACGACGCCGGAACGCTCTACGTCCTTCATCCGCCACTCCTGAGCGCCTATCACGATGACGACGGTGACGGCGTGGCCGAGCGCTCCGAAGTCCTGGTGAAGGGGCTCGGTTTTGACCTCAAGTACCGAGGGGCCGACCATACGACCAACGGGATCCAACTTGGAATCGACGGGTGGCTCTATGTCGCCGTCGGCGACTACGGCTTCGTGCGGGCGGAGGGACGCGACGGCAAGGTCCGGCAGCTCCAGGGCGGCGGCATCGCGCGCGTCCGGCCCGACGGCAGCGGACTGGAAGTCTTTGCGCGTGGGACCCGCAATATCTACGACGTCGCGATCGATCCTTTCGCCAACGTTTTCACCCGCGACAACACCAACGACGGCGGCGGCTGGAACGTGCGGCTGAGCCACATCATCGCCACCGGCAACTACGGCTACCCGTCACTCTTCACGAACTTCCCCGACGAGATCGTGCCGCCGCTCGCGGATTACGGCGGCGGCTCGCCGACTGGCTCGCTCTACGTCCAGGACCCGAATTTGCCCCCCGAGTTCGGCGACACGCTTTACACGTGCGACTGGGGACGCAGCATCGTCTACCGCCATCCCCTCACGCCCCTCGGCGCAGGGTTCAAGGCCGGGCAGGTCCCGTTTGCCGAACTACCCCGACCGACGGACATGGACATCGATGGCCTGGGCCACATCTACATCTCGACCTGGCGCGAGGGGGGCTTCACCTACAGCGGTCCGAACGTCGGCTACGTCGTCCGCCTTGCATACGAGCAGGCAGCGGCCTCACCGTTCCCCGACCTGAAGCCCGCAACGCCGTCGGCACTGATCGAGTACCTGGGCGGAACCAGCCAGGTGCTGCGCGTGCACGCCCAGCGTGCGCTGCTACGCCGCGCGGGCGGATCTGGCGTCGTCGCTGGGCTGGAGGCACTCGCGGTGTCGGACCAGCCGCTCGCGGGGCGGGTGGCCGCAGTCTTCACGCTGGCCCAGGTCCGCGGCGAGGCCGCACGAGACGCCCTGTTGCGGCTGATCGGACGGAAGGACCTGCGCGAGTTTGCGCTTCGCGCCCTCGGCGATCGCGATGGGGACGCGTCGTCGATTCCCGACCAGGCGTTCGCGGCGTCCTTGAGCGATCCCGACCCGCGGGTGCGGCTTCAGGCCGTCGTGGCCCTGGGGCGACTCCGCAAGATGAGCGCGGCTGCGTCCGTCGTGCCCCTCACGGCCGACGGGGACGTTCTCGTGGCCCATGCCGCGGTGCAGGCCCTCGTGGCCCTCCGCGCGGTTGACGCGGCCCTCGCCGCGGTCGACCCGAGCAATTCTCGTCTCGTTGGAGGCGCGTGCCGCGTGCTCCAGGCGCTGCCGGAGAAGCGGTGCGTGGATGGCCTGATCGGCAAGCTCGACCTGAGCCGCGACGATGCGTACCGTCGCCCGATCCTGAAAGCGCTCTGCCGGCTCTCCCATCGCGAGGCCGATTGGCACGGTCAGTGGTGGGGCACCCGCCCTGATACGAGCGGACCCTTCTTCCAGCCCGTGACGTGGGAGCTGTCCGAGGAAATCGAGCGGACGCTGCGCCGAGAGGTGAAGGGGACTGATCCGTCGACGTCGCGCTGGCTGCTCGGCCAGATGATCCGCAATAAGATCGACTCCGAGGACCTGACGCCCCTCATTCTGCAAAACGCGGCCCAGGATCCGGCGTTCCTTCGACTCGCCGCGGGCCTGCTGGCGGGTCGCCCCAAGCTGGGCCGGGACGCGCTCCAATTGCTGGAGACCGCAGCGCGGTCCGACCGGGAAGAGGCGTCGTTTCGCGTCCAGGTGTTGCGCGGACTCCAGCGCCACGCGAACGAGCCGCCGGCCCTCGATGCGGCCGTGCGAGCACTGGCGCCGGTCGGCGTGCAGGAGACGCCGAACCCCGAACTTCTGGCGGCCTGGCGCGACTTCGTCCGTGACGGCCAGCATGCCCGTCGGCTGGGCTATTTTCGCGATCTCGCGCAGGGCGGAAACGCTGACTCTTCAGTGCTCGGCTACGCCGTGCTGACGAGCCTGGGGCGTCAAAATGGCGGGCCCGGACGCGCCAAGGAGGAGGCGGATGCGATCGCCGCAGCCTGGAAGCGACCCGTCACGACCTCGGCACTGCTGCGCGCGATCGGCCGGCTGCAAGATGTGTCGTTTGCGCCCGACGTCCGATCCCGCTTGGATGCGGAGGACATTACTGTGCGAGACGCGGCCCGGTTCGCGGCCAGGGAACTCAACCTCGACCACAGGGCCGGCGGCGGGCCGACGCTGGCGAAGCTCTCCTACGACGAAATCGTGGCGAGCGTCCAGAAGGAAAAGGGGGACGCGGCGCTGGGGGCCCAGCTCTTTCAGCGCCAGGGTTGCATCAATTGCCATACGGTGGCCCCGAGCGAGCCTCTCAAGGGCCCGCTGCTCGCTGGCATCGCGGCTCGGTACAACCGGAAGGAGCTGACGGAATCGATCCTGAGGCCGAGTGTCCGGGTCGCGCAGGGGTTCGAGACGCAGAAGTTCGCGACCACCGACGGCCGTACTTTCGACGGGTTCGTCGTTCGCGAGTCGGGCGACGAGGTCGAGTTCCGGACCGGCACCGGCGCGGTGACGGTCCTCAAGAAGAGTGAGATCGAGGAGCGAGGCAAAAGCGACGTCTCCATGATGCCCAACGGGCTCGGCGACCCCTTGACGGTGCACGAGTTGGCTTCGATCCTGGGGTATCTCGAGTCGCTGAAGGCCAAGTGAGCCTCGCGACCGATTCGGAATGAGTCGTTCAGGGCTTTCGAGGGGAGTCTTCCACCGATGCGACGAACCGTGGCGCTTCTGCTGACGCTGGGCCTGCCGGGCATGGTTGCGTCACTCGCGCGAGCCGCCGACGAGGCCGCGCCCGCGTACCCGCCCGCGTCGGAACTACCCGCCCGCGCTGAACTGCCCGATCCGCTCGTCACCTTTGCCGGGGGGCGGGTGCGCACGCGGTCGCAGTGGACCGAAGAGCGGCGGCCGGAACTGAAGCGGTTGTTCCAGCATTACATGTACGGCGACATGCCGGCTGCGCCGCGCGACATCAAGTTTACGGTCGAGCGCGAGGACCGGCGGTTCTTTGACGGCAAGGCCACGAAGCGCGAGGTCACGATCGCTTTCGGCCCGGCCGGGGCGCCGAAGATCCAGGTGCTGCTTGTCGTGCCGAACGACCGGAAGTCGCCCGCGCCGGTGTTCGTGGGGCCGAATTTCGCGGGCAATCACACGGTCGTGAAGGATCCGACCGTTGCGCTCCCGACGGCCTGGATGCCCGCGCACTTCCCGGGGGTGACGGACAACCGCGCGACCGCGACCAGTCGCGGAACACAGGTCGACGTTTGGGCCATCGACGACGCGGTCGCGCGTGGCTACGCCGTGGCGACGTTCTACTGCGGCGACGTCGCGCCCGACCACCCGGGCCGGGTCGACGGCGTCTTCCCCAGCTTTCGGGAACCGGGCCGGAACGATGGCGGCCCCACCGAATGGGGCGCTGTTGCCGCGTGGGCCTGGGGGGTGAGCCGGGTGGTTGACTACCTCGTCACCGACCACGACATCGACCGCGAGCGGATCGCCGTCGTCGGGCACTCGCGGCTCGGCAAGGCCGCGATCGTGGCCGCCGCGTTCGACGAGCGGCTCGCGCTGGCGATTCCTCACCAGGCGGGCTGCGGCGGCACCGCGCCGAGCCGGGGGAAGGTCGGCGAGTCGGTCAAGCAGATCAACGAGCGCTTCCCGCACTGGTTCAGCGGAGTCTTCAAGACCTTCAACACGCAGCCCGAGCGTTTGCCCTTCGATCAAAACGGCTTGGTCGCCCTCGTCGCTCCGCGACCGGTCCTCTTCACCAACGCGGTTGAGGACCAGTGGGCCAATCCAGAAGGCCAGTTCCAGGTGCTGAAGGCGGCGGACCCCGTGTACCGGTTCCTCGGCGCGGGGGGTCTGGACGCGGACGAGATGCCGAAGACGGGCCGGCTCATCGACAGCACGCTCGGCTACCATATCCGGCCGGGGAAGCATTCCATGGGCCGCGAGGATTGGAAGGTGTTTCTCGACTTCGCGGACAAACAGTTCGGCAAGGCGTCGCCGCCGAAGTAGCCGCGGCCGTCAAGGCGGCGTGCCGACCATCGAGCTGGCTCCCGCCCCCGCCTTTTTTTTGCGCAGCGGCGGGTGTGCCCGCGAGGGACGTTCGAATCGCCTCTCCCCCGGGAGCGGTTTTCGACGCGGCGCAGCTCGACCCGCGCGCGACGGTCACACCTGGCTGTTGATGACGAGCAGAACCGCCGTCGTGACGATCAGAATGCCCAGAATCATCGTCCAGAGCCGGAACGCATGCCGCCAGATCAGCTCCCACGCTTCGTGGCGGGATGCAGCGTAGACCAGGCTGATGACGAGGACCAGCGGGAGCGCGAACCAGTAGGCATGAATGACGCCGAAGATCACGCCTGGCCCTCCGCCTTGAGACCGCTGAGCTCAGGCTTCTCCGCCAGGCCCGACTCTTCTTCCGCCAGCCCGTCGTAGGCCGGCCCTTCGTAAGCATCGTAGATGGCCAGGACGTTAAGCAGCCCCGCAACCGTCGTGTAGATCGTCCCGACCTCGACGAGCTTACCCAGGCGCGGGTGCAGCCCATTGAGGATGTTCTGGTCCGGGGGACCCATGAAGCCACCCAAAATGGAGGCTGCGGGATCGAAGTAGTGGAGCGTCCCCTGGATCAAGGCGGGCAAGGCGGGGAGGCCGACGAAAAACTGGCCCAGGTAGTAGATCGAAAAATGCTCGGGATCGTTCAGCGGGCTGACCCACCGCCAGTAGACAATCTTCCCCTCGCCCATCGCGAAGCCGACGAAGTAGAGCGAGAGGATGCTGATCGCGTAGAGCCAGCCCTTGGCCGCCCGCCCCTGGTAAAAATGCCCAAGGCCCGGAACAAGCCACGCGAGGAAGGCGGCTTTGTAAGGATTGCGTAGCGGCACAGAGGGTTCAGACATGGTCGAGGCGGACCCGAATCGCAATGGTTTCGCACGCCGGAAAGCGGCGGTCAACGAAAGTTATGGTAACACAAGCAGGCGCGGGCCGGCCACCCCGATCGCTCGCGAGCCCATCGCAGCGCATTCAGGCGGCCGGCAGAACGCACTCGCGCGTCACGCCTTCGATGACCTCGGGGGTGATGATCTCCAGGCCCCGCACCGCTCCCGCCATCAGCGCCAGCGCGCTCAAGCGGTCGAGCCCGCGCGGGATGCCTTCGGAGTGGGCATGGAGCCTCGTGATCGCACGTTGCGTGAACGTCGCCTCGGTACGGCCGGCGGACGCGAGCTTGGCCAGCACGAACTGCTCCGCCTCACCACGTGCCAGCGGCGGCAGCCGGAGGGTGACGTCCCATGCCGGCGCAGGCGGTGCACACTCGTCGTCAGGGCGTCCGGCGGTCACGACCGTGAAGCGCGCGGTCGGGGCAGGGTCGAGATGAAGCAGTCGCTCCAGATCGGCCAGGTCGGCCGGCTCGCGGAGGAGGTGAACGTCGTCGATCGCGAGAACCACGTGCGTCCGCTGCCAGCGTTCGAGCCGCACCGCCTGGGTCAGCGTACGCCACGCGGCCGCCCGGGGGGCGCCCGGGGAGACCCGCGTTCCCAGGCTGTCAGCGAGCGCTGCGTAGAGGCTGGGCCCGTCAACGGGACCGGCCGCGCGGGCGATGCGCCGGGACGGACTGCGCGTGTCGGCGAGCACCCGGGCGAGGATGGTCGATTTTCCCAGGCCGGCGCCCGCTCGCAACGTCGCGGAGCGCTGACCCGACTCGATCGCGTGGACGATCCGCGCGACCGCCTCATCGTGAGTGGGGGTCGCCACGTAGGACGCGCAAGGGGCGCTGAACGGGTCGCGCGCCAATTTCCAATAACTTAGCCACACGAGGCGATGCTCTCCCTCCGGCCCAACAACATCCGACGGTCAGCGCGTCGCCACCTTCTGCATGAATCGGATAAGATAGCCCGGTCGCTTTGGCTTTTGCCGCGGAGCCTTGTACGTTGGCCGATCGCTTCTACTCTCCCGACCCTCCCGTGGAAGGCCGAATCGTGCTGGAAGGCGACGAAGCCAGGCACCTTGCACGGGTGCGCCGGGTGGGACCGGGTTGTGTTGTCGAAGTCTTTGACGGTAAGGGGTTTGCCAGCGTAGCCGAAGTCGTTTCGGTCGGCCGCGACCGGGTCGAGCTCGCGCTCGCGGGCGAGCCGTTGCCGGAGCGCGCTCCACCCTGCCGGCTCACCCTCGCGACGGCGATACCCAAGGGAGAGCGCTTCGACTGGCTCGTGGAAAAGGCCACGGAGCTGGGTGTCGCGTGCCTCATCCCTCTGGTCACGGAGCGATCGGTCGTCGATCCGAGGGAGACGAAGCTGGCGCGATTGCGGCGACTCACGATCGAGGCATCCAAGCAGTGCGGGCGCTCGCGGCTGCTCGAGATCGAGCCGCCGGTGCCGTTGCCCCGGCTGATCGCCGAGTCGGTCGCGAGCGTTCGTGTGCTGGCGCACCCGAGAGGTTTTCCCCCCGCGCGTTGGCCCCGGATTCCGGTCGGGGGCTCGGCCGTCCTTGCGATCGGGCCGGAAGGCGGTTTCACGGAACAGGAGATCGCTCTCGCCCGAGAGAGCGGCTGGACCCTGGGCGACCTGGGCACGACCTTGCTGCGTATCGAGACGGCCGGCCTTGCCGGCGGTTCCCTTCTATTGGCGCTTTGCGGAGACGATGTGGAATGAACGGTTTGCCCCCGTTGAACTCGACCGCGTTGCTGGGTGTGCTCGGTGTGGGCCTCGTGGCGGGCTTACTCGGTGGCATGTTCGGGATCGGCGGTGGTCTCGTGATCGTTCCCGCGCTGATCTTTTTCTTCGACACCCCGATCAAGGCCGCGACCGGGACGTCGATGTTCGCCCAGATCTGGCCGATCGGTCTTCTCGGGGTGCTCGCTTACTGGAAACGAGGCGAGGTCATCGCGCCCTACGGCATTCTGATCGCCCTCGGCTATTTCTTCGGCGCATACGCCGGCGCGAAGTTCGTCGGTGTGCTGGACGCCGTCTCGATGAAGCGGCTGTATGCCTGTTTTCTGCTGGTGATGGGATGCTATCTGCTCTGGACGGCCGGTGCTGCGCCGAAACCGAAAGCGCCTCCCACGCAGACGGAGGTGACTCAGGCTAATTGAGCCCGGGTCACGTCCACTGTCCGCCCGACTTGTCCTGGTAGACCGACCAGACGTAGCCGTCGGGGTCCTTCAGGGCAAACTCGCGCCAACCCCAGCTCTGATCGGTCGGCTCGCCCGAGACGCTCAGGAACGCCCCTTGCTCGTGGCAGTGCTGATAGAACGCGTCGATATCGTCGACGCGGAGCTGGAGGTGGATTCCCACGCCCACCCGCGTGTTCGTGAACTCGGTGGCATGCGGTTCCTGGGGATGAAGCATGAGCGTAAAGTTGCCGATCCGGAGGAGAGCCAAGCTGATCGGCCCCCCCTCTCGCTCGGCGTGGACTTGCGCCACGGTCGCGCCGACGACCTCGCTGTAGAACTCAAGTGACTTGACGACGTCATTCACATACAGAAAGACGCTCGTAACTTGAGCCGCCATCCGCACCTCCTTGTCGCCCGACCGATCAGATGGGAACTCGCGAAAGATACATGGAAAACGCGATGTCCGCAACATCTTCCGCACGCGAGGGGCGGGAGTCCGGGGGCGCCTTCGGTTGCGCTCGTGCGAGCGCGGCGGGGCGCCAAGGGTTTAGAAAGACCCTGCCCCGAGGGCTCTCGCGATCCGGGCTTTGCATTCGTTCCAAAGACCCTTGTCAGAATTGAGACCGATCGCGATGATAGGGTCGATAATGCGGCCCTAGCTCAACGGCAGAGCAGGGGACTCATCAAAAAAAAGGTGGCGCCGGAGGGTAACCTCCGGACGCGAACCGGGTGAATTGCGGGAAACCTAAACCGGCGCGGTGCGACGCAAGCTGGCACGGCGATCCGCAGCCAAGCCTGGCCGGGCTTCGGTGGCCAGGAAGGTTCAGAGACTAGCGGGGTGAGTCCCAACAATAACCCTCGCCTACGAGCGCCCGGCCTCCCGATCATCCAGGCGGACTGCGCGTGCCTTCGGCGCAAGTCGCACGGGTGACTGGAGGATGAGATAGTCCAAGCCCCGTGGAAACGCGGGGGCCCTTGAATCCCTTGGTTGCAGGTTCGAATCCTGCGGGCCGCACTTGCCGGGACGATTCATGAATTAGGGCCCCATTATCGAAGTGGGGCGAGGCGGCCTTGACGGATCGGCCGTCCTTCGGTATCACACCGCGTCGTGCTTGCGGTCAATCTCGACGGTCCGGACGGTGTTCGGTTTTCCCGGAGGGAATCCCGCCGTTCGTCCTCCCCTGGGACCGCCCCCCGCGCCGCACGGTTGGGACGTCCGCTTCTTTTCGGGAAGGGACGTCATCCGACCGCTCGCTTTGAGCTCAACATGAGTGGCTCGAACTCCAGGGAAGGAGTGAAACGTGCCTACTCCCGACACCGGGGTACCGCCTGACTTCGATCGCCATTTTCGGCGCCTCGTTTGGTTTCTCTTCGGCGTCATCATGATCGTGGCGGCCGTCATGTACGGCAAAAAAGCCGACGACGATCGCAGCGCCTTCATACGCTGGAGACCACAAGTCCTCCAGTTCTGGCAGGGGGTGAACATTTATGACGTCGCGATGTTCCCCAACCCGCCTATCATGCCGATTACCCTTTACCCGTTCATGCGGCTGCCGAAAATCCCGGGGGCTCTCTGCTGGTTCGGTTTCAAGGTCGTTCTGACCCTGGTCTCGATCTGGCTTTGCTACAAGATGGCCCGCGCGGACCCTCGCCCATTTCCGTCGTGGGCGCAGGCCGGCATCCTGGTCTTCAGCCTGAGGCCGATCCTCGGGGACCTGCACCACGGCAACAACAACCTGCTCATCCTCTTCCTGATCGTCTCGGCCCTTTACGCCTGGCGCGAAGGGTACGACGTGCTGGCGGGGTTCGTGCTCGCGCTGGCGATCAGCTACAAGGTGACGCCGGCCCTTTTCGTCCCTTATTTCATGTACAAAAGGTCCTGGCGGACCGTCGGCGCGACCTGCCTCGGGATCGGCGTGTTTCTCCTCGTCGTTCCGAGCCTGATCATCGGGCCTCAATTCAACGGCGAGTGCCTCATGATGTGGTGGCACCGCATGCTCAGTCCCTACGTCTCGGACGGCGTGGCCAGCCCTCAGGAGGTCAACCAGTCGATGGTCGGCGTGCTGACCCGGCTCCTGACCGAGACAGGGACCGGAGCAGGACGGTACGAGGTCCATCTGGACGTCAATCTGGTCGCGTGGCCGGCCGCGGCGGTCAGTAACCTGATCAAGGTGCTCTCGGTGGCCTTCGTGGGCCTGCTCGCGATCTTCTGCCGCACGAAGACCGATCGCCGTACGGACCCGAGGCTGCTCGGTGAGTTCGCGCTCGTCGTGCTCACGATGCTGTTCGTCTCCGAGCGAAGCTGGAAGCACCATTTCGTCACGCTCTTGATCCCCTACACGTACCTGATGGCGCGCTTCCTAAACCGCAAGCTCCCCGCTGGCACTCGGGTCACGTTGGCGCTGGCGATGTGGTTCTCGGTGTTCCTGATGGCCACAACGTCGAGCGAGGTCGGCGGCATCCTCCAACACGGGCAGGGGCACAAGTATGCCCAAGCTTATGGGATGTTCTTCGTGGCGGGCTTGGTCGTCTATGCGGCCACGGCCTGGCAGGTCGTCGCAGCGCGCCGGGAGGGCGGAAACGGGGCAGAAATCGACCGCGAGCTGGAGGTCCCCGCGCCCCATTTCACGGCCGCGAGCCGGGCCGCAGCACCGCGCGAAGCCTGAACGCACACGTCCTGAACTTGCATTCGTTCTCGACCAGAGTCATTTCGTCGATCGGTTCGAAAAGACGATTCCCCGGGCAATAGGCCAAGGAGGGCCGATGAACCCGTCACATCCTTCACGCCGCCGGCGCGCGTCGCAAATGGGGGTCGAGTCGCTGGAGGGCCGCCAGCTCCTCACCGGGAGCGCAGGCAGCACGTTCGCGATCGTACCCGGCACGATCTCTCAAAACGGCGGGACTTCGAGCTTCACGTTTACGATCGACCCGACCCATTTCACGATGCCCAAGTCGGGGAAGATCGTCATCGGGATCGACGTCGCAACGCAGACCGGCAGCAGCCTCGTCCCGTACATCACGGGCGTCACCGATGCCCAGGGCCACGCGGTCGCCGGCACGACCCACGCGCGTTACACGCCCGGGCTGACGCGGACCGCGACGTCGTACGGCAACCAGACCTCGGCCGTTCTAACCCCACTCACCCTGGCGCCGGGTAACAAGGCCGAGACTTACACGGTCACCGTCAAGGGTGAGAAGAACACCAGCGGCAGCTATCTGCTGGGCTTCTACCTCGCGGGCGACGCGAACGGCGACGGCATCGTGAACCAGTCGGACATCTCGACCATTCGCCAGGGCATCGGCGCGAAGGCATCCTCGACCACCTACAATTTCGACGCGGACGCCAACCGGGACGGCATGATCAACCGGGCGGACCTCGCGGTCGCCGAGCGGAATTCCGGGGCCATGACGACGGTCAGCCCCTCCATCTCGGCGAACCTTGACCCGGCGAGCGACACGGGCGTGCAGGATCGCATCACGGCGCTCCAGACCGTGCACTTCACGGGGGCCGTAACGCCCGGCGCGACCGTGACCTTCACGGACTCGAACCAGAACATCGCGCCCGTGTCGACCACCGCCAACGCATCGGGCAACTACAGCGTCGTGGTCAATCTCGGCAGCGGTTCGAACACGTTCGACGTGTCGACGACCGACGCGTTCGGCCAGAAGATCTCGGGGACGATCGCACCCGTGACCTACGACACCAACGCGCCGACCTCGCTGATCACGGTCGCGCCGACATCGAGTTCGTCGTCGACGACGACAACCTCGTAAGCGGCAGCGCCGCGTTTCTGTGAAGTGTGTGAAATACACGCGGGAATTTCATGCACCCGAAAATGGGCCGCGCGGCGTGGGTCTCGCGAGCGCGCGAGCGATCGCCGCGCTCACTCGCGGCTCTGGGTCGCCGGCGTGGATCCGAAGCGCGGTGAGCGCATCGTTCGAGCCGATGCGGCCGAGCGCCCAGGCAGCCGCGGCGCGCACGCCCGGGTCGGCATCGTCCAGGCAGTTCGCCAGGGCCGGGACCGCGTCGCGCTCCCGGCGCGTTCCCAGGATCAAGGCGGCGTTTCGCAAAAGGCCCGCGCGCTTTGCCCGGGCCAGCGCGGTCCCTTTGAGAGCGCGGGTCAGGGAAGCCGCGTCGCGGCTCAGCCACGCGAGGATATCCGGGTTGGTCCACTCGGCGCGGGGCGCCAGGGCGGGCTCCCGTCCCGGAGGCGCCTTGCGGTTCCAGGGGCACACGTCCTGGCAGACGTCGCAACCGAATACCCAACCGTCCAGCTTGTCGGCGAACTCCTCGTCGATCGGTCCTTTGTGCTCGATCGTCCAGTAGCTCAGGCAACGGCGGGAGTCGAGCTGATAAGGGCCGGTGAAGGCATCGGTTGGGCACGCGTCCAGGCAGCGGGTGCACGTCCCGCAGTGGCTGGTGAGGTGCGGCGGGTCCGGCTGGAGCGAGACATCGACCAGTAGCGCTCCCAGCAGCGTGTAGCTCCCCAAACGGCGGTCGATGAGCATCGTGTTCTTGCCCACCCAGCCAAGACCGGCGAGCCGGGCGAAGTCGCGCTCGAGCAAAGGGGCCGTGTCGGCGACGGCCCGCCCTCTCGAGCCGGGGCACTCAACCTGGAGCCACTCCAGCAACCGTTCCAGCCGGCGCCAGAGCACGTCGTGATAGTCGGCGCCGCGCGCGTAACGCGCCACCTTCGCCTGGGTAGGGCCAGGGGCTTCGGCGCTCTCGGGCCGGCCGTAGACGAAGCTGACCATCACAACTGACTGTATCCCTGCGAGCAGGCTGTCGGGATGGGCCCGCGCCTCGGCCCGCTTGGCGAGATACGCCATGCCCGCGGCGTTGCCGGCGTCGAGCCAGCTCAGAAAACGCGGGTAGCTCGGAGGCGACACGGCGGGTGCCACGCCGACCTGATCGAAGCCCAGGCGGCGCGCCTCGGCCTTCAGTCGATCGGTAAGTTCGGCGCTCATGCCGGGTCTGCCTGTCGCTCAACGCCCGCGCAGCCCGAGCGAGTCTTTCACGCCGAGGTTCTCGTAAATGAGCCGGGTCGCGTCCGAGCGATTCAACGTATAGAAGTGAATGCCGCGGACGTTGTTGTCGAGCAGGTCCCGGCATTGTTCGGAGGCCCAGTGGATCCCAACCCGGCCCATCGCCTCCGAGTCGCCTCCGCACCGGTCGAGCGCGCGCAGGAGACGCGCGGGGAAACGGGCGCCGAGCGCGAGCTCTGCCATCTTCTTGATGCTCGTATTCTTCGTGATCGGCATGATTCCCGCGAGGATCGGCACCTGAATGCCGGCCAGCTCGCAGCGCTCGCGGAAATCGTAGAAGTCGTCGTTGCAGAAGAACAGTTGCGTGCAGATGTAATCGGCCCCCGCATCGACCTTGCGCTTGAGGTACTCCATTTCCAGCAACCGGTTCGGGGTGCCCGGGTGCCCCTCCGGGAAGCCGGCGACGCCGATCCCGAACCCCCGCGGATTGTTCGCGTCCGTCCGTTGCTTGATGAACGCGACCAGTTCGTTGGCGTACTGGAAGGCGTCGTTCGATCGGTCATAGTTCTTGCGGTCACGGGGCGGGTCGCCGCGCAAGGCCAGAATATTTTCGATGCCCGAGCGGGCGTAGCGATCGAGGATCTGGGTGAGTTCTTCCTTCGAGTGGCATACACTCGTCAAATGCGATACGGCGGTGAGGTTGGTCTCGCGCTGAATTCGAAAGATCAGGTCGTGGGTCCGCTCGCGATCCGAGCCACCGGCGCCGTAGGTCACCGACACGAACGAGGGCTGCAGCGCCTGTAACCGCGCGATATGAGAAAAGAGCTCTTCCGAGGCCTCATCGGATTTTGGCGGAAAGAACTCGAAGCTGAACGTGGTCGGGTGATCTCGGAAAATATCGAGTATGTGCACGGCGCCGCCTCGTCGTTCGCTTCAGGGTGTCCGTTTCCCCTAGACCAGCTTACCCATTCCTGAGTGCCGCGGGGAGCCCCTTCCACGGGCTCATGCGTGTCGCACGCCGTTCTTGGGGCAGATCGGATCGAGCTCGCAGTCCGCGCACCGCGGCTGGCGCGCGTTGCAAGTCCGTCGGCCATGGAGGATCAGTCGATGGCTCAGGGCAATCCACTGCTTGCGAGGCACGGACGCCATCAGGTCCCGCTCGATCCGCGCGGGATCTTTGTGCGTGGTCAAGCCCAGGCGATAGGCCAACCGCTTGACGTGCGTGTCGACGACGACGCCCTCCGCTTGTGAGAAGGCAACGCCGAGGACGACGCTCGCCGTTTTCCGCCCCACCCCGGGGAGCGCGGTGAGAGCGTCGTGGTCCGCCGGTACCTGCCCGCCATGCCGCTCGACCAACTGCGTGGCCATGGCCACGAGATTCTTGGCCTTCGACCGGAAGAAACCGGTCGAGCGAATCAGCTCCTCGACTTCGGTCAACGAGCCGGTGGCCAGCGCGTGCGCGTCCGGGAACCGGGCAAACAGCGCCGGCGTCACGAGATTGACGCGAGCGTCCGTGCATTGCGCAGAGAGAATCGTGGCGACGATCAGCTCGAACGGGTTCCGGTGTACCAGGGCGCACTCCGCCGCGGGATACAGGCGCTCCAGCGCGCGAACGACGCGGCCAGCGCGGGTTTTCGGGCTCGGAAAATCCTCTTTCGTTCGAGGCATGTCGGACTCGCTTCGAGAGTTGTGGCCCGTGACCCGATCGATCGTAGCGAACGGCGCCGCGCTGTCAATCCGCGCCAGCCTTGCCGGTCGGCCGCGCGGGACTACAATGAGCGTTGTGATTTGGGGGTCGTCCCACTCAACCCGGTATTCCGTCGGCCAACCCGGACAAGACTCATGGACGACGACTTCGAACCCGGCCGTCCCGTCTCGGTGGTGCGCCTTTTCCCGTTGCGGGACGTGGTGCTGTTTCCGCATACGATCCTGCCTTTGCACATCTACGAGCCGCGTTACCGGCAGATGACCGAGGATGCGCTGGCCCGCGACAAGACGATCGCTATCGTCCGTTTGAAGCCCGGACCGGCCGACGGGCCGGCCGTTCCGGCCATCGAAGACGTCGCATGCGTGGGCGAGATCGTGCGGCACCAGCGCATGGCCGACGGTCAATTCAACATCCTGCTGGCGGGACGCCGGCGCGTTCGGCTCAGGCGCGAGGTCCCGAGCGAGAAGCTCTACCGTATCGCCGAGGCCGACGTGATCGAAGACTACCAGGGCAAGACCGACCTCAAGCAACGCCGACGCGTGTTCGTGACGCTCTGCCACGATGTCCTCCGGGCGGCGAAGGTGGAGGAGATCGACCTGACCTGGCTCTGGAACTCCAAACTTTCGCTCGGCGTCGTGACGGACATTGCGGCGGCCGCGCTCGCGCTTGCGCCGGAGACGCGACAGGCGCTCCTGGCGGAGAACCGCGTCGATCGCCGTCTAGAGACGTTGATCGCGTTACTCGTCGGACTGCAAGCCGGCGCCGTCTCCAAAAAAAAAGAAACGCGTCCGTTCCCGCCGTTGTTCAGTAGCAATTGAGCGATCCACACAACAATTTTATGTTTACATAGGATGGCGATACCCCGAGGCAAACGGCTCTGGAGCCGTCGGCATGGCCGCTTGATTTCAGCGCGCGGCTGGTCTAGAATAATTGCTGAGTTTACGGAAGTCGAACACTCCCTTTAGCTTGTAGTCAATCCGCTGGAACCGGCTCCGGCCGCCACGAGCACGAGAGATCATGGGTCAACGAATCGCGGTCACGAGCGTCGCAAGCAACGGCGGAGACTACCCGGCGGACGATGAGGAACTGGCCTCGGGGAACGCCGGGGAGCGCGTGGACCTGGACCGGATCCGCAAAGCCGTTCGCGAGATCTTGGCGGCCGTGGGGGAAGACCCGGACCGGGAGGGACTGCGCGAGACGCCCGACCGCGTCGCGCGGATGTACGCGGAAGTCTTCCGTGGGTTGCACCAGGATCCTCGTAGCCACCTGAGCAAGCTGTTCACACAGAAATATGATGAGATGGTCCTTATCAAGGACATCCAGTTCGAGAGCTTTTGCGAGCACCACCTCTTGCCGTTCACGGGGAAGGCGCACGTCGCCTACCTGCCGAACGGCAAGGTCATCGGGCTGTCGAAGATTCCGCGCGTGATCGACGTCCTGGCGCGGCGCCCGCAGATGCAGGAACGCCTCACGGAAGAAGTCGCCGACCTGCTCATGAAGGAGCTGGACGCCAAGGGAGTGGCGGTCGTAATGGAAGCGACGCACAGTTGCATGACGGTCCGCGGCGTGTACAAGCCCGGCAGCTCGTTCGTGACGAGTGCGATGCGAGGCGCGTTCAAGGAACGTCTGGCCACGCGCTCCGAAGTCTTGTCGCTGATCTTCGGCGGCAAGAGTTAATGGCACGTGGGCTCGCGCCGGCGATCCGCTCGGAGGTGGGCTTCCCGGCAGGGTCGCTCGTCGTTAGATTGGTTTTTTCGCGTTTGGCACGCCCCTGGCCACCCACCCCTCGAGTCGCACCGCGTTATGCCGTTTCCGATGCTGGCTGATTTCGCAGTTCGCCTTGCGTGCGGACTCGCGGGATTGCTGCTGATCACGCCCTGGCGCGCGGTGCCGCTTGCGTTCTTCCGCACTCACTGCCACGTGATTTTGGGGCTGCTCGTGCTGGCGGCGCTCGACGTCTCGCGCGCCAGCTCACACGCGAGTTCCGGCGTCGCCGGAGTGATCGCAGGCGCTGCGGTGCTGGCGTTCCTGGCCTCGGTCTCCTGGGGTTTAGGGTTGCCGCGGGTCGGCGTACCTCTGACCGCCGGCATGGTCGTCGCCACGGGGGCGGTGCTGGTGGCGGCGTCGAGAGCGGCCTCCGGCGAGCTCTGGGCACTGAACGGCGCGGGAAGGGTGGCGTCGGCGTTCTTGATGGGTTCGACCCTCACGGCGATGCTGCTCGGGCACCACTACCTCACCGCGCCGGCGATGTCGATCGACCCGCTGCGGCGGTTCGTCCGCTGCATGGCCTGGGCGCTGGCGATACGGGCCGGCGTCGCGGCGCTGGGATTCTGGGCGTGGCGGTCCGGAGCGTTCGCCCCGTCGGCGGTCGTCCCCGTCTCGACGTTTTTCCTCACCGTGCGTTGGGGCGTCGGCTTCCTCGGCCCAGCGCTCGCCACGGTGCTGACGTGGAAGACGGTTGAGATCCGGTCCACGCAGTCCGCGACGGGGATCCTGTACATCGCAATGACGCTCGTTCTCTTCGGGGAACTGACCGCGCTGGTGCTCTCGCAGGGCTCGGGAGTCATTTTCTAAGTCGTGTGTAGTCACTGCTTTACCGGCGTGCCGAATCGCGTACAATCGGGCCGGACGAGCGGTATTCGCCAGGGTGAAACTAGGCCGCCGATGGAGTTGACTTTCGAGTGTCCCGGGTGCCGGGCCGTCAATAATGTCCGAGGGGTCGAGTCGAGCCCCGCGGTCAAGTGCCGGTCGTGTGCGCGCGAGCACGCGCTCCGTGGCTCCGCCTGGAACGCAGAAGGGATCGTCGCCTGTCCCTGGTGCGCGACGGAAGACCTCTACCTTCAGAAAGACTTTCCGCAAGGGCTCGGGTTATTCATCGTGCTCGTCGGGTTCGGGATCAGCACCGTCTTCTGGTACTACGAGAACCCGGTTCCCGCCTATCTCGTTTTGCTCGCGTCAGCGCTCATCGACCTGGTTCTTTATTACCGGGTGCCGGATGTCACGATCTGCTACCGTTGCCTTTGCCAGTTTCGGGGCCCAGGGTCGAACCCCCTCGGGCGCTTCCATCCGTTTGACCTGGCCGTTGGCGAGCGGTACCGCCAGGAGCGCATACGGATCGAGCAGCTACGCCAGCAGCAGACATCGGCGAACCCTCCCGTCTGAAGTACGCAAGGCTGCCGTCAGCCTGTCTCGATATGAACGCGGCCAAGGGACCATGGTGTCATCGTGCATGAAAACCGCGCGAGGATTCTCGACGACCTGCGAGGAATGCTTGCCGGCGAGCTGTTGTTCGAGCCGCTGGAGCGGGCCGCGTACGCCCACGACGCCAGCCTCTATGAGGTCGACCCGCTCGGCGCGATCGCACCCCGCACCGAGCAGGACCTCTGCGCGATCGCCCGCTATGCGACCGAACACGCGATTTCGCTCCATGCGCGGGGGGCGGGGACGGGGCGGGCCGGTGGTGCGCTCGGCCCCGGATTGATCCTCGACTTCAGCCGGCATTTCCGCCGGGTCGTCGAGATCGGGGCGGACTGGGTCGTCGTGCAGCCGGGCGTCGTCCTGGACGTTCTCAACGCCCAGCTCGAGCCGCTCGGCCGGCGCGTGGCTCTGGACCCCGACGGTTCGGACGTGTGCACGATCGGCGGCCTGATCGGCCGGGACGCGGCCGGTGTTCGGTCGCTCCGGTATGGCACGACGGCCGACCAGGTCATGAGCCTGCGCGTGGTTTTCGCCAACGGTGATGTCGGTGATTGCGGGGTCGAACCCTGGCCCGCATTTGACGACGAGCCGATCGACTTCAAGCAGTCCGTCGCGCGAAAGATCGCGGGACTCGCTCGCCGCAACGCGGACTCGCTGGCGCGTAAAACCAGTGCGCCGAGCTGCGTCAGGGCCGGCTATGCACTCCACGCGGCGGCCACGCTCGAGGGCGTCGACCTCGCCCGGATCCTGACGGGCTCCGAAGGCACCCTGGCGCTCGTCACCGAGGCGACACTCAAGACCGTGGCCATTCCGGCCGCGCAGGGCGCGCTCCTCGTGCCGTTCGCGCGCATCGCCGACGCGGCCGCGGCCGTCCTCGAGTGCCGGGCCGCGCAACCGGCCTCGTGCGACCTCTATGACTGGCGCATGCTCCGGCTGATCCGGGAGGCCGTCCCCCGCCTGCGAGACAGCATTTCGGAGGGGGCGGAGGCCGCGCTCGTCGTCGGCTTTGAAGGGGACGACCCGGACGCGGTCCAGCGGTCGGTGCACACGCTGGCGCAGCGGCTGGCGCGGTCCGGACGGATCACCGACGATCCGGTCGAAGTCGCGAAGCGCGGGGAGTACGAGGCGATGCTCGGGCTGCGGCGTGCGGTCGAACCGCTGCTCATGCGGGCGAAGGGGCGGTCGCGGCCCGTGCCGCTCATCGAGGAACTGGCGATCCCGCCCGAAGCGTTGCCCGACTTCCTTGCGCGTCTGCAAGTCATCCTCAAGGCACACGACACGAGCTGGACGCTGGATGGACGCGCGGGCGAGGGAATCGTGCGCATCCGCCCGTTCCTCGACCTGAGCGATCCGAGCGACGCTGCGAAGCTCGAGCCGGTGGCTTCGCACGTCTATGACGCGGCGTGGGAGTGCGGCGGGAGCGTCCCCGGGGCGGGCAACTGTGGCTTGCTCCGCAGTCAATTCCTGCGCAGGCAGCTCGGCGACACGTTCCAGGTCATGCGCGAAATCAAGGACGCGTTCGATCCCGTCGACATTCTTAACCCCGGCAAGGTCATCAACGACGATCCGCGGCAGATGACCCGAAACCTCCGCCGTTTTCCGGCTCCGCGGCCGATCGACGAGCCGGCGCACGAAACCGAGAGCGAAAACGGCTCCTTCGTTTTCTTGCCGGTGTTGCGCTGGCAGGACCGGTCGCCCGTCGAGATCGGCGCTGCGTGCAACGGTTGCGGTTCGTGCCGCTCCCAGGAACCGTCGTTGCGAATGTGCCCCGTCTTTCGGGCCGACCACTCGGAGCGCGCGACCCCGCGCGCCAAAGCCAACCTGGTCCGCCAGGTGGCTTCGGGCGCTGTCGACCCGCGCAGTTGGGGGTCGGAAGAGTTCAAGAAGAACGCCGATCTCTGCATTCATTGCAATTTATGCCGCGATGAATGTCCCTCGGGACTCGACGTTTCGGGCCTGATGCTGGAGGCGAAAGCGGCCTACGTTCAGAACCACGGGCTCCAGCCGGTAGATTGGCTGCTGTCACGGGTCGAGGTCTGGTCGCGGCTGGCAAGCCGCTTGCCGATCCTGTCGAACGCCCTCATGGCCAGCGGACCGGCACGTTGGCTGTTCGAACGGGTCCTCGGCCTGTCCCGCCTGCGCAGGCTGCCGAAAGCCCATCGAACGCCGTTCGTCCGTCGCATCGAAAGGTTCGGTCTGACCCGACCCCGGCCCCAGGCCCCCGGCCCGCGGGTCGCGTATTTTGTGGACATCTTCGCCAACTACTTCGACCAGGAGCTGGCCGAGGCGGTCGTGGCGGTCTTGCACCAGGCGGGCGTGAATGTTTACGTGCCGCGCGGCCAGCGCGGGTCGGGAATGCCCGCTCTGGTCGCGGGCGACGTCGATTACGCACGCGAGCTCGCGCTACGAAACCTGCGCATTCTGGGCGAGGCGGTACGAGACGGTTACACCATCGTGTGCTCGGAGCCGACCGCGTCGCTCATGCTGCGCGATCATTATCTGAGGCTGACCGACGACCTGGACGCAGAGCTCGTGGCCGAGAACACGATGGATGTCGGTCAGTACCTCGCCGGGCTCGACGCGCGCGGTCAACTCCCCGCGCCCCAGCAGGCCTTACGCGCGCGCGTGGGCTACCACCAACCGTGCCACCTCCGCTCGCTGGGCATCGGTACTCCGGGCCTCGACCTGATCCGCAAGATTCCGGAGCTCGACATTCAATTCATCGATCGCGGGTGTTCCGGAATGGCGGGGACGTACGGCCTGGCGCGGGACCATTTCCGGACCTCTTTACGGGCGGGCCGAGGATTGCTCAGCCGCCTGCGCGACCCCGACATCGAGATCGGCGCGACCGAGTGCGGCGCCTGCCGGATGCAAATGGAGCAGGGGGTGACGAAGCGAACCCTCCACCCCATCAAGCTCTTGAGCCTGAGCTACGGCTTGAATCCGTCGCTGCGCCGGCTGTGGAAGGAACCGAAGTCCCGGCGCTCGTTGTCTTGACCGACCGCTACGCGTCGACTGGCCGGGGCGAACGCAAACCGAGAAGTCGTTCCCGCTGTGTTTCAGCAGAGCGGTTTTCGTTTGGGTTGCACGCAGTTTCTGGTACGGGGCTAAGGAACAGAAGGCCGATCACTTCGCCCCGGCCAGCCAGGGCGCTGACCAGCCGCGTCGCACCTCGCGGCGGTTCGGGTTGACGAGGATGCTGGCAATGGATACTCTCCCCGCCGATTGTCCCGTCACTCGCACGTCGTCTCTGACTCGACATCCGGTGTGGTACGGCCGCACCCCCTCAGACGTCACCTCGGTCAGCTCGCGGTTCCGTCGAGCCGACGTCGGAGTGTGTCCCGGGTGACGGGGCTGGAGTGGTCTCGGCGTGCAGGTGTTCCGGCGCGTCATCGACGGGTTCGGCCATGGAAGGCCGGCTCGCTCAGTCGTAATCAGGGAGGAGCCGTGCAGGGGCACGACCACAGGAGCGTCCCAGCGCGAATCAGCGCTTGGTGCGGGCTCGTCCTCTTGATCATCGTTGGTTCGGCCAGGGCGCAGTCCCCCGGCCAGGCCCTGCGCACCCCGTCACCCGACGCCGGCGCAGCGGGAGGACCCGTTGCGCTCAACGCGCGACAGGTTCGAGCCTGGACCGCGGACTCGGTCGAATGGATCATCCTCTCCCGGCAAGCAGCCGTGGCCCAGGACCTGTTCGACCTTCGGGCGGATCAGATCGTGGTCAGGATCAGCCGCGGCGGCGACTCGGTCACGCCGGTAAAATACGTCGATATTTACGCGGAAACCGGCGCCCAAGTCCTCGGTACGCCCGGTCCGCCACAGCGGGAGTTCCGGACGAGGCTGATCACGCGGCAGGAGATCCGGGCCCGCGCCTTCGAAGAGAAGGGATTGCTCAAACTTGCCGGCGCGCCCGCCAACTTTCCGATCCTGCTGCGCGCCTTTCCGGCGGAGACGGTCGCCATCCGCAACGCAGCAAGTGCGACGCCGAAGCCGAACGTGGACGCGACCGCGGTCCTTGCGCCGGTGGAAGCCAAGTTGACGCAACGCGATTCTGGAATCGCGCGGACGCAAGCCACCCAAGTCGAAGTGGCTCCGCCGGTCGAGACGAGGCCGGGCGGCAACGGTCCGGAAATTGATTTGCCGCCGATCGAAGGCGCACCGACCGTGCCGAACCTCCAGCCGGCCCCGGTTCCGGTTGTGCCACCGACGACCGTCGAGCCGCTCCCTGGGCCCGACGGCAAGCCCGCGCCGCCGGTCCGGCAGGAACGTCCGGCTGCGCCGCCGCCGCTGGTGCCGATCCTTCCGGGCTCCGCGCGAGTCACGCGAATCTATCCACGAAACGGCGGACCCGATTTTCAAATCGAGAGACTGAAAACCACGGCTGAAGGCGTTGATATTATCATTATCCGCGGCGGGGTGAACATCGTCACCACGTCGCCGCCGCCGACGGGCACGGTCGACCTCTCGGCCGACAGCGTGATCATCTGGCGGCAGACCGACCCGAAGTTCAATTCGACGACCGGACCCAACGGCGAAACCATCGACCCGGTCCACGCGCCGATGGAGGTTTACCTCGAAGGGCACGTGCTGTTCCAGCAAGACCAGCGCCGGTTGGCCGGGTCGGCGGACCAGAAGACGATTCGGGCGAACTCCGCTTATTACGACTTCCGATCGGACCGCCTGATCACGCTCGACGCGGAGCTCGATCTTTTTGCCCCGGGGTTGATCGCCCCCGCCAAGATCACGTCCCCGCGCATCGAGCAGTACCGTCCGATGGAATACGGCCCGGACGGCCAACTCCGCTATGGTTTGGAACGCCTGCGCGCTGACCGCTCGATCATGACGGGCAGCCGGTTTCCCAACCCGGGATATCGTATCAAGAACCGTTCGGTGGACCTTACGAAGATCGTGAACCCGAAGGCCAACCCGAGCTCGGGTCAAACCGTAAAGAACCCTCGCGACCCGAACGCGCCGCGGGAACAAACGTGGTTTTACGACGCCCGGCAGAACTTCTTCTTCTTCGGACCGGTCCCGGTCTTCTACTGGCCCCGCTTTTCAGGCACGGCCGACGACCTCGATCCGCCGCTCCGGACCCTGGCGTTCCGGTCGAACAATTACCTCGGCCAGCAGCTCCTGGTCGATTTCAACGCGTTCAAGCTGTTTAACATACCGAAGCCGCCCGCGATCGATATCTGGACGCTCAACGTCGACTACCTGAGCGCCCGCACCAAGGAATTCCCTGCGCTCGGGAGCGAGATCGGCTGGTTCGGTCGTGACGTCGTGAACGACATTCTCGACCCCTACCACCGCAACGTGGTCCCCACCCCCGGGTTTGCCAACGAGCACTTCGGCTACTTCGACATCTGGGGCCTGAAGGACTTCGGGACGGACGACTTGGGGCCGGGCCTGGCGATTATCACGAACAACAACAAGGCCGCCAACGTCGGCATCACGCGGCTCGCGGTACCGCCGTTCCAGCAAGACCGTTTGCGGATCACCGCGCGGCACATGCAGTACTTCGGCGACTACGACCCAGACGACCCATCGCTCTCCGAAATGCGGATGCAGGTCGAGCTGGGGTACTACACCGACCGCTACTTCCTCGAGGAATACTACAAGCGGCTGACGGAAACGGGCCTCGACCAGGAAACGCTCGCCTACTTCATCAACCAGAAGGACAGCTCGGCATGGTCGGTCTGGACCGAGGGTAACCTCATGCCGTGGCAGACGGAGACGCAGTGGTTTCCTCGCCTCGACTACTACCGCTTCGGCGACTCACTGCTGGGCAACCGGCTCACCTATTACCAGCACTCGGGCATCGACTACGCCAACGTTCACACTGCGCTTGAAGTGAACAATCCTTACGTGTTCGCGTTCATCCCGTACGACCCGATCTCGAACACGACCGGCACCTTTCAGTCAGGACGCGTGTATACAAACCACGAAGTCGACCTGCCGCTCCAGTTCGACTTCATTCGCCTCACGCCCTACGTTCAGGGGCAGTTCGCGGGCTGGAACAACCAGATCGCCGGCAACTCCGTCGGCCGCGTCTGGGGCGGCGCGGGCGCCCGGCTCGACCTGATGGCCTGGAAGGCGTTCCCCGAGGTCGAGAGCGAACTGTTCAACGTCCACGGGCTCAATCACAAGGTCAATTTCCAGCTCGACTATCGCGACGCTTACTCGAACGTCAACCTGAACAAGCTCGGCGTGCAGGACGACCTCGACGACAACGAGTACGAGTACGTCCGACGCTACTTCGCGATGACGACCTACGTCGGCAGCCTGCTCCCCGCCCAGTACGACCCGCGTTTCCTGATGCTTCGCCGCGTGCTCTCGCCCATCAGCGGGCCGACCGACATCCAGGCGTCCATCAATACACTTCAAATGAATATTCACCAACGACTTCAAACCAAGCGCGGACCCGAGGGGAAGCGGCGGATCATCGACTACATGACCCTCGACCTCTCATCGACCTACTTCCCGCAGGCCAGCCGAGACAACTTCGGCAAGCCGTTCGGCCAAAACATGTATAATTGGCAGTGGTTCGTCGGCGACCGGACGAGCGTCTTCTCCTACGGCTGGTTCGAGTTCTTCAACATCGGCGGCCAGCCGACGGTCCAGGCGGCGGCCAGGCACAACGACCCATTCGGGCTGAACGTCGTGACGTCCGGCATCTCGATCACACGGCCGCCGCGCACCGTCCTGACCCTGACCTACACGGTGCTCGACACCGGACCGATCAGCACGTCCGCGCTCGGCACGTCGATCAATTACTGGCTGAGCCCCAAGTACTACGGGACGTTCTCAAACTCGTATGACTTCGGAAACAATATCTCACTCGGCACCGGGTTCTCGGTGACGCGCATCGGGGCCGACTGGCTGTCGTCCATCGGATTCACGGTCGACCCGCAACGTATGAGCTACATGGCCGCCGTCTCGTTCTCGCCGCGCATCAGCCCCGGCCTGAGTCTGGGCGGGTCGGGCGTTGGCCTCAGCCAGCTAGACACGCGGTACGCGCCGACACAATGATGAACGCCGCGGCCACGGATTCGACCGCCGCTTCGAGGCCCCGGGGGGAGTTCAACCCGATGGACCACGAGTCTGCCAACCCTCCGGTTCCGAGCGCGGATTCGTCGCTCTCTCTGTTCGGCGACTTCGGCGATCCCACGCCGCTCAGGGCGCGCGCGGGGCGGCGTAACTCACGCGAGAAGTTTGCCGCCGGACTGTGCGGGCTGAAACACGCAATTCGCGGTGACTCGAGCTTCTTCGCGCATGCTTATCGCGGGCTCCTCATCTGCCTGACCGCGGCGATGCTCGGCGTCAACCCGTTCGGTTGGTGCTTGATCGTACTTGGGGCGTGCCTGGTCCTGCTCTCCGAGCTGACCCACAGCGCCGTCGATACGCTGGCGCGCGCGATCGGCGACCCGGAAGAACCGCGTCTGAAGACCGCGCGCGAGATCGCCGCGGGGGGCGTCCTGGTGGCCGCATTCTCCTCCGGGGCGGTCACGATCATCGTGCTCACGCTGAAGTTCGGCGAACTGCTCGGCTGGTGGGCGCGAACGCCGGGGGCGTGACCGCCCCACGCGTGCTCTCTCATCCCGACTGCGACGCGTGCAACGCGGCGTGCGCAGCCTCGTCCGCGGGGCGCGTGTCCCTTCCTCGGCCGACCGTCACCTCGATTCGCGATAAGTATTTGACGTTCGCGCAGTCGTCGAGCTCTTGGCTGTGGCACGCGGCGGGGTCGCGAATCAGGAAGCGAACCGGCCCGCCGTGCTCCGGTCCGAGGCGGGCGTCACCGAGTTTGTAAACCACGATCCCTTCGGCACGCACGGCGGCGAGTGGGACGGAGACGTGGAAGTTGTCGCGGTCGGCATGCAGGGTCACGAAGTCCGCCTCGGGCTTCGGCCGTGCCTGCGCGAGGATCGCGTCCAGGGTGACGCCGTCGCCCGCACGTTTCGGATGGAACCGTGAGACGTCCGCAATCTGGGCTGTCGCCGGCCAGCGGCCGAGCTCCTCGAAGGTCAAGTCCAGCGGCTGTTCGACGGCCCCGTAGACCTTCAAGAGTGTGACCTGGTCCATGAGGTTGAGTTCCCTTACTCGGCAGGTTCGCGGACGTTGAACTCGAGCTTCCAGCGCCTCGGGTCGCGGGTGCTGTCGCACCAGAGCTCGAGCGTGCCCACCTCGTTCACATGGCTGTGGAGGCGCACGGGAACGGTTTCCCCGGCGCCGCCGTCAGCGGCGGCGAGGGCGGTCGCGAGCGGCTCCTGTTCCTGGAGCTCTTCTTGTCCCCAGCGCTCGAGGACGGTCCCGACCTGGTCGTCGCGCCGGGTGGTCGAGCTCAGGAAGCGGAACTCGGCGGGCTCGCCGACGACCAGCCCGAACTCGGGGCCCGGCACGTCGGTTTCGGTCCCTTCCTCCATTCCCATCGGCACGACGCACAGCGCCTTGATCGGCGGTGAGACCCCCGGCACCGCGGGCGCTGCGGTTTCGATCCCGACGTAGTACGAGCGGGCGACGCCGCCCCGAATGCGCACCCCGTTGCCGCGCCTCACCTGGCCATAATAGGCCGCCCCCAGCGCGACGGCCAGGTCCAGGTCGCCCGAATCGAGCGTCTTCGCCGGCTCGCTGAACCATGCCGAAAGGACCTCCATGGTCCGTGCCCGCAATTCCGCGGCCTTGAAAACGCCGCCGTTGAACAGGACGGCGGACGGTCGAACGACCTGTCCACCGGTATGCAGCGAGCCGGCCTGTTGCCCCAGGAAGCGTGCCAGGTGGCGCGTGATGGCCGCGTCGGCCGCGTAGGGAAGTCCGATTTCGGTCAGCCCGACGCGCCGCCCCCGCGCGGGCAGGTCGGTCGGCGCACAATGGGGCAGGAAGCCGTCGAGAAGGACGGCATTCAGCGTCTCCCGGGTCAGCTCGCTCTTGACGGCCCCGCCGATGACCTTTGAACCGCGGCCGAGAACCGTCACCGGCGCAGCGCTTTTCTGCGGATTCGTGAAGAGCGTCTCTTTCGCGTTGCGCGACGCGTGCCCGAGCGCCACGCGCTGGGCCGCGTCGAGACCCTCCATGCCGTTCGGCAGAGTCGCGGCCACCGCGTGGGCCAGCGCGAGGTCCATGTTGTCGCCGCCGAGCAGGATGTGTTCCCCCACGGCAAGACGCGTGAGCGCCAGGTCGCCCCCCTGGTCGGTCACCGAGATCAGCGTGAAGTCGGTCGTGCCACCGCCGACGTCGCAAACGAGGAGGATGTCGCCGACCTTCACTCGCTTGCGCCAATGGTCCCCCTGGGCCGCCAGCCACGCGTAGAAAGCGGCCTGCGGCTCTTCGAGCAGCGTCACGTTCTGAAGACCCGCCTGCCGGGCCGCCTCGACCGTCAGCTCGCGCGCGACGGCGTCGAACGAGGCGGGCACGGTCAAGAACACGTCCTGCTGCTCGAGGCGGTCGGCGGCAACCTTGCCGGCAATGAGGGTGTTCCAGGCGTCTCGGATGTGTCCGAGGTAAGCCGCCGATGCGTCAACGGGTGAAAGCTTCGCGACATCCTCCGCCGCAGTCCAGGGCAAGATGGGCGCCTTGCGATCCACTCCGGGGTGCGACAGCCAGCTCTTCGCCGAGCTGATCAGGCGCCCGGGGACCTTCGCGCCATGGTCGCGCGCGAACGTGCCGAGGAGCCGGTCCGCGTCCGATTTCCAGGGAAGGTCGAGCGCTCCTGCCGGAAATTCCTTGGCGGCGGGAAGGTAGAGGAACGACGGGAGGACGCTCCGCTCTCCGACGTCGTTGACGCCGACGATTTGCGGAATCGCCAGGGCCTTGATCGGCGCGGGCCTTCCGTCGACCGCCTCGCGCGTGTCGGCATAGGCGGCGGCGCTGTTGGTCGTGCCCAGGTCAATCCCGACGACATAACGCGACATGAGCCGATCTCCACTCTCTGCGCTGAAAACTCAGGCGAGCTCGACTTCAGCCGGCGCAATGACCGACGCATCGTCGCGCGCGGCGGGCAGCACGGGGAGGTGCACGGCCTTCACGCGCCACCCGTGGTGTTTGAGGATTCCGGAGAAGGGAGGCGTCCCGTTGACGTTGCCGATCAACCGGATGGCCGCGGGGTCGAAGTCGGCCGGCACCGTGACGCGCTCGTCCTCGGCCGCGGGGAGCACGGGCTCGAGAGTGAGGTAGTCGTGGAGCGACTTCCGGCAGCCGCGGTGGATGTCGCGCACGGCGGCACCGATCTGGGAGTCGGAGTAGCCGTCGATGTCCTCCTCGAGGAAGTCGACGAGGCGCCCGTCTCGCTGGAGCACGGCCAGCACTCGTAAGTCGGGACCGGTCGGTGCCTTGGCAAAGAGCAGCGCGACGCGCGCGGCGAAGTCGGGTTCCGTCAGACAGTGCCAGAAGGCCTGTAGCGCCAGCCAAAATCGGTTCAATGCAAATCCCTCGAGAGGCCACACACCGGCAGGAAAACGCCGCTCTTTTTTTGACCGGCTTCTAGTCTAGCGGCCTGCTGCCGCCTTGAAAACGAGGAGCCGCCGGCCCGGCGAACGCCTGGCCGCAAAAGATTTGCATCGCACGCGCCAGGGTCGATATGATGTGACCGCAGTATCATCCGCGCGCCGTGAGCCGGAATCCACACTCTTAGTTGTGACGGAAGGTAGTCGCGCGCGACGTCGGAAGCGTCGTCTGCCGTGGCGCGGAGATTGCAGTGGGAACGTTTGGTCAGATCGTCCTTTCGAGGACTTGGGTGTAATCTGAAGCGCCGAAGAGGATTATCCGCGCCGCACGGCTGCCTGGTGGGCAATAATGGAGCATGGAGAGAAGATATCCGCCTTCGCGGAACGGCCGCCCGAGTGACCCGTAAGTCTCCGAGTCGGCGGCACGAGATCCTCATCCCTAAGCGTTGATTCGATTCCAGGAGTCGATCCCACCATGCCATCCTTCAGCACCCGTGATGAGGCGGGCATCTTGGTCGTGACGCTGGACGACGCGACCGACCTGAACGATTTTCGAACCAACGCCTTTCGCGATGCGCTCTATAACACGATCGAGCCGATGGCGCGGCCGTTCGTCGCTCTCGACCTGGGAGCGACCGACTACCTGTCGAGCTCGGGGATCGCCATCCTGGTGGGCCTCAAACGCCGGGTCGAGTCGCACGACGGGAAGCTCGTGCTGACCCGGGTGCACCCGTCGGTGGAGAACCTGCTCTCGATCATGAAGCTGACGCAGTACTTCACGTTCGCCGCCGACGTGTCCCAAGCCCTCACCACGTTGCGTTCGCTCTCCACGGCTTAATCCCTTTCTCTGCTTTCCTCGTCAACCTGTTTCGCCTGCCTTGACACGGTGCCTGAAGTCGTGTCGGGAGGACGGCCGAGAAATAGGTCGTGACCTAGTACGCTGCGCCAACCGGGCTTGGGAACGACCGAGAGTCGGTGCCCGTGCGACCGGCACAGGGCGCGCGATTGAAGGAACGTATTCCAGCCGGACGGCCAACCGAAATAGGGGGGCCGCTCGACGGAGCGGTACGCGCCGGGCGCGGCGGGCGCCGGGCGTATTCGTCCGTGCGACGAGCGGCCTGGGAAGGGAGTCTACCATGCGGTTCTCACGGCGGCGGCCCCACCGACCCGACTCGGCCCGTTACAGGCTGGGGTCGGGCCTCGAACGGTTGGAGGCGCGCCAAGTGCTCAACGCCTCGTTCGCGAATGGCGCCTTCGCCCCCTGGGTCCCCAACGACCTGCCCGTGCAGAATCCGATCACGCACGAGCCGGTCGCGGTGTCGGCCGCCGGGCTGATCAACCCGAACAACGCTCAGAGCTCGGGGATCAGCAACGCGGGCAAGATCCTCACCGGCACGGACCGGCAGGGGGACCAGTGGACGATCACGGTGCACGGTCCCGGCGAGGTGATCGTAACCGACGCGACACCGCAGGACGGTGCGCTTGATGATAATATCGACACCATTCAACTCGTCGGCACTTCGCTGACGAAAACGTACGTGACGGGCAACGTGACCGCGTCCGCCCGCACCCCGACCGACGGCACCGTCCTGTTCAACAAGTTGATCGACAACAGCGGCGTGCGGTCGGTGATCCTGAATGGGTTCACGCTCACCCAGACGGTGCCCCCCCCCAACGGGGGTCTGAACAACACCAATACCGGCGTATTCCTGACCGGTGGCGTTCAGTACCTGCAGTTCCACGACATCCTGGCGAACATCGATCAGGCGACGGACGACCAGCCGATCAACATCGAAATCGGCGACCCCTCGACGCCGCTCAAGGTCGAGCCGACAATCCGGCTGGACAGCATCTTCAACACCGTCTTCAACAGCAACGCGTCGACCGTCCCGACGAGCCCGCAAACGACCGGCACGGTCAACATCGTGGTGAACGGGCAGATCCACGGCCTCAACTTCATCTCGTCGACCCAGGCCCCCACCGTCGACCCCGCGCAGGCGCTCCGATTGGCTCTCACGCAGCGCGCGATCAACCCCACGGAGAGTCCGATCGTCGGCGCAGGCGAAGAGGTCAATTTCCCGATTGTCGGCACGACCGGCCGCACCTCGGTGCAGGCCACGGCCATCGACAAGCTCGCCGTCGGCGGCTCCGCGGTGAACGTGACCGCGTCGCGGTCAGCGACGCCGTTCCAGAACGGCCTCAGCGGGCTGAAGCACCTCAAGGTTGCCACCTTCGGCGGCAACGCCGATGCCGTGGGGCTGGACGTCAACGGGCCGATCGGCTCGCTGACCTTCAAGAAGGGCCTCGGCAGCCCCGTCGGCGCGAACACGGGGGGCGTGACTCACCCCACCAGCAACCAGGACGCGACCACCGCGGGCACGCCCGTCAACCAGTACGGCTACCCCGCCAATTTCTTGCTCGGCGGAGAGATCACGGCGACGCGCATTCGCCGCTTGAAGATCGAAGCCGCGAACGTCCAGCGGCTCTCGCCGACCAACCCGAACTACGCACAGGTGAACGGCGAGCCCGTCTACGTCGCCGAGCCCGGCAACGCCACGACGAATGCCCTCATCACGTCCTCGGGCTCCATCGGCAAGACGTCGATCCATGGCAACACCCAGAACACCCAGATCGTTTCGGGCTTCGACTACACCTCCTACGCGGCGGGTCTCGTCGGGGCACGTGCCAAGAGCAAGATCGGCCCGCTGCACCAGAAGGGGAGCCTGATCGACAGCGTCACCGCGGCGACTTACCGCCCTGCAAACAACGAGTACGGCAGCGCCGGCGATGTGGCCGGGCCGGGCACGATCGTCGGCCGTTTGAAGGGACGGCTCTACTCCACCGGTACCACCCTGCCGCTGGGGAACGTCACGACCGCCAACGCCGGCACCGGGTTCTTCGCGCGGCGGAAGAAGGGCGAGTTGCCCCCGCCGCAACCGTCGGCGGCATCGCCCGCAACCAACTACTAACGCGGGAGGCGCGCTCACAACGACGAGGGCCGTCCGGATCGATCCGGACGGCCCTCGGCATTTGGCGCCCCATCGACCGCGGGTGAGCCCGGTTTCCGTCCTGGAAACGGATCGGCGCGACTACCAGCGCCAGAGCGCAGTGCCCCAGTTGAGGCCGGCCCCGAAACCCGACGTGAGCAGCAGATCACCGCGTTCGACCTGCCCTTCCTGGAGCAGCTCGTCGAGGGCGATCGGAATGGAACCGGCCGACGTGTTACCATAGCGTTCGAGGTTCTTGAACACAGCGTCGCGGTGAAAGCCGAGTACGTCGCTCGCCGCGTGGATGATCCGGACGTTGGCCTGGTGGGGGATGAACCAGCGGACTTCGGGAATCGCGCGCTGCGCCCGTTCCATGACCGCGAGCGTGGAATCGGTCAAGATGCGCACGGCCCACTTGAAAACCGCGCGTCCGTCCATCGTGAGGTAATGCAGGCCCTGGTCCAGCGCGTCGGCTGTGGGCGGAATGCGGCTACCGCAGGCGGGGCGGCTCAGCAGGTCGCCCCCCGACCCGTCCGAGCCGAGCTGGTATGCGACGAGTCCCTGGTCCTTGTCGCCCGGGGCGAGCAGCACCGCCCCCGCGCCGTCGCCGAACAGGGGGAAACTTTTCTGGTCGCCGGGGTTGATCACCCGGCTGTTGCAGTCGCCGCCGATGACGAGCGCGCACTCGCTGGTCCCCGCCGCAACGAACTGCGCGGCGGTCACCAGCGCAAAGACGAACCCCGCGCAGGCGGCCTGGATATCGAACGCCGGACAGTTCAGCTTGAGGCGGTCCTGAACCAGGTTCGCGGTTGAGGGGAAGCACATGTCCGGCGTAAACGTCCCGACGACCAGGAGATCGACGTCCGCCGGGTCGCAGTTCGCTGCCTTCAAACAGCGGATTGCGGCGTGCGTGCACAGGTCGCTCGTCGCCTGGTGGGGAAGGGCGAACCGGCGTTCGTGAATGCCCGTGCGGTTGACGATCCACTCCGGGTCGAACCCGTGCGTCTCGCGCAGGTCGAGGTTGCTGATGACGTTGTCGGGAACGTAGCTACCCGTCCCCAAGATTTGCACGCCGGTCAGTGACCGTGTCCGCGACTCGACGTGGAGTTGGCCGTTGCTCATAGACGATCCGCGACGGTCCTGAGTCCGTATCAGAGGCCCCACCGCACGGCAACGCGCCTATCGACTCCGAGAGGCCCGTTCCATCCCTTTCCCCATCGGTATTGGATGCGACGGCTCTTGAGGCGCGGCAGCGACCCGGCGTAGACAGGGAGCACGAGGAGCTCGGTTCGGGACACGGGTCACGACGACATCGCCGCGGCTCGAGGTCCGCCGATCCGCGAAAGACCTGGGACGCCCCGGGGAAGATCTTGACTATACTGTGTAAGAAGGGTGATGGCCATAGCAAAGCCGAGTGTCTTACGGGCCTAAGCTATAAGGACCGTTCCGGTTCGGGCCGAGAAGAGGGCGCGCCGAGGAAGCTCTGATGAGCGTGCACTGCATTCGGTTACGCGGAGGATGGGAGTGGTTGGCTCACGGAAACCAGGGCGAGCCACGACAGCGCGTGAACCTCCCGATGACCTGGCCGGCCGGGATTCACGGTCCCGTCCGCCTGCTGCGCTCTTTTCAAAAACCGGTCATCGATCCCGCGTCGGAGGTGCTTTTCCTGCGACTCGATCACGTTGCCGGTCTGCGCACGCTGTTGCTGAACGACCGTGAAATCGCGCGGACACCGGGGGACCAGGCCTCGTTGACGGTTCGGCTGGACGATCTCATCGAACGTCGCAACGTGTTGTCCCTCGAAATCGAGCTCCCCCAGCTCCTGGAAAGCGACGTTCCTGCCGCCCCCTGGGGCTCGATTTCCTTGCTGGTTCGTGCGCTGGGGGATGGCGACGCGCCCCCCGATTCGCTTGGCGAATGTGGTGGAGTTGCATAGAATGGGGCTGCGTGATCTGAGGATGAGCAGCCCTGCCAGCGCCGGCGAGCGACTTCCGATGGAACAGGACCGCACGACGAACCCCTATCGCCCACCGATCTTCCCGGGCGAAGATCGTGAATCGTCCTCGCCGGAAATCGAACACGAACAGCAGCGATTGACGTACTCCCTCTGCCGGGTCGGCTTCGGCATCCTTTCGTTTGCGCTCGTGCTGGCTTGCTTCACTTCGCTACTCTGGCTGCTCCCGTGGTTCGGCGCGCGCAACGTCGTGCGCGCCATCGTCAATACGCGGGCATGGGCATGGATCGACGTGCCGATCGTCTGGGGAAGCCTTGTCGGAACGTACCTGCTCTGGGGGCGCTGGCGTGAACGCGGCTGGCAGCGCCGGTCGGGGCTGTTACTGCTGATGTGCTTCGTCGATTCGGCGCTCTGGTTTCTCGAGCACGCAACCGATCTGGGCATTCACGAGGGGGAAGTTGGGCACGAGTGGCTCCGAAACCAACTGGGCCAGGCGCTCGGGTGGGCCGAATTCACGTTGATCGCGGGGCTCGCTTGCGACCTGCTGGCGCACCTGGGGGTCGACCAGGCCCCCGAGGCCGGCAAAGCGACCCGCTCGCTCGCCGCGACCGGCGCGGTCGTTTGGCTCATCCTCTTTCTCAAACGTACCGCCTGGCGGAAGGGCTGGCCGTTGCTCGATGGCGGCATCGACTCGCCGGAGACGCTGTTGCTGACTATGGGCTCGCACATGATCTGGGCGATCACGCTGATCCAGGTCACCGCCTTGACCATCGCGGCCACACGCCAGACGACCCGCATCCTGCGTGACATGGAGCGCGAGCATCAGGAGCACGAGATGCTGCGCTCGTCCTCCGAACACAGCGACTTTCTGGGTACCTGAGCTCGAAGCAGAGACGGCGCCGAGAGTCCCCTCGTGCCCCGGGGCCGTCGCCCAGGCGGGCTCGATCCAGCCACCGCCGCAAGAGACTGTGCGCAAGCCTTACGAACACCGACCTAGGACACCGGTGCTCCGAGCGTTTCCTCCGGCGCGGCACCCAGGGGCAATAACTCGCGGAGCGACTTGGGGAGCGGGAAGTGCACGTTTTCCTCGCGCACCCACTCTTCGTGAACCGTCGCGCCGAACCGCCTCTGAAGGTACTCGATGCACTCCTGCACGACGTCCTCGGGCGCACTTGCGCCGGCGGTAATCAGCACCGAGTCGACACCGTCGAACCACTCGGGCTCAATTTCCGCGACGCCGTCGATCAGGTGGGCATGCGGTCCCAGCGCACCCGCGATCTCGGCGAGCCGACGGCTGTTTGAGCTGTTCTGGCTGCCAAGCACCAGCACCACGTCGGCCTGGCGTGCCAGGTCGCGCACCGCCTCCTGCCGGTTCTGCGTGGCGTAACAGATGTCATCCTTCGTCGGATTGGCAATCTGCGGAAACTTTTTGCGAAGGGCGTTGATGACGATGTTTGCGTCGTCGACGCTCAGTGTCGTCTGAGTAAGATAGGCAACCTTGGAGTTCGGGGGCAAACTCAGATCTTCGACGTCGGTCGCCGTCTCAACGAGGACGATCCGGTCGGGGGCTTCGCCCATGGTGCCGATCACCTCATCGTGGCCTTCGTGCCCGATCAGGATGATGATGTAGCCATCGTTTGCGTACTTGACGGCTTCGAGGTGGACCTTGGTCACCAGCGGGCAGGTGGCATCGATCGCACGGAGCCGGCGGCGGCGCGCCTGCTCGCGAATCTGCGGAGAAACGCCGTGTGCGCTGTAAAGCAACGGCGCTCCCTCCGGCACTTCCTCGAGCGATTCGACGAACACGACCCCGCGGCGGAGGAACCGTTCCACGACGTACTTGTTGTGGACGATCTCGTGGTTGACGAATAGCGGTGCACCGAAGAACTCGAGCGCGCGCTCGAGACACTCGATCGCCATGTTCACCCCCGCGCAGAAGCCCCGGGGGTTGGCCAGAATAATCTTCATCGTGGAGGAATCCTCTCCTGTCGTGTCACATCCCATTGTGACGCCCTTATCGTAAGCGTTTTCGCCGTGCAGGGAAAGACGGGCCGGGTGCCTCGGCCCCAGACCCGCGGTCCCGGGCCGGCCGCTTGCAACGCGCCCGGTGCGTTGCTACGATCCGAGCCTGGGCCTCCTCCCGCCGAACCGGCCCGCCGAGGAGGGTGAACGATGCCGCCGACGGAAACAACCTTGTTCGATGCGCAAGAGCTGCGCGTCGCGCTCGAAGCCATGGCCCGCCAGATCGCTGATGGCCGGATGGCGGGCGTGCCGCTCCGTTTGATTGGCATCCGCAGCCGCGGGGTCCCTTTGGCGGAACGGCTGGCTGCCGCGCTCACGCCACTGATCGGCGAGGTCGTTCGCGTCGGCGCGGTCGACATCACGCTGTACCGAGACGACCTCGGAAAAGGGGCGCGATGGCCCGTCCTGCGCGGGACCGACGTGCCGTTCGCCGTCGACGGCAAGGACGTGGTCCTGGTTGACGATGTCCTCTACTCGGGCCGGACCGTCCGCGCGGCACTCAACGCGATCTGCGACCTCGGCCGCCCCGCGCGGATCCGGCTCGCGGTCCTCGTTGACCGGGGCGAGCGTGAGCTGCCGATCCAGCCCGACGTCGTCGGCAAGACGGTCACTGTGGGCCGCGGGCAGAGGGTCCGTGTCCGGCTTGCGCCGGTCGACCCCACCGATGAGATCGTCAGTGCCTCCGAGTCCTGAATCCCCCCTTCCGCCCCACAATGACGCTGGAGCCCATTGCAGTGACGACCCCTTCGCGCGTCCCCGAGAATGCCAAGCCTGCCTCCTGGGAGAGAAAGCACCTCCTCGGGCTGGAGGACCTATCGCGCGAGGAGATCGAATCGATCCTGGCCACCGCCGAGTCATTCGGCGAGATCTCGACGCGCAGCCGCAAGAAAGTCCCCGCGTTACTGGGAAGGGTCGTCTTCAACCTCTTCTTCGAGAATTCCACGCGCACGCGCACCAGCTTCAGCCTGGCCGCCAAGCGCCTGTCGGCCGACACGCAGGACTTCACCGCGAGCGCGTCGAGCCTTTCAAAGGGTGAGTCGTTCATCGATACGGCGAAGAACATCGAGGCCATGGGGGCCGATGTGATGGTCGTGCGCCATCCGACGCCCGGGGCGCCCCACTTGCTCGCCCAGCACGTCGGGGCCTCGATCATCAACGCCGGCGATGGCGCCCACGAGCACCCGACCCAGGCCCTCCTGGACATTCTGACGATCCGACGCGCCAAGGGACGTATCGAGGGCCTCACGGTCGGCCTCGTTGGGGACATCAGTCACTCGCGGGTCGCGCGCTCCAACATCTGGGGCCTGACGAAGCTGGGCGCCCGAGTGATCCTCTGCGGTCCCCCCACGCTCGTCCCGCGCCGGCTGGAACAACTCGGGTGCGAGATCGCATACCGGCTCGACGACGTGCTGCCGCGCCTCGACGTAGTCAACGTGCTCCGCATCCAGTTCGAGCGCGACCAGCGCGCGGTCTTTCCGTCGATCGCCGAGTACTTCCGGCTGTTCGGCATGACCCAGGAGCGCATTCGCAGGGGTAAGCCCGACCTGCTGCTGCTCGCCCCGGGGCCGATCAACCGGGGCGTCGAGCTGACGCCCGAAGTGGCGGACGGTCCGCATTCGGCGATCCTCGACCAGGTCACCAACGGCCTCGCCGTTCGCATGGCGGTCCTATACCTGCTCAGCGGCAAGTCCGACGCCCACGGCCCGACACTCGACTGACCAACATCCCCGCCCTCACCCCCGCCCCCGAGGCTCCTGATGACGACAAGCAACCGCGCCCACACGGAGCACCGCTACGAGAAGTTGACCTGGCCAGAGATCAACGACGCGATCGAGCTCGGTAAAGTCTGCATCGTGCCTTGCGGGGCCGTCGAACAGCACGGACCGCACCTGCCGCTCGACGTCGACATCGTATGTCCCACCGGCATCGCCCTGGGCGCAGCGCGCGAAGTCGCAAGCCAGGCGCTCGTGCTGCCGACCGTCTGCTACGGCTACACCGGTCACGTGATGGACTTCCCGGGTACGATCAACACGGATTTCGAGCACTTCATGCACCAGGTGCTCGACATCACCAAGAGCCTGGCCTACCACGGGTTCAAGAAGATCATCCTCCTCAACGGCCACGGGTCGAACATGCCGAATCTCGACCTCGTCGCCCGTCGGACGAACGTGGAGACCGACGCCGAGTGCATCCTCGCCGCCTGGTGGAACCTCTTGACCGTCGACAAAGGGTTCCTGCCACGCTGGCGCCAGAGCAAGTTTCCCGGCGGGTGCGCGCACGCGTGCGAGCTCGAGACGTCGCTCTACATGTACCTCGACGGCGACAACGTGCGCAAGGACCTGATCAAGAACGGTGTCATCAGCTTCAACGAGGAGGCCAGTCCCTTCAACTGGGTCGACCTCTTCGCCGCCGGCCCCGCCACGATCATCTCGTGGACAAGCAGCTACTCGGAAACCGGGGTGCTGGGCGAACCCGAATTGGCCACTCCCGCCAAGGGGCGCGAGGCCTACGAGGAGGCCGTGAAGCAGCTCGTCCGTTTCATCGAGTACTTCCACGGCCGGCCCAAAGATCCCCGGCGCGACCACCACAGGCGCCCGCCGACGATGCCGATTCCGTGGGGACAACGCCCCATCGGATGAAGACCCGGTGGCAAGGTTCGTGCGGTGGCTCGGTCAAACTCGGGCCTCGTCCAGCGACCGCTCGAGAAGGTCGAGAATTCCGAGTTCCTGCGCCCAGTGCGCCAGGTAGTCGTGGTCGAGTCCCGAGCCGCGGATACGCAGGACGTTGAGCCATTTCCGCCAGGCCGGCATCCGCCGATGGGCGTCGTCGAAGACGCACTGCGCCTCAGGAGACGTGTCGCTGGGCCCGAACCTCGGCCCTCGGTTTTCCGTCGCTGCACCGGTCGTATCCATGAAGGTCCATTATAGGACAAAGCCGCTCGCCGTTTGTAGGTCCGGCCATTGCCGGCCCTACAAATTGACAATCTGCGCCGGGTGTGACCTTCGTCTGAGCCACGTGGCGTTTCGGTAGACGCCGGTTCTCGACCACACGATTCCGGTCGTGTACATTGAGCGTTGAGGCCTGAGCCACGCCTCCCCGATTGACCGACCTTCCCGATCTACCCGCTTGGACCATCCGTTGCCGCCGCGGCTGCGCCGCCGGCTCTCCCGGTTCGGAGTACCCTCGGTGAGAAATTCCCTGAATTGGATCGTCGGGCTGGTGGGCCTCTCATGCCCTCTTGCAGCCCCGGCGGCCGACCCGCCGAAGTTCGAGTTCAAGGACGGCGATCGCGTGGTCCTGCTCGGCGATACGACCATCGAACGCGACCAGAAGTACGGCTACCTGGAAACGCTGCTGACGATCGCGAACCCCGACAAGAACGTTACCTTCCGCAACCTGGGCTGGAGCGGCGACACGGTCCGCGGCACCGCCCGCGCGTTTTTCGGCACCGAGGCCGACGGCTTCAAGCATCTCAAGGAACACGTGCTCGCTCTAAAACCGACGGTCCTCATCGTCGACTACGGAATGACCGACTCGTTCGACGGCGAAGCCGGGCTGCCGCGGTTCGTTGCCGGCCTGAACGTGCTCATGGGCGTATTGGCCGAGACGAAGGCGAGGATCGTGCTGCTGTCGCCCATCTCCCATGCGAACCTGGGACGGCCGTTGCCCGATCCGGCCGCACATAACGAGAGCTTGAGACGCTACCGCGAAGCGATCAGCAAGGTCGCCGCGTCCCGCGGGGCGCTTTTCGTCGACCTGTTCCACGAATGGGAAAAACTCAACGGCGCGATCGCGAGCATCCTGACCGACGACGGCATCCATCTGACGGAAGAGGGGTGCTGGTTGTTCGGCGTGACGCTGGCCAGGCAGTTGGGGTGTCTGCCTGAGCCCTGGAAAGCCCGGTTCCACCACAATGGCCGTCTGGGAGAAGTCTCGGGCACGTCGGTCACGATCGACCCGGCCCAGCCCACCGGGGTCCACTTCCGGGCGCTCGACTCCACGTTGCCGATTCCCCAAAAACGGCGCGCTCTGGACAGCCTCGTGATCAACGTCGTCGAGCCGAGGACCATCGTCGCCGAAGGACTGCCAGACGGCGCCTACAGGCTGAAAATTGACCAGGCACAGGTCGGATTGAGCTGGAACTTCGATTCGCATTCGCTCGATTCCCTTCGAGTCGGCGCGAAGCCGGCGACCGGTCCCAGCGCTCCCGTCTGGGCCAAGGGCGTTGAAGTGCGCACCGGCCCCGAGTACGAGCAGGTCGAGCGACTGCGGAAGGTCATCAACGAAAAGAACCTCCTCTACTTCCACCGCTGGCGTCCGCAGAACGAGACGTATCTCTTCGGCTTCCGCAAGCACGAGCAAGGGAACAACGCCCGTGAGATCCCGCTGTTCGATCCACTCGTCGAAGAGAAGGAAAAAGAGATTGCCAAGCTGAGGAAGCCCGTCCCGCACACCTATGAGCTGGTCCGAGAAAGCGAGGTCGCCAAGTGAACCTTCTGCGTAGGGTGGGCATGGCCCACCTTCCTATGAATACATGGTGGGCGGTGCCCACCTTACGGGGAATCGCGCTCGCAGCGCTGTTGCTCGTGCCTTCCGCGACCCAGGCCCAGCGCGCTCCGTTCCCGATCCCGGATCCCGACCCGGAAGTCGAGCGTAAGTCGTTCATCGTCGCCGACGGGTTCGAGGTCAACCTGTTCGCGGCGGACCCGATCCTCGCCAAGCCGATCCAGATGAACTTCGACCCGCAGGGGCGGCTCTGGGTCGTCAGCTCCGAAGTCTATCCGCAGATCCAGCCGGGGCAGACCGCCAACGACAAGGTTCTCGTGCTCGAGGACCGCGACGGGGACGGCAAAGCGGAGAAGACCAACGTCTTCGCCGACGGCCTGCTCATCCCGACGGGAATCGAGCCGGGCGACGGTGGGGCGTACGTGGCCAACAGCACGGAGTTGCTCCACTTCCAGGATACGGACGGTGACCTCAAGGCGGACCGCAAGCGCGTCATGCTGTCGGGGTTCGGCACCGAGGACACGCACCACATCCTGCACACCCTGCGCTGGGGGTACGACGGGCAGCTTTACTTCAACCAGTCCATCTATATCCACAGCCACATCGAAACCCCACACGGCGTGCGCCGGCTCGGCGGCGGCGGCATCTGGGAGTTCCGCCCCGAGACGATGGAGTTGGACGTATTCATTCGCGGGCTGGTCAATCCGTGGGGCCACCACTTCGACCGCTGGGGGCAGTCGTTCGCGACCGACGGCGCCGGGGGCGAGGGGATCAACTACTGCCTGCCGGGGGCATACTATTTCACCGCGCCTGATGCCGTGCGAATCCTGCCCGGCTTGAACCCGGGGACGCCCAAAGATTGCGGGCTGGAGGTCGCCAGCGGCCGCCACCTGCCCGATGAGTGGCAGGGTAACCTCCTGACGAACGACTTTCGCGGCAACCGGGTCTGCCGGTACGTGATCACCGAGGACGGGGCCGGCTACGCGTCGCGCGAGCAGCCGGAGCTGATCAAGACGAAGCACATGGCCTTCCGGCCGATCGATATCAAGATGGGGCCCGACGGCGCGATCTACATTGCCGACTGGTACAACCCGATCATCCAGCACGGCGAGGTCGATTTCCGCGACCCGCGACGCGATCACACCCGAGGCCGGATCTGGCGCGTCTCGGCCAAGAGCCGCCCCCTGGTCGAGCGGCCCAAGCTCGCGAGCGGGTCGGTCGAGTCGCTCCTGGAAGCACTCAAGGCGCCCGAGGATTGGACCCGGCAGCAGGCCAAGCGCGTCCTGAAAGAACGCGGCGCAGACAAAGTGGTCCCGGCGCTGGCCGCCTGGGCCAAGGCACTGAAGCCGGACGATCCTGGGTTCGAGCACCAGCGGCTTGAAGCGCTCTGGACCTACGAATCGCTCAACGTCGTGGAGCCGGACCTCCTGGCGAGCTTGCTGCGTTCCAGCGAGCCGCACGTCCGGGCGGCCGCGACGCGGGTCGTGAGCCACTGGCTCCCGCGACTCTCCGACCCGGTCGCGCTGCTCGCCGAGCGGGTCGTCGACGACTTTCCGCGCGTTCGTCTCGAAGCGGTGCGAGCGCTCGCGCACGTGGCGCAGCCACAGGCGGCCAAAATCGCGCTGCGGGCCTTGGAGAAGCCGGTCGATCGATTCTTGGACTACGCGCTCTGGCTCACCGCGCGGCAGTTGGAGCCGTACTGGCTTCCCGAAGTTCAGGCCGGCCGGCTCGATTCCGTCGGCAGCGCGGGGCACCTGATCTTCGCGTTGAAGGCGGTGAACTCCCCGGCGATCGTTCCGCCCCTGGCCGCGCTGTTGCAAGCTGGGCAGGTGCCCAGGGACCAGGAAGAGAGCGTCCACACGCTCATCGCCGCGTTGGGTGCGCCGCAAGACCTGACGATGATCTATACGCTGGCGACGAAGGACAGTTCCGATCCCCCCGGACGCCGCGCGGCCCTGCTGACAGCCCTGATCCGCGCCACGGAGCAACGGAAGGTCCGCCCTGAAGGCGACCTCTCCAGCCTAGGCCAGGCTCTCGATAGCGGAGACGACAGCCTCCGCACGACGGCCGCCCGCGCCGCGGGAATCTGGCAAGTGATTGCCCTGCGTGACAATCTGGTCGGCCTTGCGAAGGACGCCAGCGCGTCCGACGCGGTCCGGCACGCGGCGATTGAGGGGCTCGCCCTCTTCCGCGATGCCGCGAGCCGCCGGGCCATTGAATCGCTGGCGGCGGACGACTCACCCCGGAAAACGCAGGCGGCCGCGCTCGCGTCGCTCGCCTCGCTGGATCCGAAAGCCGGGGCGAGCAAGGCCGTCGCCTGGTTGGCCGACCCGAAGCACGTGGATGGGGTCGAAGAGGTCGTCTCACGTTTCATGCAGTCGAAGACCGGGCCCTCCGCGCTCACGGAGGCGCTTAGCGGCAAGTCGCTCCCGCCCGACACGGTCAAGCTGGCCGTGCGAGCGACGCGTGCAACCGGCCGTGAGGAGCCCAAGCTGATCGAGGCTTTCAACCGGGCAGGGGGCCTTTCCGGTACTCCCGCTCCGCCCACGCCCGAACAGGTTGCACAGCTTGTCGCCGAGGTCGCGAAAAACGGCGACGCCGCCCGTGGCGAAGCGGTCTTCCGCCGCAAGGACCTGGGGTGCCTGAAGTGCCACGCGATCGTGGGTGCGGGTGGCCAGGTAGGCCCCAGCCTCGAAAGCGTCGGTGCGAGCGCGCCGGCCGATTACCTGGTCGACTCGATCCTCCAGCCCAACAAGGCGGTCAAGGAGAACTACCACGCCATGGTCGTGGCGACGACGGACGGCCGCATCATCAATGGCATCAAGATCCGGCAGACCGGCTCCGAGCTCGTCCTTCGCGACGCCGAGGACCGAGAGGTCTCCATTCCCCGCAACACCATCGAGGAGCAGAAGACCGGCGGATCGCTGATGCCCGCGGGGCTGGCCGACACGCTGACGCGTGGCGAGCTGGTCGACCTGGTCCGTTTTCTCTCGGAGCTGGGCAAGATCGGCCCCTATTCCGTCAGCAAGGCCCGGTTCGTCAGGCGCTGGCGCGTGCTCGAGCCGACGCCGGACGCGGCGCGCCTTCTGGGCTCGTCGTCTCCCAGCGCGTCCGTGTTCCAGGATCCGAAGCTCGCCTGGGATCCTGCGTACAGCCAGGTTTCCGGCATCCTGCCGATCGGCGCGGTTCCGGCCATCAAGCCCGGCCGGCTCGGGTTCGCGCGGGCGCAGATCGACGTCTCGACGCCCGGCAGAATTCGCCTCGCGTTGAACTCGGCGAAAGGGCTCACGCTCTGGCTCGACGACACGCCGGTCGCGGCCCAGGACGAGGTAATTCTGGACGTCGCCGCCGGGCTGCACACGTTGACGCTCGCCGTCGACACCGCGCAGCGCGGCGATGGGATTCGTTGTGCCTTGGAGGACGTCGCGGGCTCGCCCGCCCGTGCTCAGGTTGTCGTCGGAAAATGACGGAGGGGTGCGTGGAACGCACCGGTGCGTTGCACGCACCCTACAGGAATAGGGTTGAAACACTCATGGAACGGTCCTCGGCTCAGTCCGCGCAAGACGATCGGTCGCGCGGCCCACAGGAGGCCCCGGCGCGGCCTGCGTGCCCGGTTTGCGGCGGTCCGCTGTTCGAGGTCAGGGCCAAGCTCCAGTGCGCCCGCTGCCGGGCGATCTGCGAGACGTGTTGCGAGGGGGGCAGGGGATAGCCCGGTCGACGCTTCCGTGGGCGAAATGTCACCCTATAATGACGGAGCCGGCCCGGTGTTCCCGGGCGACACGGTCGCACGACCTCTCCCGAAAGGCGAGCGCGGCATGGCACCTGAGGCCGGGGACGAGCGCCGAACGATTCACCCGGGCTCGGGACGAAGGCACGCGGCTCCTCACCCCAAAGGGCGCGCGGTCGACCCGCGGGCGCTCGAGGAGGTCCGCTCGCTGCTCGGCGCACGTCCTCGACGCCGCGACGTGCTGATCGAGCACTTGCACCTCATCCAGGACCGCTACTACCGCCTCAGCGCCGCACACCTTGCAGCCCTTGCCGAAGAGATGCAGTTATCGCTTGCCGAGGTCTACGAGGTCGCTTCGTTCTACGCCCACTTCGACATCGTTCGCGAGGGAGAGCCCGACCCGCCCGCGCTCACGGTTCGCGTGTGTGACAGCGTGACGTGCTCGCTTTTTGGCGGAGAGACGTTGCGCGAGGAGCTTGCGGACCGGCTCGGTCCCGGCGTGCGGGTCGTGCGCGCCCCTTGCGTCGGCCGCTGCGCGGAGGCCCCGGTGGCGTTCGTCGGGCAGCGGCATGTGAACCATGCGACCGCTGCCGAGGTGTCGCGACTGGTCGTGGAGGAGCAGACCGATCCCATTCTGCCGAGCTATCTCGGGTACGAGGGCTATGTCGCCGAAGGGGGATATCGGCTGCTGAACGACTGCCGCCAGGGCCATCGTACGGCCGACGAGCTGATTGCGACAATCGAGGCGGCCGACCTCCGGGGGCTCGGGGGCGCAGGGTTCCGCTCGGCTCAAAAATGGCGCTTGTTACGCCAGCAGCCCGCACCCCGGCTTATGGCGGTCAACGGCGACGAGGGAGAGCCGGGCACGTTCAAGGATCGCCACTACCTCGAACGCGACCCACACCGGTTCCTGGAAGGGATGCTCATCGCTGCCTGGGTCGTCGAGGCGGAGGCAATCTACATCTACCTCCGCGACGAGTACCCGCACCTGCGCGCCGTGCTCGAGCGCGAGCTCGAGCTTCTCGGGGAGCGCGGCGTGATCGACCCCGAGCGCGTTCAGCTCCGTCGGGGGGCGGGGGCGTACATTTGCGGCGAAGAGTCGGCGATGCTCGAAAGTATCGAGGGCAAGCGCGGGCTACCTCGGCACAAGCCCCCATTTCCGGCCCAGGTCGGTCTCTTCGGCCGGCCGACGCTCATCCACAACGTCGAGACCGTGTACTGGGTCCGCACGATCGTCGAGCGCGGGCCCGACTGGTTCAAGGGCCAGGGCCGTAACGGCCGTGCGGGGCTTCGCAGCTTCTCGGTATCGGGTCGCGTTCGCGAGCCCGGTGTCAAGCTGGCTCCCGCGGGGATCACCGTCCGGCAGTTGATCGACGAGTATTGCGGCGGAATGGCCGACGGGGAGACCTTCAAGGCGTACCTCCCCGGCGGTGCGTCCGGCGGCATTCTCCCCGCGGACCTCGGCGACATCCCGCTCGATTTCGGCACGCTGGAGCCCCATGGTTGCTTCATCGGCTCGGCCGCGATCGTCGTCTTTTCGGACCGGGACAACATGCGCGACGTCGCCGTCAATCTGCTCCGCTTTTTCGAAGATGAAAGCTGCGGCCAATGCACGCCGTGTCGTTGCGGGACCGAGAAAGCCGTCAAGCTCATGGAGCAGCCCCGCTGGGACGTACCGCTCCTGACCGAGCTTTCGGCCGCGATGCGCGACGCGTCGATTTGCGGGCTTGGCCAGGCGGCGCCGAATCCGTTGTTGTCCGTGATACGGCATTTTCCGCGAGATCTGCTGGAAGCTCACCACAAAGGCACAAAGACACAAAGGTAAGAACAACTCAATTTCTGCTTTCTTTGTGCCTTTGTAGTGAACCGTTCAACCGGTGAGAAGGACGCTATGACGCTCGTCACGTTTCAGCTCAACGGGGAAGAGGTCACGGCTGAACCAGGGGAAACTCTCTGGCAGGTCGCGAAAAGGCAGCGAGTCGACATCCCCCATCTCTGCTACTCGCCCGCACCGGGTTACCGGCCCGACGGCAACTGCCGGGCGTGCATGGTTGAGATCGAGGGGGAACGCGTTCTGGCTGCGTCCTGCATTCGGAAACCGAGCGCGGGGATGCGCGTGCTCACGAACTCGCAGCGCGCGACGAAGGCGCGGGAGATGGTGTTCGAGCTGCTCGTCGCCGATCAGCCGCCGCGCGAGATTGCCCACGACCCCGACTCGAAATTCTGGCACTGGTCCGACGCGGTCGGCGTCACCCGGAGCCGCTTCCCCCAGCGCCCTGCGCCTGCGCCCGACCGCAGCCACCCGGCAATGGCCGTCCATCTCGACGCCTGCATCCAGTGCAACCTATGTGTCCGTGCCTGCCGTGAAGTGCAGGTGAACGACGTGATCGGAATGGCCGGCCGGGGGGCGCACGAGAAGATCGTGTTCGACTTCGATGACCCGATGGGCCAGTCGACGTGCGTAGCCTGCGGCGAGTGCGTTCAGGCCTGTCCCACCGGCGCGCTCATGCCGGCGACCGTACTCGACGAAAACGGTACGTTCGACAAGGCGCCGGATCGGGAGGTGGAGAGCCTTTGTCCGTACTGTGGGGTCGGCTGCCAGCTCACGTATGAGATCAAGGACGAGAAGATCCTGTACGTGATCGGGCGCGACGGGCCGGCCAATCACAACCGGCTCTGCGTCAAAGGGCGGTTCGGCTTCGACTACGTCCACCACCCCCACCGGTTGACGGCGCCGCTCATCCGCAAGGACGGCGTGCCCAAGCATGGCGACGACCAGGTCGACCCCGCCCACCCTTGGACCCACTTCCGCGAGGCGACGTGGGAGGAAGCGCTCGACCGGGCCGCGGCGGGACTCGTGCGCGTCCGCGACCGCGACGGCCGGCATGCGCTCGCGGGGTTCGGGTCGGCCAAGGGGTCGAACGAGGAGGCATACCTCTTTCAGAAGCTCGTGCGCACGGGGTTCGGCAGCAACAACGTCGACCATTGCACGCGACTTTGCCATGCGTCGAGCGTCGCCGCGCTCATGGAGACGATCGGTTCAGGCGCGGTGACGGCGTCGTTTTCGGAGTGCCGTCATTCCGAGGTCATCATCGTCATTGGCGCGAACCCCACGGTCAACCACCCGGTCGCCGCCACGTTCATCAAGAACGCCGCCAAACGTGGGGCCAAGCTGATCGTGATGGACCCACGCGGCCAGGCCCTCAGCCGCCACGCGACGCACATGCTCCCGTTCCGGCCGGGGACCGACGTCGCGCTCTTGAACGCCTTGATCCAGGTCATCATCGAGGAGAAGCTGTACGACCCGGCCTACGTCGAGCGCTTCACGACCGGATTCGAGGAGCTGAGCCGGCAGGTCATGCCGTGCACGCCCGAAGCGATGGCGCCCCTGTGCGGGATCGACGCGAGCCTCTTGCGCGAGGTCGCGCGCACTTACGCGCGGTCGAAAGCGTCGATGATCTTCTGGGGTATGGGCATCTCCCAGCACGTCCACGGCACGGACAACGCGCGCTGCCTGATCGCGCTCGCGCTCCTGACCGGCCACGTGGGACGCCCGGGGGCGGGCCTCCACCCGCTGCGCGGGCAGAACAACGTGCAGGGCGCCTCCGACGCCGGCCTGATCCCGATGGTCTATCCCGACTACCAGTCGGTCGAGAACAGCGCGTCTCAGCGTCGCTTCGAGGAGCTCTGGGGCGTGCCGCTCGACCCCAAGAAGGGGCTGACCGTCGTCGAGATCGTGAACGCGATCCACGCGGGAACGATCAAGGGGATGTACATCATGGGCGAGAACCCCGCGATGTCCGACCCCGACCTGAACCACGCGCGTGAAGCGTTCGCCGCCCTCGAGCACCTGGTCGTGCAAGAGATCTTCCTCACGGAGACCGCGTACTACGCGGACGTCGTGCTGCCGGCGACGGCGTTTCCGGAGAAGACCGGAACGTTCACGAACACCGACCGCCGCGTCCAGCTCGGCCGCCAGGCCCTTCAGCCGCCGGGCTGGGCCCGCCCGGACTGGCAGATCTTGCAGGAGATCGCGCGCCGGATGGGCCTGGACTGGAAGTACGGGCACCCGCGGGACGTCTTCGCCGAGATGCGGAAAGGGATGGGCTCGCTCACCGGGATCACGTGGGAGCGCCTGGAGCGCGAAGGGGCGGTGACGTACCCGTGTGAGTCGGAGGACGTGCCCGGCCACGACGTGATCTTCGGCGACGGCTTTCCGACCCCAACCCGGCGCGGCAAGCTCGTGCCGGCGACGGTCCTGCCGCCGGACGAGGTCCCGGACGACGCCTATCCCATGGTCTTGAGCACCGGCCGCCTGCTGGAGCACTGGCACACGGGCGCGATGACGCGCCGGGCGTCAGTCCTCGACGCGATCGAGCCCGAGGCGATCGCGATGATGTCGCCGCGCGACTTGCTCAAGCTCTCCGTGGTGCCGGGCGGCCGGGTCCGCGTCTCGACGCGGCGGGGGAGCGTCGAGCTGCTCGCCCGTTCCGACCGCGACGTGCCGGCCGGCCTGATCTTCATTCCCTTCTGCTACGCCGAAGCGGCGGCCAACCTGCTCACGAACCCCGCACTCGACCCGTTCGGCAAGATCCCCGAGTTCAAGTTCTGCGCGGCGAGAGTGGAGAAGGGGACCAGCGCCGACCAGCACCACGCGGATTGACCCATGAAATCGCACACCGAGTACCTCACGTTCAACGTTGCCGCACGAATGGACTTCGTGAACATCACGCCGCAAGTCGAGGCCGTCCTGAGCCGGAGCGGGATCCGTGAAGGATTGCTGCTGTGCAATGCCATGCACATCACGGCCAGCGTCTTCATCAACGACGACGAGCCGGGCCTGCACGAGGATTACAAGAAGTGGTTGGAGGAGCTGGCGCCCTTCGACCCCTCGCCCCAGCGTTACAAGCACAACCGCACCGGTGAGGACAACGCCGATGCGCACCACAAACGGCAGATCATGGGGCGCGAGGTCGTGATCGCCGTCACGAATGGGAAGCTCGATTTCGGGCCTTGGGAGCAGGTGTTCTACGGCGAATTCGACGGCCGGCGCCCAAAGCGAGTGCTCGTCAAGGTGATCGGCGACTGAACTCTTCCCGGAGGCGCCTCCACTCACGCTTCGGCATTTTCGTAGAGCGTATGAAACGTGCATTATGCATAAGTATAAAACACGTTCAGATATAAAGCGCGGCCGAGAGTAACGGCTTGCTTCACAGCTATCCCGGCCTCCGGGCCACGAGGCCGACGTCGTCGCTCAAGAGTTTTCGTAGGGTACATGAAATGCACCTGTGCGTTTCACGCACCTTACGCATAACCATGTTGACGGTTATCCCGGTTTCCGGGCCACAAGGCCGAGGTTGTCGCTGAAGAGTCTGCCGCGCAGCAAGCCGAAGGAGACCTGCTGCCACTTCACCCGGGGTAGTTTTGGAATGCCGCCGACGTTGGTGTATGCGAAACCGCAAGGCGTGAATCCCGTCTCCGTGCAAATACGCGTCAGGTCCGTGCGGAGCAGGGCCGTGATGTGCGCGGGGTAGTTGACCCCGAGGAACTGGACAAAGTGCCCGCCGAACAAGAGGGCGGCGTAGCTCCGGATGCACTCCTGATTGGGCATCGTCAGGATCAACGTGCCGCCGGGCTTCAAGAGGCTGTAAAGAAGGCGAAACGCGGCGCGCGGGTTTTCGAGATGTTCGATCACTTCGCTGCAGATCACGACGTCGAACCGCTCGTCGGCTGCGATTTCGCCGTTCAGGTCCTGGTGGTACCAGTGCACGGACTCGGGAAGGCCCACGGGTCGTTCGAGGATGTCGGCCCCGCTCACGTTAGGAAAGGTCCCAAGGTCCAGGAGCTTGCCGATCAGTTCGCCCCTCCCCGCGCCGAAATCGAGGACGCTCCCCGCCAGCCGTTCCTGCCGGATCAGCCGGAGAACGAGGTCCTTGATTTCCGACCCGCTCGTGCCTCCCGAGGCCTCGGCGGCCGCCAACCGTCTTTCGTCCAGCGTCTGGTCCACGCCATTTCCCCTGTGGGCACGCTCGAAGGAGTCCGAACCGCGAACCCCCATTGTAGCCGACCGCCGGGCAACCGGCCCGCCTGCCGCTCCCGGCAATGACGGGGCCCTGAATTTGCTGGGTGGTTTGGTGCGAGCGGCGTAATCAATCCGAGAACGAGCGAACCGCGTCGAGGCACCGGCGACCATGCCCGCCAAGAATCAAGACCTTCATGGCAATGCGCCCGACAAGTCGGCCGTCGCGCTCCTCTTGATCGACGTGATCAATGACCTCGCGTTCGAGGAAGGGGAACAGCTCCTGCGCTTCGCTCTGCCGATGGCCGAGCGCATTGCCCGTCTAAAGCGGAATGCGCGAGAGGCCGAAGTGCCGGTCATCTACGTCAACGACAACTTTGGGCGCTGGCGATCGAACGTGCACGCCCTGGTCGAGCACTGCCTGAACGATGATGTACGCGGCAGGCCCCTCGTCGAACGTTTGCGCCCCGAGGAAGAAGACTACTTCGTGCTGAAACCCAAACACTCGGCGTTCTTCTCGACGACCCTGGATCTCCTGCTCGAGTACCTGCAGGTGGAAACGGTGGTCCTCACCGGCCTCGCCGCGAACATCTGCGTTCTCTTCACGGCGAACGACGCCTACATGCGAGACTTTCGTCTCGTGGTGCCACGTGACGCCGTCGCGTCGAACACGGAGGAGGAGAACCTGCACGCGCTCGAGCTGATGCGAACGGTCCTGAAGGCCGACACGCGTTCGTCGAACGATCTCGATTGGGCCGAGCTGAAACGGACCACCGAATGTCGTCGCGGGCCAATGACGGCCCCCTGAGAACCGGGGCTTGCCCGAAGGAGATGTCTCGATTTCTGGTGCGTCACGTCGTGCGAGCCAAGCCGGCCGCCCAACGGCGCGGGGCGGGATTCAAATCCCGCCCCGGCCCCTGGCGCTTCGACTCACGGATGTCCCGGCGGCTTGAAGCTGGGAGGAAGTCCCGGGAAGTCGGGCATACCACCCGGACTGCCAGCCGGCTTCTTCTCATCCTTCTTCCGGGTGAGGTCCGCCCGGGTGAGTGCGATCGAGTGGAAGCTGTCGCCGGGCGTGACGTAGTACCAGCCGGCGAAGCGGTCGGTCAGCTCGGCCACGCGTTTCTGGCCGTCCTCAACTCGTTTCTTGTGGTCGGCCGTCTCGCGGTCCCGCTTCTCCTTCTCGGCCTTCTCCTCGGCGACGCGCTTTGGGTCGTCGGGCTTCTTCTGGAACGGGTCGTCGGGAATCGTGAGCGGGCCTTCCGGCTCGGGGGGGTGTTCGGCGGGCAAGAGGGACGGATCGAACGCGACCGTCACCATGACGTAGCGGTTTTCGCTCGCGCCATCCGACTTCTTGGCGGCGTCCTTCGACTTCGACGGGTCCTTTTCCTTCGATGCCGACTCGTCACCACCGGCCGTCAGCTCCAAACCGGTCGCGACGACGACCTCACCGAAACGAAGGGTGTAAACCACCCCCTCGTCGGTCGAAACCACAACGTCTCCCTGGTTCGAGTAGAGGCCGTCGCGGGTGAGGTAGAAGCCCTTGCTGAAGAGCGACCGGAAGGCTTGCTCGGACGAGAGCTTGAGCCGGTCGCCGCTCTCCACTTTCAGGTCTTTCTTCAGGGCCTCGGGCTTGGGACGAACGCCGACGATCTTCAGGTCCGCCAGCGCGCTCGTCATCGTCGACAGCTTGTCGGTATTGATCTCCTGCTCGGCCGGGATCGTCTGCCCCTGGATCGTCCAAGGGCCGCTCGAGTCCTTCCGTTCGATCGTGACCACGTCTCCCTTGATGAGCTGGCCCTGCTCGGGGTCGACCTTGTGGTTATCGAACTTCACGCGGCGAATGCGCCCCGAGTCGACCTTGAGCAGGTTGGTCTCGATCCAGTCGGAGAACTTGGTGGACAGGTCCGCCTTGACGTTCACCCCGTAGATCTGCTTATGCCCCGGCACGCGCACGTAGCGCTGACCCGAACGGTCCTTGACCTCTTTGCCGATGATGAAGTCGGCCAGCACCTTTTCCGTCTTGTCGCGCAGGGTGACGCGCTTGCCCCGGCCTTTCAAGGAGGTCGCCTTGGCGTCGAGCGGGTCGATCACGCCAAACTCTTCCTGGTCCTCCGCACGGTCGGACCGGACCGTGTCCTTGGTCAGGTCCATGACGCCGGCGGCGGTCTTGGCGAGGCGGTCCTTGGCGTCGGCCGGGTAGTCGGAGTGGGACGGGATGACCCACTTGCCGTCCTTCCATTTCACCTCGAAACGGGACGCGGTGGCCGTCGAAGGCTCGTAGTCGATCACTTCGAGGTCAGTGCAGGCGAAAGGGTCTTTGAACTCGGGGAAGAACGGCTGCCCCTGGTCGTTGAACGCGACGTCCTTCGCCCGATCGGGAATCCGTAACATCGCCGCGCCCGTCAGCACGAGCGCGACCCCGACGAAGATGAGGGTTTTGGTGAGCTCTTTCATGGTCAATCCTGGGTTCGGCACACGGGCCGTTGTAGTCCGCTCAGCAGTTGTTGGAAACCGAAGACCGACGATCGCGGAGGGCCTGGCCTCAGGCGAGGCGGCTCGGGTTGGCCCCTCGGTTTTCGCGGCCGAGACGCACCGTGGCGACGATCACGCCGAGGAGCAGGGCCGGCAGCGGCGGGAACAGGATGGCGAACGACTTGATGCCGAGCTCGATCTCTCGCACCTTGCGCTCCATCTCCCCCTTGCTCTCCTGCACCTTCCTCCGTTTCTCGTCTTCGATCCTGGCCTTCTCGACGTCAAGCCGGCGATTGGCCACGTCCTGAAGGTTGGCGAGCATGATCTCCTTGGTGCGGTCGTCCATGTCCTTCCGCTCCTGGACCTCCTTGACCTGCTTGTCGAGCCGTTGCTGGGCGAGCTTGAGCTGCTCGTCCGCGGCATCCTCGGCGGCCTTGGTTTCCTTCTGCCGCTGACGGTCGAACTTGGCGACCTGATCTTCGAGCGTCAGGAGCGTGCGGTGCTCCAAGCGCCGTTTGCGCAGGGCCACGAACGACTCGTCGCCGGCAAGCGTGTCAACACAGTTGAGCACGAACGTGACGTTATCGAAGTCGAGGTTCTCGATCTTGCGCCTGCGGATCTCGAAGAACTGCTCGGAGATCAGGTCGAGGTCGGCGATCGCGATCACGCGGATCTCGGCCGGTTTGGGTGCGTCGGCCTTTTTCTCCGCGTCGTCCTTCTTCTTAGCGTCCTTGTCCGACGCGCCCGCAGGCGTCCCCTGGAGCCGGGCGGCGAGCGTGTATGACGTGCCCGACGGGAAGTGCCGCCGGCGCGGGTTGACGCCGCCGACTCCCCCCATGAAGCTCTGCTGCGTCATCTCGCTGAAGGCGATCGTTCCCCCCGAGTCATTCGTCCGGAGCAGGGGGGTGTACTCGACGCTCCCGCTGGGCTTGGAACGCAGGAGCCCCGGGAAAATGAGGACCATCTCCTGCAATCCCGAAGTGGCGATCTGCTTGGGGTTGAACGCGTCCTCTTCGCCGCTCCCCTGGCCGATGAAGACGACCTCGGGCGGCAAGTCGCCGAGCTGAGGCATCGGGTTGTACGTGTTCCAGACGATCTGCGTCGTCGGCCACTCCAGCCCGACCAGGTCGAGCAGCGGACGCAGGTCCCCCTTCGGCTCGGGGGGCGGCCCCCCGCCAAAGGGGCCGCCCGGCGGTTGCTTGGGCACCTCGGGAGCGATCGACGGGTTCTCATAGGGGAAGGGGTCGAGGAACAAGAGCGTCGCCCCCCCCTTTTTCACGTAGTCGGTCAGGTTATCGATCTGCTTCTGCGACAGTGAAGACGGCTGGGCGACGAGCAGGACGTCCAGATCGGAAGGCACCGGCGTGTCCGGGGCAACCGAGCTCACCTCGTACTGCTTCTTGAGCTCGGCGACGATCGACCACTCGGGCGTCTGGCCGAACGACCGCATGTCGAAGCCGCCCATCAGCTTCGCATCGGTGTTCAGGATGCCGACCTTCTTGCGCGAGGTGCGCGAGACCACGCGGATCGAGCGCGTCAGCTCGTACTCGACGGGCAGGCCGCGGTCGAAGAACGGGATCACCACCTCTTCCACACCCGAGCTGAACGCGACGCCCAGGTAGAACTCGGCCGACGACTGGCGGGCCTCTTCGCTGGTCATGACCCGCTTCGGCTCGATCCCGAACCGCTTCTCGGCGTCGCGTGCTTCGGGCGAGTAGAGGTCGGTCTCGACGAGGTTCAAGCGGATCCGGTCGCCCCCCTTGGCCGCGTACTCCTTCAGGAGGTTGAGCAGGTCGGTCTTGACCTTCACATAGTCGCGCGGGACTTCCGGGCTGTAGTAAACCTGCACGTAGACCGGCCGGTCGGCGGGGATCTGACGGATCAGGTCGACGGTCTCACTCGTAAGCGAGTTGAGGTGCTCCTCGCTGATGTCGGGCCGCCAGCCGAGTCGTCCCACCAGGACGTTCAGGCTGGCCAGCGCGATCAAGATCGCGACCACCCGCGTGAGGGCGTGGACCCAGCGGCCCGTGCTCTGAGCACCACCCGCCCAGTGCCGGCGGCTGATGAGGACCATATTCATATACAGGAAAGCCGCCGACAGCGAGACGAAGTAGAACACCCCCCCCGCGGGGATCACGCCGGTCCCGAAATCCTGGAACTGTGACGGGACGGAGAGCGACTCGATGATTCGCTGGGTCTGGTCGGCCCCGGTCGCGCCGGTCTGCCACGGGAGCACGGATGCGAGGATCCGCCCCGCGGGGCCCATGAGGTTCAGGAGGATGATCGGCACGCTGCAAAAGACCGCGCCGAGGATGAACGCGACGGTAACGTTCGACGTCAGCATCGACGCCACCATCCCCACGGCGATCAGCATCGCCCCCATAAGCCAGTAGCCGACGTAGGTCGCGAAGATCACGCCGGGGTCGGGGTGGCCGAGATAGGCGAGGATCCCGACGAGGCTGAGCGAGAACACCAGCGCG
>JARLIH010000449.1 GCA_031291845.1 Isosphaeraceae bacterium | reverse complement strand
GTCCCCTTCGAGCTGGCCGAACAGGGACTTGCGGATGGCGTCGTGCCGGCCGATGCGGAGGTCGACGCGGGGCTTTCCCTTGGGTGAGTCGGGGGGCTCGGCGGGGAGCTTCGCGTTCGGCTCGGCCTGCCAGACCTTGATGGTGTAGATCGGGGGATCGAGCCGCGGGTCAAGGATCTGGCCCGGCTCGAGGAATTCGCTCGTCTGGAGCTGGCCGAGACGGGTGAGGAACGATAGCACGGCGGCCGGGTCGGCCTTGCCGCGCTTCGGTTCGACGACGACCCACTCGCTCGACGTCTGGGCGAGCTTGAAGGTGCGATCGGCCGCCGCGATCGTGACGAACGTCGTCCGGCCCGGATTGACGTCGGCCACCTTCTGGTTGCGCAGGGCGTTCGGTTTCATGCCGAGGTCGGCGATCCCCTTGGCGTCGATCAGGACGACGTCGTCCTGGTCCTTCCGCCTGGCATACCGCAGCTCGGGCTTGTCGGCCAACGGTTTGCCGACCTCCAGGATCTGGAGTGGAATCGAGGGACGCCTGTCCTTGAGGGTGATGGTCATCACGGGCTTGTCGAGGCCGTAGGGGGCGAAGTCGGAGACGTTGTCCTTGACGAACCCCTTCTCCCCCTCGGCGACGCGCAGGGACGAGAGCTCGGCGGCCAGGCCTTCGACTTTCTCATCGTCGGCAGGCGCTGTCAGCGGACTCTCGATGGCCCAGTGGGCGTCGTCGCGCTTGACTCGAAGGTCGCGGCCCGGGCCGGTCACGGTGATCGCGTCGACGTAGAACGTCGGCATGTCGAACGTGTTCTTCTCGCGCCAGTCGACCGGCGGCAGCTCGGTTTGGCTCACCATGCGGCTGTCGATCACGTCGATCCCTTTCGCGTTCGGGCCGACCGCGCGGACGTAGCGCTGGTCGCGGAACGCCTTCACGAGGCTGCCGACCTCCAGCTCGGCGACCGGCTTGTTCGGGTCGTCGCCGTAGAACCGGATCGTGGCGGCGGGGGGGGCGAAGCCGAACTTGTCGTCCGAGCCCTCGATCGTCCCCGCCTCCGACGACCGGCGCAGCGCGCGGAGGTTGCCCACGAGCGTCGTGACCATCGCCGAGTTGGCGGCCACGTCGACCGGCTCTTTCATCTGCCAGTCGTTCGGCTCGCGCCGCTGGAAGACGATTTTTTGGCCCTTCGGCCGCTCGATCACGACGCGCTGGATTCCTGCCGCGTCGAACTTGTTCAGACCCGGCAGCACCAGGTGCGCGTTCGCGGGCTCGTCGATTTCGGCCTTGTCGGCCCACCAGTAGACGATCAGGCCCGTGAAAAACAGGGTCAGCAGAACGAAGGAGGTGTGATGCTTCTTCATCGGAGCTCGGCTCGCCGGAAAAGTTACGGCTTCGTTCGGTCGGGCTTCAGCCGGCAATGGCCGGCCCTACAGGAATCACACGCGGCGGTTGGCGTAGGTGAGCAGCCCCAAGAGAACGATCATCAGGACGGCCATCACCGTGGGGATGAAGACGAGCCTCACCCGTAACACGGAGTCAGCGCTGAACTGAATGTCTTCATGCTTCTTGGGCATGATCCCGACTCCGGTTGGGTCATTGCGGAGCCAGTTCGTGGCGTTCACCACGAGGTCGAGGTTCGCCGGGTCCACACCGAGGAAAACGTTGTCGACCATCGCCAGGCTGGAGAACACGACCAACCGTGGAGTTTGCTCCGGCTGCCCCTGATCGGGGTTCCCGCGCGCGACGACGGCGACGCCGACGTTCAGGGGACCTTTCTGGTCCTTATCGGGATCGAAACTCGCGCGGCGGTTGGTCAGGTCGGTTTCGGCCCAGGAGTCGCGGCTCGTCATCAAGATCGGGATGGCGATGAACTCCCCGTTGGGCTTTCCCGCCCCGGGCGCCAGCACTTTTAAAGGGGCGGCGTTCACGAACAAAAGGGTGTTGTTCGCGAGCGGATCGATGACCGGATGATGCGTCGCGCCACCGACCCCGACGGCCACGAGCGAGGGGTTCCGGAAGTTATGCTTGGGATCGACGATCAACCCCTTTTCGAGCGTGATGTTGTAGGCCTTGAGCAGGTCCTCCAGGCCGGACGGCCCGGGGTTGCCGATGATGGCGAGCAAGGGACGGCCCCCCGCCAGGTACTGGCGCAGCTTCACGACCTCGCTGTCCTGGAACGGCGTCTTACCGCCGATCGCGATGACGATCTCGGCCTCGCGCGGGATGACGTCGTGGATCAGGTTGACCTCGCTCACCTCGGCCCCCATCGCCGTCAGCCGCGAGCGGAAGAGACCGAGCCCTTCTTTCCGCGGATCCACGTCGTTGAGGGAAGGCTGGCCGTGCCCGACGACGAAAACGATCTTCGCGTGCTTCTCCGCACGCAGGCGCATCAGGGCCGAGGTGACGGCATCCTCCCCCTTGAACGAGGAGATGAACTTCTCGACGTTCTGCTCGGTGAACCGCCCCTGGCGCGGGAATTCGAAGAGGTCGTGGTTGGGGACCACGAGGTGCTGGGCACTCTCTCCCTGCCCGTACTCGAGGACGATACCCCCCATCTCACTGACCTGGACGTCGGGGATACGCTCGGCGAGCATCACGAACTGCTCGCGGTCGCGGTACGGATCGATTTGCTCGATCTTCACCTTCGAGGGGTCGAGCGCCTTGTACAGCTCGAGCAGCTCCGTCACGCGGGCCATCTCGGCCCGCGCCACCGGGCTCTGGCCGTAGAACACCGTGAACTTGAGGGGCTTCGCCAGGTTCTGGACTTGCTTCACAGTCAGCGATGAGAGCGAAAACATCCGCTCGCGCGTCAGGTCGACCGCGCGCCCGCCGTAGCGGAATGCCATCGCGTTGATGACGATCAGAACGCCCGCGATCAAGGCCGCGTTCAGCAGGGCGTTCGACATGTCGATCGTCCTGCGCAGCGCTGGGCTGCCGTGCCGGTAGCGACGGTTCACGGCGATCAGCGTGAACACGATCCCGAACCCGAGGGCAAACACCGGGATCGACCAGAGGACCCCGTAGGCGGACGCGACGTAGGCCCCCGCGCAGACGAGCATCAGACCGAGCACCATCGCCGCGATGACGCGGTCGCGGTAGCCACCGCGCGGGGCCTCGTCCCCTTCGCCCGCGACGTCCTGCCCGATCGGTGCCCCTCGAAGCGCCCAGAACAGGACGAGAAAGGCCGCCACCGCGAGGGCGCTGACCCAGGCAACCGGCTCCAGGAAGTATCTCATCGGGGCTCCTTCAGCCGCGTGCGACTCATTGCGCCCGCCTCGCTTCGATGACCTTGACCGCCAGGTACAGCATGAACGCGCAGACCGAGAGATGGAGCGCGACGAACCGGGGGTCGAGCCGGCCGGTGCCGAAGGTCTGGACCTGGTTCAGGACCGCGACGAAACGCACGGCGTCGGCCCATGCCGCCTGGGTGGAGGCGCCATACAGATAAATCAGCATCGTCAGCAGGACGAGCATGAACAGGACGACGAAGGTCCAGATCGCCGCGATGATCTGGTTGCGCGTCAAAGCGCTAAAGAATACGCCGATCGCGACGAACATCATGCCCACCGACGTCAGCCCGATCGCGAGCGCGGCGACCGGCCCGAGATCGAAGTGGAACTTGCCCTGATAGTAGAGGAACGGCAGGTACACCGCGAAAGGGAGGAGCAGGGCCCAGAACATCACGAGGCCCGCGAGCCACTTGGAGACGATGACCTCGGTCTCAGTCACCGGGACCGTGAGCAGGGTCTCGATCGTCCCGCTCCGTCGCTCTTCGGCGAGCAGGCGCATCGTCAGGGCTGGGACCGCCACAAGCAGGGCGATCCAGAACGGTGTACTCCCCGAAATATACAGGTTCATCGGGTCGCTGAGGCTCGACAGCCCGCGCGCGGGGCGCGAGAGGTTGTCGATCAGCTCCCAGAAGTTGAGCCAAGCGATGGCCTGGAACGCCAGGAGGATCATGTAGGCGATCGGGCTGAGGAAGTAGGCGCCGAGCTCCCGGCGCACGAGTGTGGGGACGTGTCGCATCGTCAGACGGCCTCACGTTCGCGTTCGCCGGCCTTCGCCTCGGCCGTGACAGCCTGGATGAACCGGTCTTCGAGTGTCGTGTGCTTGCGGTCGAGGCGGCGGAGCGGCCAGCCGTTCTGCGCGACGCGCTGGGCCAAAGCCTCGCGCAGGTCGGCGCCGTTGCGGGCGAGGATCTCGAACGACGCGCAGCCGTCCTCGCGCCCTTTCAGGATCACACGCGCGACGCCGGGGGCGGTCTCGAGCGCCCCTTGGATCACGTCGGACGGCCCTCGGGCTTCGAGCACGATCGTCCGCTCGCTCTGGAGCCGCTCGAGCTGGTCGTCGAGCGCGATCCGGCCCCGGGCGATGATGATCACGCGGCCGCAGACGGCTTCCACCTCGGACATGATGTGCGTCGAGAGCAGGATCGTATGCTTGTCGCCAAGCTCGCGGATCAGCGCGCGGACCTCGCGAATCTGGATCGGATCCAGGCCGGCCGTCGGCTCGTCGAGGATCAGGATCTCGGGGTCGTGGACCAAAGCGTCGGCCAACCCGACGCGCTGGCGGTATCCCTTGGAGAGCTGCCCCAGGATACGGTCGGCGACGTCTTCCAGCCGGCAGCGTTCGAGGACATGCCCGATCGCCCCCTTGCGCTTCGAGCGCGGGACGTCCTTGAGCTTGGCGCGGAAGTTGAGGAACTCGCGGACGCGCATCTCGGTGTAGAGGGGCACATTCTCGGGCAGGTAGCCGACGTGGCGGCGGACCTCCAGCGGTTCGTCGAGCACGTCGTGTCCGGCGAGCGCTGCGCGGCCGCTCGTCGGGGCGAGGAACGTGGTGAGGATGCGCATCGTCGTCGTCTTGCCCGCCCCGTTCGGGCCGAGCAGGCCGACGATCTCACCCCGGCCCACCGAGAACGACACGGCGTCCACGGCGAGCACGGCGCCATAGCGTTTCGACAGCCGCCCCACTTCAATCATAAGTGTTCCGGTCTCTCAGAGCTGATCGCGGCCGGCGATGGCCGGCACCATATCGAATGAGAATACGATCCGGACCGAGCGACGGCGCCCGGCCTGGCGGCAACCCCGTGGTTTCGTTTCGGTCATTGTGTCAAGGATGGGCCCGAGTCGCAACCGCGCCGGGGCACGAACGGATACGGCGGTTCATCCCCTACTGTGACTTCGATTTCGACTTCGCCTGCGCCAGCTCGCGCCGGAGGCGGCGGATCTGGTCCTGCGCGACGAGGCTGAGCTTGGAGCGCAGGATCGGCGCTCCGTCGAACCACGCCCGAGGCTCGGTAAACGCGAAATGCGCCTCGACGAACAGCGCCCCCGCCGGCGCGGCAAGCTTGCTGATCTTCACGTAGCTCCCCCCGCCGGCATACCGGTGGGCCGCCGAGGCGTCTCCCCCACCTTTGACGTCGAGAGACCGCCAGGAGTTCGGGAATTCGTGGTCCTCGTCGAATTTCGGCTCGGTCCGAGAGGCGATGACCCACGACTCGTCCGAGCCGGTGCTGGTGATCCGGTCCGTCGCCTCGACCGCGATCCGGTCCAGCAGCCGCCCCTTGAGATGAACGAACCACTCGCGGCTCTTGCCAGCCCCCTCGAACCCCCGCGCGTGCCGTTCACCGTCGGTCAGAACGCGGCTGACGAACCGCATGTTGCCGGCTTCGACGGGCTTCTCCTCGGTCCCTCGCCGGGTCAAGGCGTCCGGGTCGATCGCGCGGAAGTCGGCGTGCACGGCAAAGAAGAGGTCGCCTCGCCGGATCAGGTCGCCGTCCTTGGTCGTCTCGTCACGGAGCTTGAGCAGGAAGGGGGCCGCGACGGAGTCGCGCACCAGCTCGTCGAGGCGAGCCGACGAGCCGGCGATCTTCTCCAAGGAAGCGCGCTGCTCCTCGGCCGACATGCCGTCGCGCAGGGCGGGCGGCGGGAATTCCAGCCGTGTCTGCTCCAGCGTCAGCCCGTTTTCCAGCAAGCTGCGATAGGCACCGTGCGCGGCGTGTGCCGGCTCGACTTGCGGCGTCTGGCCGGTCAGGGCGATCCCGACGAGCCACGCTAATGTCAACATGGGGAAAGCTCCCGGGTCGTATCAGGTTCGCGGGCAAGTTTTGCCGCCGATCGGCCGATGTAGGAGAGAGGACTCGACCCGCGCGCCCGGTCCGGGATGCGAACCGTGCGCCGGGCTGACAAGGACGTCGCGTCATGCATTGGCGATCGCTGGGCCTCCGACTGACGTGTGTCCCCTTGCTGCTGGCGGCGGCGGGCTGTCACTCCATCCCGCTCGATGGGAACATTCGGACGGACGCCAACGTGTCGGCGGGATTCCAGGGCACGGTCGACGTGCGGTTGCCGAATACGAGCGACCCGGGGCCCGTCGGGCCGGTGATCGTGCGCGGGGGTGCTCACGGCCCGCAATCGGCCCGCGTCGCGATCGTCGACGTGGACGGCCTGATGCTGAACCAGAACATGTCGGGCCTTTACTCGGCGGGTGAAAACCCGGTGTCGGCTCTCCGGGAGAAGCTGGAGGCCGCGGCGGGCGACCCGCGCGTGCGAGCGGTCGTGCTCCGGATCAACAGCCCGGGCGGAGGCGTCGCGGCGACGGACTTGATGGCCGAAGAACTGCGCCGGTTCCGAGCGGCGACGGGGAAACCGGTCGTCTCCTGCATGCTCGACGTCGCGACCGGTGGCGCCTATTACCTGGCGCTCGGCGGGGACCGGGTGATCGCCCTGCCCACCACGATCACGGGGGCGGTCGGGGCGATCGTCAATCACGCGAACCTCCAGGACGCGATGGCACAGCTCAACGTCCGGGTCGAACCGATCAAGGCGGGCGAGCTGGTCGACATGGGGAGCGTCACCGGCCCGCTGCCGAAGCAGGCCCAAACCCTGTTCCAGGAAATGGCGGACGCGTTCCGCGACCGGTTCGCCGCCCGCGTCCGCGCGTGCCGCCCGGCCATGGCGGAGGCCGATCACAAGCTGCTCGCCGACGGCCGGATCGTGCCCGCGACCCAGGCCCTGGTGCGTCACATGATCGACGCCTTGGGCTATCCCGACGATGCGATCGCCGAGGCGGAACGGCTCTCGGGCGTCTCGGGCGCCGAGGTCGTCCTGTTCCAGCGCCCCGGCACGCCGGTCCACTCGATTTATGCGGTGGTCCCGAACGTCCCGCTCCAGTCGGAGCTGATTCCGTTCAGCTATCCGGGGTTGGAGCGGAGCAAGCTGCCGACGTTCCTGTACCTCTGGCAGCCCGACCCAACGCTGACGCGCCAATCGGGGCGTTGAGAGGTCGCGGAAACCTCGTTCGCACCCTCCGTGTGGAAACGAGCAGGCACGATTCCGCGTCCCATTCCGCTCCAAAAGTCCGGTCACGGGCCACACCGACTCATCGCTCACCGAGACGCCACCCAGATCAAGACGATCGTGGGCTTTACTCGTCCGGACGAAACCGGCGAGGACACGGGCGCCATACCCGACGCAGGCGCGGCAGCAAGCGGAGAGCCTTCTTTTTCCGACTGCCGGCGATCGACGAAAGTCGCCGGAGCACTCCGTAACTGCTCGGGAGTCGGACCCGGCTCGGGCTCCTCGGGGACTTCTTCCGGGTCCCCCTCGTGACGCCTCTTGACGGCCGCGATCCGTGCTTCGGCAGCCGCCGGATTCTCCAGGTCGGCGACGGCCGTACCGGGGAGGAGGGATACGTAATTGATCTCGGCCAACTGCACCACCACTGACGGCTCGGGATCCGCCTCCTCGACCGCGCCGGGGAACGTTTTGCTCAGGTCGTCGCGCACTTGCCGGAGCTCCGGATCGGTCAGGGCGACGGCGAAAACCTTGGCTCCGCCAGGATGCTTGGGGTCGACCACGACGTTCGGCCCGATCGTCATACACGCGTACAACGAGTCCGCCCGCGGAAGCGAGTCCACGAGTTCGCCGACCCGCTCTTCCGCATGTCCTCCCACGGCGTCGACGACGAAGAAGATCCGTTTCAGGTTCGGACTGTCGATCATCGCCTGGAACTGTTCTTGGTCTTCCGGCGCCAGGCGTGCGCTGGCTTCTCGCGGACTCACCCGCGGGCTTTTTTTCGTGCTGGCAACGGCCCGCGGACGAGCCGTCGCTCGCTCGGTGACGACGGGGGAAACGGTCGAGGGCGGCACAGGCGCGACCGCAACCGGCACTTGCCCGGCAGGGCGCGCCGGCGCGTGCATGTCGCGCAGCAACGAGAGGTATCCAATGAACCCGGTCGCCAGGATGACCGCCGCTGCGCACAGCGCCACTTCCGCGTATGACGCGCGCCGGGGACCCGGCCGCGTAAAGACGCTGGGATGAACCGGGGACGACGAGAGCCGCTGAACGATCGTCGCCGACAGGTCGAACGGGGGCAGGGGGTGGGAGAGGCCCGCGACCAGCGAGCGCACCCGCGCCAGCTCGCTCAGGCGCTTGGCCAGGCTCGGGTCGGAGCGGAGCGCTGCCTCGACGCGTAAAAGCTCGCTCGGCGAGAGCTCGCCATCCAGGTAGGCCGTCAGAAGTGATTCGTCGTCCAGGTTCATAGCGTCTCGTCGGGGTCAGGGCCAAAGGGGCTCGGGGCCTCTTGCCTCCCGATGAATCCTTACAAAGTCAGGGGAACAGTTAGACCGAGTGCACGCGCTGCGCTGCGGGAACCTCGTCGTCGACCAGAACGTGCAGGCGGTCGCGCAGCTCGCAACGGGCACGGTGCAGCCGGCTGCGGACGGTGCCGACGGGCACTCCCAGGATCGCGCCGATTTCTTCGTAACGGAGCCCGTCGAATTCTTTCATCACCACAACCGCCCGGTGGTCGGGCGCCAGGCTGTTGAGCGCGTTCTGGATCAAGCGGTCGCGTTCGGACCGTTCTAGAGGGGCCGACGGGTCGTTGTCCCGCGGGTCGCACGCCGTTTCGAGCGTGTGCCCCCGCGATTCGTCCCGCCGCCGCGCGGCCACCCGGCGCCTGCGGTGGCTGCTCAAGGTCAAATTCACCGCGATCCGGTAGACCCACGTGTAAAACGAGCTTTCACCGTGAAAACGATCGAGCTTCTGGAACGCCCGGAGGAACGCCTCCTGCATCAAGTCCTGCGCATCCTCGGCGCAGCCGGCCAGCCGCAGGACGGTGGGGTAAAGTCTATCCTGATAACGGCTTACCAGGACCCCGAACGCCTCGGTCCGGCCTGCGCGGCATGCATCGATGAGGCACTTGTCGTCTTGACAGCCGAACATCACTGACCTTAGACGCTTGTAGGGTGCGGTCGGTTCCGCGGAAACACGAGACATGTCTCTGAATGGTATCGGGGCCACCGGCCAAAAGCGAGCCCCCGCCTGCGGATCGGCCAGGAGGATTGCAAAGTCGGTTGGCCGATCTGGTGGCACTCCGTTCCGGCGCGTCGCGCACGCGGTGCGTGCGGAGCGCATCGTGCCGGGCGTGCCCGCGGAGCGGTAGGGGCGGGTTTCAAACCCGCCCTTCTCCATCCGTTGGGACATACGTTCGGTTCAGGTGGCAGGTCGAATGGATTCGGTGAAGCTGGGCGG
>JARLIH010000448.1 GCA_031291845.1 Isosphaeraceae bacterium | reverse complement strand
GATCAATCACTCCGCCAAGCCGGACTTCCTGGCGGAGTTCCAGACCAAGGAACTTCAGGCGTATCTGAAGGCCATGCTCGACGCCGACCACCCGCCCCCTCGTCACGCCGTGGAGCGCGGCGATCGCGCGCACTTCGCCCAGGAATGCCCTCGTGACCGTCCCCGACGCCGTTCGGGGCTCACCGCCGTCGACCACCACGACGAAGATCGGTCGCGCTCGGGCCGCGCGCCGGAGCGCCCAACAAACGAGTCCCGCGACCAAGAGGAAGATAGCTTTTGCGGCGAGGTCCACGGCGGTCAGGCCCATCAAGTACGCTGCAAAGCCGCCAGGCCCCCCAAGGAAGGCGAACCGCGAGGCTTGCGGCAGGTCATGTTATCGGGACCGAACGACATCCGTCCCGTGAATCCACGGCGCCAGATTCTCCCTCCCAGTCGCGCAATTCGCCAACGCGCGGTAGGGAACCCGCGCGAAAGTACGAACGCCCCGTGCATCCTGCAACTAAGCGCTCTTCGGCCCGCCCAGAGGTTCTCCCCATTTTTTGGACCGATCTCGAACCATCCGCGACGGGCTCCGTCGAAACTTTTTCCGGGTTCCGGTGTTTTCTCCTAGTAGCCGGTGCCATGCCATCGCCGGCGCGGACGATTCGGCGATTCGTTGTCGGCTGCAACGCGCAGGCCCCCCCGATCCCCGTCGAATGGAGCAGCGGTAGAGCGCGTCGCGTTCTCCGATACGATGACACAGTTTTCAGTATGGCAGGCACCCACCATCACCGGCCAGCGAATCCTCCCCCTTAACCCCACAAAGTGAGGCCACTGGGCCAGCGTCTGACGCTGATCAATCCTATAGGGTACAGACTCTCGCGGACTGTGATGCGGATGAGACTCATTTCACTGCAACGGAGAGCCGCAGATTTCCCAACAAGAAACGAGTCCTCGTCACGACCGGCAAAGCGGTCCGTAGGGTAAGAGGACAGGGTGCAAAAGAAGATCAATGAACGGTCGCCATGCACCCGAGTCGCACTTCGTTGCCCAAGAATAGCAGAAGCACGCCGGCAGTTTGTGCCACTGACGCTGAGTGTGTCCCATAGGGAAAACTTCGGTCCCCCCAATCCGAAGCGTTGGCTAGCGGCGTCCTAGGTCGCTGGCCAGTTGCGGTCGCGACTCGCGCAGATTCGCGAGATCATCACCACGTTGCGTACAATATGCCCGTCGGCAGTCGAGGGGTATTTGTGCGCATTCGTCGAGGGGAATGACATTCATTCACACATCATGAACTTTTTAGTTGCCTATTTTGCCCCTGAGACAGCCCTCCCGCTGGCGTCGACGGCAGCGGCGGCCACAGGGCTCGTCATGATGTTCGGACGCGCATCGCTGCGCGTTCTGAAGAGGTGTTTTCGAGGACCGTCGGGCGACCGAAGCCGTTTCGCTTCGCCAACGTTGGCGAAACGATTCCGCCGCCTTTAGTCGCTCGTTCCTCTCCAGCAACGCCGGCCCTCAATAATCGGCCCGACGATGAGAGGGCCTGAAGGCGTTTCGTGATGGGAGGACAGTGCGCCGTGACGGATCCCATGCTCTGAATGCCGGCCTACCCGCTTAGGCGTCTCAGCAGACACACTCGTTGAAGTTGACAGAAGGAGCCGGACGCGGCATCGGTGTCTCCCCGCTCGGAGTGCGCGCCGGCACGGGTCGACGTTCCGGGGCGCGGGAATGATCCCAAGCGCAGTACCGATGCGGGTTCCGCGTGTGGTGCCGCCACAGAGACGCGTTCGTGAAAAGACGAGAGGCCGACGCAGGCTGAGCCCGCGAAGGGAAATATCGATGCAGGACCGCACGACGGAGACCGGAGCGCTCGACAACCCAGATGCGTGCGCAGCGAGTGGGGAAGGACGGCCTGGCCTGGGCCTCTTCGGGCTTGCAATTTGGTGCGGGTTCGTCGTCGGCCTGATGGAACTGGGGATCGTGCTCGCGCGCAAATACTGGCCGGCCACAGCGCACAGCACGGTCGGGATGAGCCGCCATTTTCCCTGGATGGTGCCGGCATCCAGTCTGATCCTGTTCGCGACGTGCGGCCTGTTCCTTGCCGCGCTCGCTCGCGTTCGCCCCCGGTGGGCAATGACCGTCGGCCCCCACGTCCTCCTCTTCCAGGCAAGCATGGCGCTCTTGCTGACGATCCCCGCGTTCAACACCGTCGCCTGCGCGCTTCTGTCCGGTGGGATTGCGTACCGCGGTGTCCCGTGGGCGACGCAAGCGCCCCGCGGCCGGTGGCTTGGTGGTGCGGTTCGGAAGACGTTTCCGCTACTCGCGGCGGTTGGTTTGGGATTGTTCGCGTTCTGTTTCGGAGCCGAATGGTGGGCCGAGCGTCATGCGTTATCGCGCCTGCCAGTGGCACCTCGGGCTGCGCCGAATGTCTTGCTCATCGTGATGGATACAGTCCGTGCCGATCACCTGAGCGCCTTCGGATACTCGCGAGCCACCAGCCCGAACCTATCCCGGCTGGCCCGGCGGGGAGCCCGGTTCGACCGCGCCACCGCGACGGCCCCTTGGACCCTGCCCTCACACTCCAGCCTATTCACTGGCTGCTGGCCCCACCAGCTCGGCACCGGCCATGCGAAACCGCTCGACGCGAACGTCCGCACGCTGGCCGAGGCGCTCGCCTCCCGCGGCTATTCCACGGCGGGCATCATTGCGAACCATTTCTTTTGCAGTTACGAGTACGGACTCGATCGCGGGTTTGCCCATTACGAGGATTACGAAGTTTCCCCAGCTACGGTGTTCAGCGCATCCTCGCTCGGGTGGCTGATCGTCCAGAGTACCGCGAAGGTGCAGGCGCAGCTCATCCGTTGGCTCGACGCAACGGCCCCCGCTTCTTCGTTGCTCGACTTCCACCGTAAGGACGCGGCCCGGATCAACCGCGACGCCTTGCGCTGGCTCTCGAAAAATCGGGAGCGACCGTTCTTCCTTTTTCTGAACTACTTCGACGCGCACGATCCCTACCTCCTGCCTTCCGGACAGACGAAACACTTCGGCTTGAGCCCCACCAGTCCGGCCGACGCCGCGATGCTTCGCGATTGGCATACGCTGGACAAGTCGAAACTGTCGCCGCGCGCGATTACCTTGGCCGGCGACTCGTATGACGATTGCATCGCCTACCTCGACGATCAGTTGGGCCGGCTGTTCGACGAACTCGATCGCCGCCGGCTGCTCGATAACACGGTGGTGATCGTCACCTCGGACCACGGCGAGCACCTTGGCGAACATCAGCTCTTCGGCCACGGCCTCAGCCTCTACCAGCCCGAGCTTCATGTGCCCTTGCTCATCGTGTATCCACCGACCGTACCGCAGGGACTCGACATCCAGGAACCCGTGAGCCTCCGCGACGTTCCAGCCACGATCGCGGACTTCGTCGGAACGGGAAATACGCCGCCCTTCCCCGGTTCTTCGTTGGCGCACTTCTGGGCGCGAGAACAACAGCCGGCAGCGAGCACGCGACCCGTCATTCTTTCGGAGGTCGAGAGTATCGGCCTCATCCCTGCGGCCAACGGTCATTCACCCTCGGCCGAGGGCCCACTCCAGGCGCTCACAACAGCCCAGGAGATCTACATCCATCACGACGTCGGCCGCGAAGAACTGTACGATCCGGATCGCGATCCCGGTGAGTTGAATAATTTAGCAGACCAATCCAAGTTCGAGTTGATCCTCAAGCAACTCCGGGAATCGCTCGGAAGCCTCCTTCACGAACGAAAGCCGTGCGGAGGCGCATCGGCCGTAAATTCGAATATAACGACCGCTCCGTCCCCGTTCCCGCATTCCTGACGATCAGACACGTTGTTCTTCGCGCCCGATCCTGCGATCCTGACGCAAGCGGACCAATACCGGGTGCGCGCCCTCGGTCCGCGCGGTTCCCGCAGTCTCATCGGAGTGCACCGAAGATGCGTCAGTGGACGAAGATCCTCCTTCTCGCTTGCGCCTTTCCCTCCGCACTCGTGTGCCCTGCGGCGGCGGACGGTCCCGCGCCGCTGCCGGCGTTCACTCCCTGGAACGTGCCAGCACTCGAAAAAGCGCCGGCGTTCGAGTGGCTCGACCAGTCGGGCGAAGTTCGCTCGCTGCTCTTCCAAGGGGAGCCCTATCGAGGAAAACCCACGAAAGTCTTTGCGTACTACGCCTCGCCGACCACCCTGGGAAGCGACAAGGCCAGCGCGAAAAAATACCCGACGATGGTCCTCGTCCACGGCGGCGGCGGCCACGCGTTCCGTGACTGGGTCAAGGTTTACGCCAGACGCGGCTACGCGGCGATCGCCATGGACCTCTCCGGACAGAAGGGGGACGGACAGGACCTGAAACCGTTGCCCGACGGCGGTCCTCCGCAGGACGACAACACCAAGTTCCGAATGAGCAACCTGCCCGACAAGGACCAGTGGACCTACCACGCGGTGGCCGACGTTCTGCTCGCCCACTCCCTCGTTCTTGGCTTCGACGAGGTCGACGCCGCCCGGACCGGCCTGACGGGCATCAGTTGGGGAGGATACCTGACTTGCATCGTCGCGGGGCTCGATAACCGCTTCAAAGCAGCGCTACCCATGTATGGCTGCGGATTCCTTCACGAAAACAGCTTTTGGGTTCAACCCCAGCTCGACCAGGTTTCGAGCGAATGGAGGGAGAAGTGGGTCAGGCTCTGGGATCCGTCGTCCTACGTGGGATCGGCGACGATGCCGATGTTCTTCGTCAACGGGACGAACGACTTCGCCTACCCACTCGACAGCTACGCCAAGACTTACGCGTTGGTGCATGCTCCGAAGAATATCCGGATCGAGGTCGGCATGAAGCACGGGCACTGGTTCGACCAGAAAGAGTCCCTCATGTTCTTCGACAGCCAGCTCAAGGGTGAGCCCCCCCTGCCCCGGGTCGCGCGTGTCGACGTGACCGGCAGTCGACTGACGGCCGAGGCCGAGGGGCCGACTCGCCTCGTCGGTGCGACCTTGAGTTTCACGACCGGTCCGAATCGTGCCAACCGGGACCGGCCCTGGACGACCCGCCCGCTGGACGTCGCGGGCCTCAAGGTCAGCGGCGAAGCGCCCCCACCTGACGCCACGGTCTTTTTCATCACCGTGACCGACGAGCGCGGGGCAATGACCAGCAGCGCACCGCTCGGGCCGTCCATTCGCGCCGCGTTAAACCCCTTGCCGTCGTCAATTCTCAGCGGGTGCGCCGGGACCGTTGAAAGGAGTACAATTCCACCCGCGAATTGATGTGCCGAAGGGGCGTGAGATCCGGCAAAAATGGGCAACTCCCTTCGCATGCGCGATGGCAGAAGACTGGAAGTCTGGGAATACGGTGATCCCTCGGGTCATCCGATCGTGTTCTTTCATGGGCTGATCGGATCGCATCACCAGGCTTCTTACCTGGCCGAGCCCGCTCTGCGACTAGGTTTACGAGTCATCGCCCCGAACCGGCCGGGCGTGGGCGAGTCGGATTTCATCGCGCGCCACACTGCGTTCGGAGCGGTGGAGGACGTGGAAGACCTGCTTAAAGCCCTCGGCCTTAACGAGTTCAGCGTCATCGGAATCTCCGGCGGAGCGCCCTATGCCGTGGCGTGCCTCCAAACGCTCGGGCGCAGGGTCCGCGCCGCGACGCTAATCAGCGGAATGGGTCCCCTTCGCTGGCCCGGAGCCCTGCGCGGAATGAGGCCTTCCGACCGCGTTTCCCTGGAACTCGGCTCCCGTTACCCTCACCTCGCGCAACGCGTGTTTCGCCGCTGGCAGGAGACTTTCCGAGCGAATCCCCGCCGGTTCCTCAAGGGCTTTATCGAAAAGCTGGTCCCGGCCGATCGCAGGCTCTTCCAAGACGAGGCGTTGCCGTCGCTGTTCCTGCACGACCTCCGGCAGGTCTTCGTCGATGGGTGCGGGCCGCAAAGCCTCGCCCACGAACTGGTCGTCTTTCGGCGGTTCCGGATCGACGCCGCGGCGCTTCCAAGCGATCGGCGCGTCACTCTGTGGCACGGGCTGGACGACGATCTCGTGCCGCCGTCGATGACCTGGGCCCTCGCCCAACGCCTGCCAAATCGGGAGGCCCATTTCGTTCCCGGCGGCCATTTCGTGGCGCTGGAAATTGCCGAGCGCGTCATACGGCGGCATCGGCAACTGCTCACGGACGCGGAAGTTCCGTCATAACCCGCATCGGGCTCCCGGGCGTAGGTAGGGGTTCGGCCGGCAATGGGTGGCCCTACTGAAAGAGTCGCCGAGTGCGCAATTCACCCGCATGTCGTTGTCCTGCTCACGGTCACGGCCAAGCGTCGAAAGCGTACCTGTTCTCGTTGCTGAAGGCCCGGACTTTGCATGTGTTCCGTGGCGCGAGGCACGGCCCCGGCAGGAAGCCCGGTGGAACGTCATTATCCGTAACAACACTCCGCGGCGATTTTTCGACGGACCGGGTCTTCGATCCAGAGGACCGTTTTCGCCGCGACATAGGTTCGCACCGATGAGCGACGACCGGTTCACCCGGAATTCTTGGCCGACTCTCGGCATCGAGATCGAGCTCCAGCTTGTCGACGCGCGCACGATGGGGCTCCGAAGCGCCATCGGCGAACTCCTCGCGGGTCTCCCTGCGGCCTCGAGAGAGAGTGTCAAGCCGGAGTTCATGCAGTGCTACGTCGAGATCAATAGTGAAGTATGCCGAACCGTAACGCACGCGGAGGAAGACCTCACGCCGAAGCTCCTCGCGGTACAGGCGGCCGCGGACGGGCTCGGCCTGCGCCTTTTTTGGTCGGGCACGCACCCGTTCTCGCGCTGGCAGGACCAGCGGATCACGCCCAACGCGCGTTACATTCGGCTTGCGGACCAGTTGCGCGAGACCGTCGTACGGCCGGTGACGTTCGGGTTGCACGTTCACGTCGGCGTTCGGTCCGGAGACCATGCGATCCAGGTCGGCAACCTCCTGCAGCCGCACTTGCCCTTACTACTGGCGCTTTCCGCCAACAGCCCTTTCTGGGAGGGGCGTTCAACCGGCCACCAAGCCCACCGGATCGAGATCCTGGAGGGCTTTCCGACGGGGGGATTGCCCCCGGTGCTCGGAGGCTGGGACGACTACCTCTCGCTCGTCCGCCAGATGATGAGTGCAGGATTCATCGACTCACCCAAGGAGCTGTGGTGGGACGTGCGGCCGAGTCCGGCGAGCGGCACGATCGAGGTGCGCGTCTGTGACATGCCGCTGGACTTGCCGGCCGTGCTCGGCCTGACGGCCCTCATCCAGTGCCTCGTCCATGAGCTCTCGGCCCAGTTCGAGAGTGGAAAGCAAGGTCCCTCGTTCCATCCCCTCATGATCCGGCAGAACCGCTGGCGCGCGTGTCGGGATGGGCTGGGCGCCGACCTTGTCGATCCTCTCACCCTGCAACCTCGACCGGCCCGGCTCCTGGCCGAGGAGCTGGCAACGCGTCTGGCGAACGTCGCCGAGGAGTTGGGATGTACCCGACACCTGAAGCACATCTTCGCCATGGTGTCGGGCGGCACGGGCGCGGATCGCCAGTCGGCGGTCTATGAAGGGACCGGCAGCCTGGTCGAGGTCGTTCGTCGTTCCGTACGTCACTCCGAAATCGGCGCAACACCCATCCCGCCCCTGGAGCGACTGGTCCAGGAGCTGCCTCCAGGGAACGGGGCAACCGATTCGGTGGTCCGTCCGGGGGCCTTGCTCTCATGAGCAGCCCCCGCCTCGGGATCAGTTTCGTGTCGAGAGTCGAGCTCGGTCCGATGGCTCGCCGGCGTCCGCGGTCTTTGGCCAGGAGGAGCTTGCCCGATCAGCCGTCTCCGGAACGACCTTGAGGCCCGGCCGGATGCGCTGAATTCCGGTGGTAATCACGCGTTCGCCCGGCTTGAGTCCGCTTTCGACGACGCGGAGGGCCCTGTCCAGGAAGCCGATCGTGACCGGCCGGTAGACGACTTCATCCCGCTCGTTGACGACATACACGAATTTCCGTCCCTGGTCGGTGCCGATCGCCTGGTCGGGTACCATGACGAAGTCGTGGAGCTCGCCCACGGGCAGCCGTACGTTGACGTACATGCCCGGGTTGAGCATGTAGGGCTTCGGGTTCTCGATCGTGCCCCGGATTCGTAATGTTCCCGTGGCGGAGTCGGTCTTGTTTTCGCTGAAATTGATGATTCCGCGCTTCGGGTAGTCATCTTCGTCGGCCAGCCCGATGAAGGCCGAGACCGCCTTGCCGTCGCTCGACTGGATCGTACCCTCGTGGATGAGCCTGCGCAGACGGAGCAGCGTGCGTTCGTCGACGTCGAAGTAGAAGTAGAGCGGGTCTTGGGTGACGATGTTCGTCATCACCGTTTCGCTGGCCTTGATCAGGGCGCCCGGGTCCACCATACGCCGGCTGGCGAGTCCGCTGATCCGGGCCGTCACCTTGGTCCATTCGAGGTTCAAACTGGCGATCTTGCGGGCTTCGACGGCATTTCGGTATACGGCTTTCGCTTCGTCGCGGTCGCCGCTGATCAGGTCGAACTCTTCGCGACCGATCACTTGCCGGTCGTAGAGGTGGCTCGCGCGTTGAAAATCGGCCTCGAGCCGCTTCAAATGAGCATCAGCCTTTGTAACCGCCGACTCCGTCCGCGCCACCTCGGCCTGGTAGGGACGCGGATCGATCTCAAAGAGCACGTCCCCTTCGTTCACTTCCTCACCGTCCTTGAACAGCACCTTGTCCAGGTAGCCGGACACGCGTGCGAGCACGTCGACCGAATAGACGGCGTCGGTGCGCCCGGTGAACTCCTCCCGGTCCGTGAGCTTGCGCACCACCGACTTGGTCACGATGACCGTGGGAGGGGCGGATGGCTTGGAAACGGGCCGCTCCTCTTCACAACCGGCCACGATCAGGCAGGCCGCGACCAGTGCGGGAAGGCAGGGCTTCAGGTTTATCGACACGTCGGGAAATCTCCCCGCGGCCGGGATCAAGGGGGCACGTTTTTGAACAACGACCTGGTTGGGGGGGCGGACTGACCAGTCAGTCCGTTTCCACATTTTAGTTGGGACGTTGGGTGGAAGTCAAACTCACGGCCGGGCGAAGGCTTTCGGAGCCGCCGCGACCATGCTCTCGTGGTGACTGAATACCACCAGCCCCAGGCGGAAGTTTTCCGGTGCACCACGAACACACTTCGGAGGGCGCGATTGCGACTTGCGCCGTTGCAACCGTAGGCTAGCGCCGTTACCGCCCACCGCTCTCCACCACACACGTCCCACGTCAAACCGAGGACTGGTTGCCGTGCCCACCTCTTCGTGGGCATGCGCGGCCGTCCGAGTCGTCGGCAGGGCGCATGCCCACGAAGACGCGGCCATGGCAACCAACACGGTTGTTGCGTCGTGGCGGGCGTTGAATGAAGCCACCGGCCGTAGTGGAGATCAGCGAGAGGTCTCCTGAAGCCCCCCGGCCAAACTCTCCGCCTCCGCCACCATCGTCCCGAGCAGTTTGAGCCCCTGGTCCCAGAAACCCGGATCGTTCACGTCGACACCAAGGCGCGCCAGCAGGCGGTGCGGCGCGTCGGAGCCTCCCGAACTCAGCAGTTCGAGGTACTTCGGCACGAACGAGGGGCCCTCTTCCTTCGCCTTCTGCACGAGCGCCAGCACCAGTAGCTCACCGAACGCGTAAGCGTAGCAATAAAACGGCGACCGGATGAAGTGCCCGATGTAGAGCCACCACCAGCCGTACCCGTCCGTTAGCTGGACCGCGTCGCCGTGCATCGGCCGGTTGTTGTCGAGCCACAGGGCGTTGATTCGTTCGGTCGAAAGCTCGCCTTCGTCCCGCCTCGCCCGATGAAGCGACTGCTCGAACCGCGTCAGCACGACCTGCCGAAAGACGGTGGCAAACGCGTCCTCGATCTTGCTACAGAGGAGCGCCAGCCGCGAGCGCGGCGACGGTTCGCGCTCCACGAGACGCTGAAACGTCAGCATCTCCCCAAATACGCTCGCCATCTCGGCCGTCGTCAGCGGGGTATGGCACTGCAAATAGCCGACCCCGCGCGAAAGGTACTGATGAACGCCGTGACCCAGCTCGTGCGCGAGCGTCATCACGTCGCGCAGCCGATCCGTATAGTTCATCAAAATGTACGGATGAACGCTCGGGACCGCGCTGCTGCTGAAGGCGCCACCGCGCTTGCCGGGCCGGAGCTCGGCGTCGATCCAGCGCTTGTCGAAGAACTCACGAACGACTGCCCCGGCGCGGGGGCTGAAACCGCCGTAGCTCTCCTCCACGATCTGGCGAGCGGTTGCCCAATCACAACCGGGCAGGTCCGAGAACAGCGGTGCATATCGATCGTAATCATACAAAACGTCGAGATTAAGCAGTCGCCCCTTGAGCCGGTAATACCGGTGCACCAGGTCGTGGTGCCGCTCGACGGCCGACATCAAGGCTTCGACCACCTCGTCGCTGATCTCGTTCGCCAGGTGGCGCGAGGCCATCGGCGTGGCGAAATGCCGTAGCTCGCTGTCCGATTTGTGGTCGAGCACGACGGTGTTGAAGACGAACGTGAGGGGCCTTGCCTGGTCGCGAAGGCCCCGGGTCAGCGCCTCCGCGGCCAACCGGCGCACGTCGCGGTCCGCGTCGTAAAGCCGGGCGAGCGTCTGCTGCATGCTCAGCGACTCGCCCCCCTCGGCTTTCTCGAAGCGGCATTGCAGCGCAGAGACGGTTTCCTCGAAAAGCCGCACGAACGCCGCCCTGCCGGTGACCGATTTCTCCTCGAGGATCTTCTCCTCCGGCTCGCTCAACGTGTGGGGACGCCACACGCGCTTCTCGTCCAGGTAGTGGCGATAGGAGGCCAACTCGGGCGCGACGAGGAGCTTCTCGACGACGTCGTCCGGCACTTTGATCCACTCCAGGTCGAAGAAGATCAGGTGCTTGTTGATCGCCGTCCGTTTCTCCCTGGTGCGGGCGAGCAGGGCGCCGCGCGCCGGGTCATCCGTCTTGGCCGCGTGGAGTAAACCGGCAAACGTCCCCGGCCGGTCCATCAGTTCGCAGAGCCCTTCCAGCTCCTTCAATGCACCGCGCAGCAACGCCGGGTCCGGCCCGGCGGGAACGTCGATCTTGCCGCGATACGCGCTCTCGAAGAGGCGCGCTCGTACAAGGGCGGTCTCAAGGTCCTGGTCGATGCGCGGGTCGTCCGGCCCTTGGTACAAGTCCGACAGGTCCCAGGCCACGCCCTCGGCAGTGCTGGCGGGTTTCGATTCGGCCGTCATGATCTTCTTGCTCGCTTCGGTCTCGTTCAGCCGGGCAACGTTGCCAGGACACCGTGGACGTACCCGATACTCTCGGCCACACCGGGGAGCGGGTCCGTCATGTCCTTCTCGTACTCCAACCCGACGTGGTACGGATACTTGATCGCGATCAGGGTCTCGAGGACCTTGCGGACGTCGAGCACCCCCCGGCCGACTTCGACGGGCAGGGATTTTCCTTCCTTCTTCGAAATGTCCTTGAGGTGGAGGTCGTAGAGGCGAGACCCGCACTTGCGAATGCTCTCGGCCGGGTCCACCCCGCAACGGGCGGTATGCCCGACGTCGATGCAAAGCCCGATACGTTTATCGAACGGCTGGATCGCATCCCAGACGTCGAGCGGCGACGGCCAGACCTTGTCTTCCGGCCCGTGGTTATGGATTGCCAGACGGATGTCAAATTCCTGCACGAGCTTGTCGAGCAACGAAAGAGACTGACGCGTCGGCTTGCACACGATCGTGGGGATGGCGGCGTCGCGCGCGTACTCGAATGCGTTGCGAATTTCCGTCTCGCTGTCGCTCATGCTCACGACTCCGCAGCTCAGCGGCGTGATCCCGGCATCGCGGAACTTCTGCACGACGGCCTTGCGCTCTTCGGCCGTGCTCTTGAGGGGGAGGTGCGACTCCTTGATCGAGACGTATTTCACCCCGACGCGCCGTACGTCCTGGATCGTCACATCGAGTGACAGCTTGCTAAACGTGTAAGTCGCGATCCCCACCTTCAGGCCGCGCCAGGTATCCGTACCACCGGCGCCGGGCTCTTCCGCCCCCGCGGGAGCGACCAGGCCGCCCCCGGTCGAAAACGCGGCGGCCGCGGCGCCGAACTGAAGGAATCCGCGGCGGGAAACTTCGGGCAACGAGTTCATCGTTCGATCCTCTCGGGCGGCGGAGTCGCGACACGCCTCGGGGTGACGGAATCCCGGCCAACGCGCAGTATGATCCCCGATCAGGACAGGCAGGGGAAGAGTCCAGCCTGCCTGGAACCGCCCGGCGCCTTACGCAGACGATGGCTGCTCGACATCGCGGTCTGGCTCGTGCAATACCCCGAGGCGCCGGACCGAGGGCCAGATGAACGGGACGGTGAGGACGACAAGAAGGGTGCCCACCCCGCCGAGCACCACCGACGGGACCGTGCCGAGGAACCTCGCGGCCAGCCCCGACTCGAACTCACCCAGCTTGTTCGACGAGCCGATGAAGATCGCGTTGACCGCCGACACGCGTCCACGCATTTCGTCGGGCGTCAGCACCTGTACCAGCGTGCCCCGCACGACGACGCTGATATTATCGAGCGCTCCCGTCAGAAGCAGCATCACAAACGAGAGCACCGGGTCGCGCGAGACGCCGAAGACGATCGTTGCCAAGCCGAAGCCCCCGACGGCCCAGAGCAGCGCCGGACCCGCTCGGCGCAGGGGCGGCCGGTGCGCCAGCACGAGCGCCGTGGCGAACGCCCCTAGAGAAGGAGCCGTGCGGAGCCAGCCGAGACCCGTCGGCCCGATGTGCAGGATGTCGCGTGCGTAGATCGGCAGCAGCGCCGTCGCCCCACCGAACAGCACCGCGAACAGGTCGAGCGTGATCGTCGCCAGGATAAGCTCGGTCTTCATCACGAACCGCAGACCCGCAAACAACGAGCGGATCGAGACCGGATCGAAATCCCGCACGGACGGCCGAGGGTGGACCCGGCAGAACAGCCCAATCACGACGGCCGAGCAAACGACCGAGAGCCAGTACACCCATGTCGCCCCTCGGGTAATCGCAATCACGAAGCCCCCCAGCGCGGGTCCGGCAACCGAGGCCACCTGCCAGCTACTGGTATTCCACGTCACGGCACGGCTGACCTGCTCGCGAGGGACGAGTTGAGGCAACAAGGCCCAGCGTGCGGGCATCGAAACGGCCTGGCCGATCCCGGTCAACACCAAGAAGACGTACGCCAGCCCGATCGGCCCGCGATAGGCCGACAAGAGCGCTAGACCGACCGACGCCAGCGCGAACAGGCCGTGGGCCACGATGAGCTGGTACTTGCGGTTATGCCGGTCCGCTGCATGACCCGCCGGAAGCGCTAGCAAGATCACCGGAAGGAACTGAGCCAGTCCAACCATCCCCAGCGCAGTCGCCGACCGGGTCCGCTCGTAAAGCTCCCACCCGACCGCAACCCCTTGCATCTGGCCGCCGATCGTCGCGGCCATCCCGGCAAGCATGAACCGGCGAAAATCCTTGTTCCTCAGCACGCCGTAGGGATGATTGGGGGGACACTCAGCCTCGCGCGCGGCCGGTGGGGGCGTCGGCTCATCACCAGTCATGGCCTGGGCAATCCTCGGACAAATAGAGGCGGGCTCCGTGCCTCTGTGAGAGCCTCCTCGGCATGATACCGAGGCCGGCAAGATGACGCCTTCGGTCGTAGCCTCGTGCTCGTCGTGTGAATCACTGCTCCTGCCTCGTGCGGAACAAGTCGCGTCCCCCCCCCGCAGCGGTGGCCTTGGCTTCCGCCTCGAATCGTTCTCTGCGACAATAGGTCCTCCGCTCGAACCCGGGTACGAGCTTCCAGTCAAAGCGAGGTCACAGGTGCCCAGACGGATCGTTCCCTTTTCGTTCGCCCTACTCACCGGCATCTGTTGGGCGGCGGCGTGCTCACGGGCGGACGAACCCGCGCCTGCGTCTCTACCACCCCCGGCCAAGGTTCGCGTCGACTTCGACAAGCAGATCAAACCGCTGCTTCAGGGTCGCTGCCTCAAGTGTCACGCGCGCGGGAAGTTCAAGGGAGGGCTCTCGCTGGAGACGCGCGAAGCCGTGCTGCGGGGGGGAGAGAGCGGGCCCGCGGCCGAGGTTGGCAAGAGCGCGGACTCGCTGCTCGTCCATCTCGTCGCGGGCCACGAGCCGGGGCGCCGCATGCCGGAGAAGGGCGAGCCGCTCACGGCCGACGACGTGGGCCTGCTGCGCGCATGGGTCGACCAGGGGCTCACGTGGCCTGACGGGTTCAGCTTCGGTTTCCGCCGCGCCTCGCTTGCGCCGAGGGATCCCGAGGTCCCGCCCGCACCGGCCGGATTGAGCTTGGAGCACCCGATCGACCGCTTCGTGACTCGTTCCCTGGCCGAGCAGGGTCAAACCATCGAGTGGACGCCCGTCGCCGACCGCACTTTCGTCCGGCGGACCGCGCTCGACCTGATCGGCCTCCTCCCGAGTGAGGAGCAATTCACCGCGCTCGATGGCGACTCGAGGCCGGGCCGCGAAGCACGATTCGTGGAACGCTTGCTGGCCGACCGGCGCGCCTACGCCGATCACTGGCTGACCTTCTGGAACGACGCGCTTCGGAACTCTTACCGGGGAACCGGCTTCATCGACGGCGGCCGGAAGACGATCACGCAGTGGCTCTACCAGGCCCTCTACGAGAACAAGCCGTACGACCGGTTCGTCCACGAGCTCGTCAGCCCCGTGCCCGGCTCCGAAGGGTTCGCAAAAGGGATCGTGTGGCGCGGCGTCGTCAACGCGAGCCAGGCGCCCCCCGTGCAGGCCGCCCAGAACCTCTCGCAGGTGTTCCTCGGCACGAACCTCAAGTGCGCGAGCTGCCATGATAGCTTCGTGAACCACTGGAAGCTCAAAGAGTCGTACGCCCTCGCCAGCGTCTTCGCCGAAGCGCCTCTGGAAGTGCACCGGTGCGACAAGCCGACCGGTGAGAAATCGGTGGTAGGCTTCGTCTACCCGGAGCTGGGCGCTATTGACTCGACAGCGCCCCGCGCGAAGCGGCTGGAGCAGCTTGCCGACCTCGTGGTCAAGCGCGAAAACGGCCGGTTTGCCCGCACCATCGTCAACCGCCTTTGGGCACACCTGATGGGCCGCGGGATCGTCGAGCCACTCGACGACATGGACCAGGTGCCCTGGAGCCAGGACCTCCTCGACTGGCTCGCCGCCGACTTCGTCGCCCACGGCAATGATCTCAAGCACACGCTGGGCCTCATCGCCTCGTCGCGCGCCTACCGCCTCCCCTCCGTGGGCGTCGCCGACCCATCCTCGCGCAGCACGTTCGTGTTCCGTGGCCCGCTCACCAAACGGATGACCGCCGAGCAGTTCGCCGACGCCGTCTCTTCGGTCACGGGGGACTGGCCCACCGCGAGCAAGGAGATGATTCAGGCCGACGGCCGAGGCCAAGGCGGGCAGATCGCGGCCATCCGCGCAGCCGTCGCCGCGACCTCGAGATCCGGCCGACCGAAAGGAGTCGCCCCCGCGCGCGTCGAGGCCCACTGGATCTGGAGCGACGCCGATGCCGTACGCGACCCCGGCGGCCGGATCCTGCTGCGCAAGGTCATCCGCCTCGATGCCGTGCCCGAGATCGCCGTGGCGATCGCCACCTGCGACAATGAGCTCGCGCTCTATGTAAACGGTGCCGAAGTGGCGCGGAGCGACGACTGGACACAGCCGGTTGCCGTCGATATCACGAAGCTGCTTAAGAAGGGTGATAACGTGGTCGCCGTTGAGGCGACGAATTGGCCCGACGACGAGAATCAACGGGGCGTTCAGATCCGCGGCGCGAATCCCGCCGCCTTCATTGGCTGGGTCGGCGGCTTCTCGAACGGCAAGCAAGAGTGGGCCTCTGGCAGCGACGCAAGCTGGCTCTGGACTCGGAAGGCCCGCGGCGACTGGAAGGCCACGTCCTTCCAGACCGACGGCTGGGCGCACGCGGTCGAGCTTCCCGGGGCCAATTCGATCTACGGTAAGGTCGACCTGAGCGCAGCGGCGAACCGTCTGGCAAGTCCAGACGACGGCACGCCGCTTCGAGCGGCCCTCGCTTTTGACGACGCGCTCCTCACCGCGCTCGGGAGGACCAGCCGCGAACAGGTCGTCACCCGCCGCGACCCGATCGCCACGACGCTCCAAGCGCTCGAACTTTCCAACGGCGTCACGCTCGATGCCAGGCTCCACCGCGGAGCCCAACGCTGGGTCGACGGCCAACGGCGTGACACGGACGAGCTCGTCCGCAACCTTTTCGTCGCCGCGCTCGGCCGCGCGCCGTCTACCGAAGAGGGCCAGGCCGCACGGGAACTTCTGGGAACGCGCCCGAGCCCCCAAGGCATGCAAGACCTGCTCTGGACCATCTTCATGTTGCCCGAATTTCAACTGATCCGGTGAGCCCGTTCGCCGACATGCTTAACGATTGAGCGAGGGGACCGAGCGTCATGCCCATGCGGAATAGTCGAGTCTCACGTCGCAACTTCCTCCAGACGGCGAGTACAGCAACCCTCGCTGCTCTCGCCACGTCCGGCCCGCGTGCAGCGCATGCGGAGGACGACATCGACCGGCGACGCGGGCCGGCGAAGGCCGATGCCGTCATCGTGCTCTGGATGGGGGGCGGTATGCCCCACGTCGAGACGTTCGACCCCAAACGGCACACGCCCTTCCAGACCGGCATGAAGGCCCAGGACGTGTGCAGCACGTTCCCCTCGGCCGCCACGGCCGTGGATGGTATTCGGTTTAGCGAGGGCCTGGAAAAGATCGGCCGCGTGATGGACCGCGGCACGCTGATCCGCACGCATGTCGCCGCAGACCTCGGCGCGATCTTGCATTCGCGCCATCAGTACCACTGGCACACGGGATATGAGCCCCCGGTCAACGTCGCTGCGCCGCACCTGGGCGCATGGATCGCCCATGCGCTCGGACCGAAAAACGCCGCCGTCCCCGCGTATATCGACATTGGCCAGCGTTACGACGGCAACGGCGAGGCCGAAGAGCTGAGGGCGTTTCAGACCGGAGGAGTGCTGGGATCTGAATTCGGACCCTTTCGCGTTGCCAACCCGTCCGACGCCGTTGCTGCCGTCCGTCCCCCGGCAGGGATGACGGTCTCTCGGTTCCGGAACCGCTACAAGGCCTATCAGCGCCTGCTGGCCGCCAGTCCGATCGGTCAAGCCGGCTCCGACTACCAACAGGAATCGTTGCTCCGGTCGCTGGAGAACGTCCTCGTATTCCAAAAACAAGGCCGTCGAGACGAGGGGGACAAGCCGCCGCTCCGCGACAAGGCCCAATATTATGAAACTCGCTCCGCGCGAGCTGCGGAACGCCGAGGCGACTACCGAGGTATCCAGCACGATCCGCTTCATGGCTTCATATAATACATCCTATGGGATGTGTCACG
>JARLIH010000447.1 GCA_031291845.1 Isosphaeraceae bacterium | reverse complement strand
TGGCGTGGGTCTTCCAGATATCGCACGGCGTTGCCCCTTCAACAATGAATGAAGGGACATTAACGCGAGCGATCAACGAACGCCACGAAATCCCGACCAAAAGGAGGGGATTTTCAACGCGACTTTTGTCGCACGTGTCTGTGTCACGAGTGCCGGGAGCTGAGGAGCCGGGCCTACGAGCCCTGGAGCAACTGTGGGTCTTGCCACACGTCCTCGAATCCCGGAGCGACCAAGAAACGCCAGCCAGGTGGAAGCTGCAGGAAGGGGATCGCTTGCGGGCACCACGATTCCAAGTGTTCGACGTGAAGCGGAACAAAGAAATCCGGATCGTCGGACCATTGTTCGCCCGCCCAAATGTACCAGCCGGTTGTGTCTCCCTCCGGCTTGATTCTCAAGCCGTTTACGGGCTGCACCCCTTGCCGAACGTTGGACGCGATACCGACCTTCAGTTTGCTCGGGGCCGCGACCGGTTCCGCGCCGTAGCGGGCACACACGTCTCGCTGTTGGCTATCTTGCGAAATTGGCATGTTAGAGCCCTAGAATTGCTTTCATCTTCTTTGAGAACGCCGAGAGCAGCCCTCCCTGCACGGAGGAGCAACCCGGACAATGTGGCTGCACGGCGGAGACTTGTGCTTGTTGGGCGACATCGACCGCCCCTTCGCGAAAGTGCTGAACAACCAGAGGGTCGATGTGGTCCGCAACCTGGTTCGGTGTCACTTTACCACACTCGACACAAGGTTTGCCTTGCACGGACGCCCTCTGGGCCGCGGTAGGTCCAGCGCCGCTGGGGCGGCTATAGCGTTGTGATACGTTGGCGTTTGGCACAAAATCACTGTTTGGAACGTTTGAGATTCTTGGCTTCTGCGCACAAGGATTATTGTTGTGGACAAGCACCTGTACGGAGCCGACCGCGTACGTGTGCAGGTGTTGGACCGAGATATTGTAGACCGTCTGCGCGCTCTGTCGCGTAGTGAGACCGCCGACGACCGCTCGCCCGCTTGTCTTCAGGAGCAGGACGTCGCCAACCTTCAGGTTGCCCGCGTCGACCCAGCGTCCAGGGACTGATTGCTCCCCAGGTGTCGGTAGAACATGCTCCGGCCGCGCGCGCTCCGCCAGGCGGTCTCCTTCGACGACCCAGAACGGGTGATTGTGTGTTGCCGAGATGACTTCTCCGGCGACGGTGACGTCCACGACCTCGCCCAGGAAGTTCTGCTCGACCGTCTCGAGCACAGGGCGCAGCGTCCACTCTCGAGCTGCGAGGTCGTAACCCCAAACCTGATCCCCGGACCGGATCTCCTGGATCGGGCGGAGGCCGTCGCTCGTCGACACCAGCGTATCGGCGGGGAAGCAGCCTCCGAGCCCGGCTCTCTCAGCCTCCTGGCCCTCCATGAATGAATTTCCAACCGCCCGGGCGTCGTTCGCGAGGTTCTTCGCGCCGATCTCGGCGCCCCCGGTCGCCGCTTCTTTCGCCAGCAGCTCCGCACCGAGCTTGCCGACGAGCTTGACCCCCGCGGTCACTGCTGATTTCACGAGGAAAACGTCGGAGACGGCTAGAGCTGAGTTGACAATACCCCAGCCCCAGCGACCGTTCTGGAAGTCGTTGACCGCCGAGCGTGCCGACCCCCAGACCGGGATCAGCCCCTCCCAGAATCCAGGCGCGCCGACGGAATTGTCCGGTCCCGTTTCCGATACCTCGCCTTGGAAGTACCCGCCGGGCGTCGCCGACTCGTCGGTCCCCGAATTATCAGCCGCCGACGCGTCGGCCGTGTCGTTCGAGTTCCGGTCCCAACCCATCAGCCCGGTGGGGTCGGTCGCATCCGTCGGGGCGTTGCCGACGTAGCTGTAGAGGTTGGCGTTACCACCGTCAAAGGACAGGGGATCCTGGCTGAGGAAGCGGCCCGTGCTCGGGTCGTAGAAACGCGCCTGGTCATATTGCAGACCGGTCGCGCGGTCGAACATCTGTCCCGCGAAGCCGAACAGCGGCGCGGCCGAAGGGCTGGTCTGGCTGACGATCCGCCCGAAGCTGTCGTACTGGAGGTGGTCCAGCACCGTGCCCGAGGAGTTGATCACGGTGCGGACCGTGCCCAGGTCGTCGGTGAGGAACCAGGAGATCTGTCCCGCGGAGTTCTCGTCGGCGAGGACCTGGTCGACACCCGGTCCGTACAGGTAGCGATCCGTCAGCGCCCCGGCGCCGTTGAACACGAGCGCGATATTGGTGCCGTCGTAGACGAACCGCTGAACCACCGGGGCCTGTGACCCAGGGGCGCCCGTCTGGACGGACTCGCCGATCAATTCGTCGTTGACGTCGTAGGTGTAGTCGACCTCTCCGGTCTCGGTCCCCGAGGCGTTCAGGTAGACGACCTTCGTCAGGCGGTTGTGGTAGTCCCACGTGTACCGCGTCACCGCGCCCGTCGCGATGTCGGTCTTCTTGACCAGGTTTCCTTCGGCATCGTAGCTGTAGTTATAGGTGCCGTCGGAGAGGAGCTCGTTGTTCTTGCCCGTCTGGATGCCCGTGCCCGTGCGGTTGCCGTTCGCATCGTAGGCGTAGCTCTCGCTCGGCTGGGACGTGGAGGTGGCGGACGTGAGCTCGTTGGCCGCGTTATAGGCGTAGGTGGTCGTGCCGTCGGTGCTCGTCTCCTGGGTGACCCGCCCGTCCGCGTCGAGCGTCCACTGGTAGTGCGCCAGGGTGGTCGTGCCCCGCGCGTCGGTCTGTTGCGTCAACTGGCCCGCGTTGTCGTAGGTGTAACTCGTGGAGGCGACGAGGGAGTTGCCGGCGAGATCGGCGTAGCGGGTCAGTTTGGTCAGCTCGCTCGCGGCGTCGTACGACAGGTTGACCCGCTCGGGGAGGATGCCGGCGCCCGACAGGGTGATCTGGGTCATCCGGTCCACCGCGTCGTAGGTCATGCTCTGCGTGCCGCTGGCCGCGCCGTTGATGGTGTCGCCGACGGAGACCTCGTTGCCCGCAGCGTCGTAGCTGTAGGTGAGCACGACCGGAGGCACCCCCGGCGTCCCCTGGTTGTTGATGGAAGTCACCCGGCCCAGCGGGTCGTAGGTGTACGAGTAACTGGAGTCGGAGTCGCTGGCGGACGTCAGCTCCCCCGCGGGGTCGTAGGAGTAGCGGAACGTGTGGATCGGCGCGCCCGTCGCGTCGAGCCACTGCTCGCTCGTCTCGCGGTAGCGGTCGTCGTAGGTGTAGACGGTCTTCCGGCCGTCGGCGTCGATGTACGTCGTCAGGTTACCGACCTTGTCGTAGCCGTACGTACGCGTGCCTCCCAGCGCGTTGGTCTCCGACGCTTCGCGGTTGAGCGCGTCATAGGCGTAGGTCGTCGTGTTCCCCGTCGGGTCGGTGATCGAGAGCACGTTCCCGGCTGCGTCATACGTCTCCGACGTGACCTCGTTCAGCGGATCCGTGCTGGACGTCAGCCGGTCGAGCACGTCATACGTGTACTTGGTGGTCTGATGGAGCGGGTCGGTCACCGAGGCGATATTGCCGTCCGCGTCGTACGTGGTCGTCGTCGTGTGCCCGAGGGGGTCGGTGACGGAGACTTGACGATTGAGCAGGTCATACGTGTACGTCGTGATCCGGTTGAGCGGATCGGTGACGGAGAGCAGGTTTCCCAGGGCGTCGTAGGTGTATTTCGTTGTCTCGCCGAGCGCATCGGTGGTGCTGACGAGACGGTCGAGCTTGTCGTAGGCGTTGGTCGTGACGTTGCCCAGCGGGTCGGTCGACGCAACCAGGCGTCCCTCCCCGTCGTAGCGTGCCAACGAAACCGCAAGGTCGGGCGTGACCGTGGCATAGGCCCGGTTGCGGTCGTCGTAGTAGGTGTGGGTGGTGCGCCCGAGCTCGTCGGTCGAGGTCACGAGGTTGCCGACAGGGTCGTAACCGGCCGTCAGGATGGAGCCGTCGGCGTTGATCACTTCGACGAGCCGCCGGTCGGGATCATAGACGGAGCGCGTGGTGCGCCCGAGTGCGTCGGTCGTCGCGACCAAGTCGCCAATCGCATCATAGGTATAGGTCGTGACGTCCCCGAGCGCGTTGGTCGTCTGAATGAGCCGATCGATCAGGTCATATTCATATGTTGTAGTATTGCCATCCTCGTCGGTGGTGCTCCGCAGGTGGCCGCGGTTGTCGTAGCTGTAGCTGACCGTCGAGGGGAGGCCGGTCGTCACGGTCAGGACCTGGCCGGCGTCGTTGTACGCGTAAGTGGTCGTGAAGTCGCCGGTAGCGCCGGGCTGGTTCCCCCTGGGCGTGGTGACCGTGAGGACCAGCCCGTGGGAGTCGTACGTCATGGTCGTCACGTTCCCGAGCGCGTCGGTAATCTTGATCGGATTGCCGTGGCTGTCGTACGTGAACGTGGTGACGCGTCCGCCGGGCTGGTTGATGCTGGTGACCTGGCTGTAGACCGGGTCATAGGCGTATGTCGTGACGTTCCCCGCGCGGTCGACGTCCTTCGTGAGGTTTCCGCGCGCGTCGTACGTGTAGGTCTCGGTCTGGCCGAAGACGTCGGTCGACGCCGTCATGAGGTCGTTCTGCCAGACGAACGACTCGGTGGCGTTGTCGGGGAAGCGAATGGATGTCTGCTCGCCCTGGCTGTTGTAGCCGTAGGTCGTCGTGTTGCCGCGGGCGTCGGTGTAGGCCGTGAGGTTGTCGTAAAGGTCGTAAGTGTAGGTGTCGGTGAAGCCGTCCGGGTCGGTCACCTGGTAGGCGCGGCCGTCTCCGTAGTAGCTGAAGGTGGTGACGCCGCCGTTGGGCAGGGTGACCTGGCGCAGCAGCCCAACCCGCGCTGTGTCGGTGTAGTACGCGTACTGCTCGACGGCCGCCGGCGTCTGGGCGTCGGTGGGAGAGGCGACTGCGGCCAGCTCGTTGCCCGTGTACGAATAGGTCCAGGTGCGGCCCGTGCCGTCGCTGATCGACGTGATATGGATGCCGGTGTAAGTGAAGGTCAGCGCGCGCTCGGGGGCGTCGGCCTCGATTACGTGCGCGATCTGGCCGTTGGCGTTGTAGGTGATGTCGAGCGCGTTACCGTTGCGGTCGTTGGTCTCGATCAGCCGGCCCGACGCGTTGAACTGGAGCTCGAGGCCCGTCGTGTCGACGAACGTATAGCCCGATCCTGTGGCCGTGAACGTGCCGAAAATCGTGGTTGGTGTGACGTACCCGCCGTGGCCGTTTGGGGTGAAGGTGTACTCGTGCCCCTGGCTGTCGGTCCAGAGGATCGAGCCGTTCGTGTTGATGGTGAGGTGGTCGCTGTCACTGTAGACCCAGCCGACGCCCAGCCCGACGTCGGCCGTGTTCTGCGAGTCATAGCGCCGGGTGAAGTCGAGCGGCAGGCTGATGCCCGGTAGCGTGATGTCGGTCTCGACCTGGTTGACGTCGCCGTTGGCGATGTTGACCGGATCGCCCGCGGTCGTCTGGTTGGTGTCCTCGTTGTACGAGACTTCGAGATTGAAGCGGGGCGTGGAGTTGGTCCCGCTCCCTCCCGAAAGGGTCGTGTCGTACTGCGTGGCGAGCCCGCCCGTGATGACGAACCCTTCCTTCTGGGCGCTGCCGGTGCCGATCGTGACGATGTAGCCGACGCCCTGCCACTGGCCGAGCGGCGTGGGGTTGCGCGGGACCGTGACCGTGGCCCCCGCGTTGACCTGGGACTGGATCGCCGCGATCGTCGCGGGGTCGATCGTCAGCTCGGGGATGAGCGTCGCGGCGTTGCCCTTGGTGATGGTCAGGATCGGGATGCCCTGCTGCACGGCCAGTTGGAGCGACTTGACGGTCGAGATGCCGGCCGAGTCCGCCACTTGCTCCCAGACGGCCGACTCCTCGGCCGACCCCTCGAAGTCGAGCAAGTGTCCCCGGGCGGTGTCGTTGGCGGTGTTGCCGTTGAGCGCGACCTGCTGGTGGTAGCCGTCGGGTACGTCGATGTCGATCCCGTTGGGGACTGCCGGGTTCGGCAGGCTCCAGTCGTAGGTGACGGTCGTGTCGCTGGTGGTCACCGCGGTGGCCACGTGGTTGAAGATGGGGACGGCCCCAGTGAGGCCGTCGAGCGTGACGTCGGCTGCATCGGTGTTGTGAAAATACGTGGCGACCGCGAGCGCAAGGAAGGCGCCGACCTGGTCCTCGGTGGTAAACGGCTGGTTGTCGGCCGCGGCGATCGCCGCGGTGTTGACGTCCTGCTGCTGCTGGGCGAGGTAGGCGTTGCCGTACTGACCGGCGTCGAGGCCGACGGACAGGTACTGGCCCGCCTGGCGCGCGAACGAGAAGCTCTGCGAGACCGTAGCGCTGCCGGGGTCGTAGTGGTCGACGACCAGCGTGACGTTGCTGCCTGAGGCCACCGACGCCCCTTGTGCGACGATGTTGCCGCCGAGCAGCAGCTCGGGCCTCACTTGGCCGTTGCCCAGCGAGGCGTACCCGATCGTCACCCGCTCGAGGCTGATCTGCGGCAGCGCGTAGATCTCGGTGAAGAGCGTTTCGTTCCCCTGTTTCAGAGTCAGCCCGACCCGGTAGTTCGTCTGCTGCGGGATTTGCGAGGAGGTGGTCGTTGCGCCGACGACCGTGTAGGGGAGGGTCGTCGGGAGCGCGGAGAAGACCTGCGGCTGAATCGGGCCGGTCTGCGCGACGTCGGCGAGTGAGACGCTCGGCTGGTTCGCCGCGAGGTACGCGGCCACCTGGCTCTCGTAGAACTGGGAGGGGAGGTCGGTCTGCTGCTGCGCGAGGAAGCTCTGCGGATTGAACGGGACGAGCGAGAGGACGTTCGACACGCCGGGGGCAACGGTTTGGAACTTCCAGGTCGGGTCGAGGTTGACCCATTGCGTACCCGTGCCGGGGACGGGGAGCAGGGCCTGGATCCACGTGTGCTGGAACTTGAAGCCGACCGTCTGGCCGCTTGCACTCAGGACCGGGACCGGGTCAAGCCCCGCGTCGGCCAGGACCTGCCCGGCCGCGGTCGGGTCCGTCACGTTCAGCCAGCTCATGACCGACTGGACCCCGACGTCGACGGTGCCGGAGACGTACTGCGTCGAAACGCCGGCCTGGCTGAGCAGGCCGGCCAGCAGGGCGTCGAGGTCCCAGTCGTTCCCGCCGCCGGTCTCGAGCGTCGCCTGCGCACCTTTACGGGCGCCGGCGTAGGGCTGGTACGTGAAGTTGTCGACGACGTACTGGAAGATCGCGATCGGCAACTTGTCGAGCGCGGTCGCGAGTGCGGGGATGGTCTGGGCTGCGCCTGGGTCGGCGGGCACGACATCCACGTTCACGAGCCGGCCAGCCAAGGGCGAGAGGTCGGTAATTGCGTCGCCGTAGATCTGCAAGTTCGCCAGCGACCGCATCTGGGCGATCGGCGCGATGTTGGTGATCGGGTCGTCGCGCAGGTCGAGCGACTGCAGCTTCGGCATTCCTTCGAGCGCGGAGAGGGCACTGTTACCGATCCCGGTATCGACCAGGGCCACGGTCGACAGGTGCTGGAGCCCCTCCAGCGGGCTCAGGTCAGTCAGGTGGCCGGGGGCCGACCAGTCGCTCGGCAGCAGGTTCAGCGTCTGGAGGTTGGTCGCGTACTGGAGGCCGGCCAGACTGGAAATCTGGTTGCTGTCGGCCGAGAGCGTCGTAAGACCCTGTAGCTCGCCTTGCGTCACCACCTGGCTCGACGGCAAGCCAAGCGCGGCACGCACGGCGGCCTCCAGGTTCGGGTCCTGGAACAAGTCCGGAGGCTGCACGCGCGTAATCGTTTGCGTGACCTCGCTGGACTCGCCGAGCCCGTTGGTCGCGCGCACCGTCAGCGTGTTCGGGCCGGGGTTCAAGGCGATACCCACGAGCGTGAAGCTTCCCGAGGAGTCGGACGTCGTCGCCATCAATGTGCCGACCACGCCGACCGTCACGTCGGGTGTGGTCTGGCCGACGAGCGTGACCGTCGAGAGGGTCGTTTGCCCGTTGCCCGTCACGGTGCCGTTGCCCGCGGGCGCGAGGTTGAACGTCGGCGCGGCGGGCGCGGGGGCAGCGAGCACGAACGTCGTACTGACCAGGCTCGACGCCCCGGCCGCGTCGATCGCTCGAAGGGACAGCACGTGCGTGCCGTCGGCCAGCGGGCCGCCATTGATCCGCACGAGCTCACCCGGGCCGAGCGTGAACTGCCCCCCCGCGCCGAGGTCCGAACTCACGTTGACAAAACTCACCACCGGTGTGCCGTCGAACCCGGCCCAGAGTTGCGAGACGGGCTCGGCATCGGCGACGGTTCCGGTCACCGATGGCCCGGACGCGTTCGCGCCGGCGGACCATTGGGCCTCGATGGAGGGCCTGGTCACGGTCAGGGTCACCGCGTGGAACCGGCCTCCGCGCATCCGCGCGAGCACCCGCAGCGCGGTCGTTCCCGGTCCGTCGTTGACGACGAACTGGAAGTCGCCATGTCGGTCCGCCCGTGCGAACAGTCTCTGCCCGCTAACCTCGATCCGGACGAGCGACCAGGGGGCCGCCTGGCCGCTCACGAGGATCGGACTGTTTGCGCCGGGGCCCGGGTTCGCCTCGATCCACGGTCGAACGGTTCCCCTCGATCCGTGCGAGGCGAACGTGGCAGGCACGGCGGTCTCGTGCCGGTCAGTGGGCGATTCCGCTACGGTCCAAGGGAGCGTCGGTCCGGCCGTGATCCCTGGGAAACCCCCTCCCGAGAGGACCACGCGCCGCTCCAGCGCTTCGAGCTCCAGCACCCGCGCTCGCGCGGGCCGCCCGGAGGAGGACCGCGCCACGAGGCGCGTCGGGCGAAGACGAGAGAGGTCCGGTGCTCTCATCAGGGGCTTCCTCTTGATGTCGCTCCGAAGCCGGGGGCGCAAGGGTGCTACGAGAGGACCGTGTCCGATGTCTGCCGGTGGCCTGCCATCTCAAGCGAAAATATCATTTACACTTGTTGCGCAGGTCCCGTTCAGAGTATGGAAAATGACACGCGATTTTAACAGCCCCTCCATCTCGGATGTTGAAGATTTTGTTGCACAACACATTTTTTTGCCGGACCTTCGTCATGCGGGCGCAGAACAATTGTAAAGTCGAATGAGGACCGATCTGGGTGGCACGGCCGTCGAAGACTCGGCGCGTACCAACCAACGTGGGAACGCCCTCGCGATACGACTTTGCAATCGTCCTGCACGCGGCCGGACAGCATGCGCGACCCGACCGGGATCGGCTCGGATCAGACGGTCCCTGCGGGATGAAAGTGGTGCACGATCTCCCACGCCCGGGCGAGACTGATCCCGGTGCGCTGATCGACGGCCAGCGGATGATCGGTCGGCTCCAGCTCGATGAACGGCCTCAGCCCCCCGGTGCGGAAATGAGCGCGCGTCTTTAGCAGCAGGGTCTCTTCCTTGTAGAAGGATATGTGCGTGCAGAGCCAGCCGAAGAACGGTCCGATCTGGTCGGAATCGAAGTTCTGAAGATATGTGAAATAGTTCTCTCGCGTTTGTGAGACCCACACGCCGAAGCCGAAGGGCTCGCCGTAGTCCTCGACGGGAATCTCGATCACGCCGCGGACCAGGTAGTCCCGATCGTCGACCACGCACGTATCGGAGGTCAGCTTGATGCGGCGTTCGCGTTCCTCCTCGGGGACGTCCCACCACTGAGCGGGGCGGTCGATGCCAAGGTGCGGGAGTTCGTCATGCCGCTGGCCGCAGATCGTGCAGTGGTACGCCAAGGGTCCCTCCCTGATCCGGTTGCAAGCGTTTGAGCCGCGATGCCCGGCGTTGCGGCACGTGTTGCCTCGCGGTGAGTCCTCAAGCTCGTCTCGAGGCGATTTTACTCGCCGCCTTGCCACGATCAAGACGCGGCCTGGTCGAAGCGGGTTGGCGCAGGGCGACGGCCCACGGCCACTCCAGCGCGGAGTGGGAGACTACCCCAGCCGTTCCACGGCGAACGGTGCGCCCAGCGCCTTCATGCCTCGCTCGGGCAAAGCTCGGTTGGTGGATCGTCTTCCGGTGCGGGTGCCACCTCATACGGACCGGTGAACGCAAGGGGCACCCACGTGTTGACTTTCCAGGCCTCCCAAAGGCCGAAGGCGATGAACAGGAGCGTGAGCGGGTGCGCCAGTCCCACATGGATCGGCATACCATAAACGAGGAATAGGCCGAGAGCCAGGAACTGCACAAAGAGCAGAACGATTGCACCCAGTGCCAGCGGCTTCGGTGGGACCGGACGGGCTTGAGCGCCAGGTCGCATCTGGTCCTGCGGGAGGTTCGCCCCCGCCCCCCCTTGCGCTACGCGCGCTCGAGCAGGGACCGGCTTCTTTTCCATTCTCGCCACGAACTCGGGAATGATGGCCGCCGAGAAGCTCACCGCGATGGCCGAGTAGGTCAGAAACAGCGCCAGCGCTTGGTAGAGCCATCCGCCACGGCCGTTCGAGCCGTTGCGCACGCTTCTCCCGACCATGAGGCCGATCAGCACCGAGACAAGGGCGACCTGGATGTGGGCAAATTTCAGCAGGACATAATGGATCAGGAGCCCCCCGACCGCGGCGATCGTTCCGAAGGCCAGCGCGCGGAGAAAACGGACCGTTCCCGAGCCTTGAACGGCGTAAGTGTCGGCATCGACGCGGCAATCAGGGCAGAAAGTCTTTTCCTTGAGAATATAATAAGAATCCATGATTTCTTGATGGCACACGGCGCACACCGGTGGAGGCTCGTTGCCCCTGTACTCGTCCGCGGCCTCTCGTTCGTCGTTTGCCACGCCTTCCAGTTCGTCGTCGTGGTCCGACATCGGTTTTCCCCGTGTGCTCGAATCTCGCGGCGGCCTGCGAACACAAAGGGACTATCGCAACACCCAGGAGCGTTCCGGACAAGTGAATTTCGGACATTTTTCGACTCTATGGCAACCGTTGCCGTGCGGGTGTGGCCGCCGGTTCCGATCCCGTTGACCCGAACGTTGAGCCGGTGAGGGTCTTCATCGATGTCTCGCCGGCGAAGCACGAAATGTCGGGAGCCAACAAACCGCGCGCTGGAGACGGTGGGTTGGCGCTCGGGCGGGCTGACCCACCCGGCAGGGAGAGCGACTTTCGTTTTGCCCTGGGACGTTGCGGTTCCGAGGCCCTTTTGAAGCGCGGGGCCTCATCCAGTCTGGCGCTGTGGCTTAGAAGGGATTACCCGTCGGCTGCGGGCGCGCTTCCACTGCGCCCGGGATTCCACGTTCGTCCGCCGGCGCAATGCTTTCGGTTGCCGCTTCAACCGGGGCCACTTTAGCACGCGGTTTCGCGATAAGATACTCAGCGCCGATGCCAAGCAATACCCCGCTCAGAATGATATAGAACACGCGCGCTCCGTCTCTCCCGAACAGCGCGACGATGGTGCGAGCCTTGCGGCCTTCGAAGAACCAGTCCCAATCGAGCACGCACGCGACCAGTGTCCCGAGGGCCACCAACATCGGCCCGATCAAGACCGCGGGTGGGTACTCGCCGTGGGGCGGGTTGGGAGAATTCCGAAGGATGACCATCATGACCGCCGCGATGAGTCCCGCGGCCACCACGGCCGATACTCCCCACACCACTCGCTCGTCAACGGCTTGCCGGGCCTTCTTCACGCCAGTCTTACGCGGGGCGCCCAGTCGCTCGGGCAACGCGTCGGCACGGTCGTCCGCCGGTCGCGCAGGCCTCGAAACGGAGCGCGGCTGGGCAAGCTCATAGGCGCCGGCGGCGGGCCGCGACGATGCCTTGCGGACCGAAGCCCGCGGGGCCGGGATGTGAAACACGTGCCCGCACTGCTTGCAGCGCGCTTTCTTACCGGCCAGCGTATTGGCGACAGAGAAGGTCTTGCGGCATTGAGGGCAAGCGAATTCGAGCGCCATTGGGGGGCTGGTCTCGTCATCGAGATCGTAGCGCGGCGAAGCACTCTCCGGAGCAGAAAGTCTTCCGGAGGATCACAGGGGCATGAATGATAGCCGGCCACGTTAGGAAAGAAAAGAGCGGCAAGGCGACACGGGGTCACTGGTCCCCGGGGCATACCCGACCCGCCGCCGGTCCGTCGTGAACCTTGCGCCAACACCGAAACGCCCCGGACATCCCCGGACGCGAGGTTCGGCGTACGCGAGACCTGCTGAGTGGCGCCAGCATCACGCGCGGAACCCCCGCGAAAGGGGCGTGGAGGCTCCTCAAGGCCGGGAACTAATCGGGTTTGACGAGAGCGGCGACGGCGGCGACAATCGTCGCGATCTTGTACCAGGGAGATTGCCGCCGATGGCCCACGATCCCGCGACCGCTCGGAAGAGCGTGACGATCGTCAATTCCAACGGGCTGCACATGCGGCCGTCCACCAAGTTCGTAAAACTGGCCAACAGCTTCCGCTCCGAGGTCTCGGTCACGAGCCAAGGAGGGACGGCCAACGGCAAGAGCATCCTCGACATGACGAGCCTTGCCGCCGAATGCGGCACGACGCTCGAGCTGGAGGCGCGCGGCGAAGACGCCGAGTCCGCTGTCGCCGCGCTCGCCGAACTGGTGGCGGCGGGGTTCCATATGGACGACGAGGCGGCTTGACGGTGGCGTTGTCCCGCCGACTACCACGGAACCGAACCCGATGACGCGGAACGGAGAACCACGAAGCCGCGCCCAGGGCCGGCCGCTGCGCGGGCTCGGAGCCCGTCCCATTCGCGGCCAGCTCGCGATGTCCGACCTCGCCCCGGATGAGTTCATCCCACTTACGCTCGACCGCCTCGTCCCCGCCGAGAACTTGCTCGGGTTGCTCGCCAGTATCGCCAACGTTCTCCGGTCCGACGGTGTGAACGACGAGAGGACTCGCTACCAGGAGACCGTCAAGCTCCTGCTGGCGCGTTATTGCGACGAGTGGGATGCCGCGGTGACCCCTTCGCGGGTCCTCAAGCTTCAGGAATACCCGGGCGGCGACCCCGGCTTTCTCGAGCGAGTGCGCGGCGTCTACAAAGGCGCAGCGCGACATTATCGCAGAGCTAAATCGCTCTTCTCGCCGCGCGCCCTCCCCGGGCTGGACGAGCGCACGCTGCGCCTGATCGTCCGGCTCATCCAGGGATACCGCCTGACGTCGGCCTCGAACGAGACGATGCAGCAGGTCTTTCAGTCGTTCGCCCCGGCTCTGTTCAAAAGGAGCCTCGACCAGTACTTCACGCCGAACACGCTGAGCGAGGCGATGGTGGGCATGGCCGGCGTGGGCCCTGGTGACAAGGTGGCGGACCCCGCGATGGGCACGGCCGACCTCCTCACCGCAGCGCTCGGACAGTGCGGGTCGGACGTGGCCCCTCGGGTGTTCGGGATCGACGTGGATTCCCAGGCCCGCGAGCTGGCCGTCGTCAACATGATCCTGAACCGCGACGGCGACAGCACGTTGCTCTCGGGCGATTCCATTGCGCAACACGCGCTCTGGGCCGGCGCGATGGACGTCGTGGTCTGCAACCCGCCGTTTGGCGCGCGGAGCCTCGAACGCAGGGCGCCGGTCCTGGCCCAGTACGACCTGGGATACCGCTGGGTCCAGGATGCCCCGGCTGCCCCCTGGGTGCGGACCGATGAGGTCCGCTCTGACCAGCAGCTCGGGATCCTATTCATCGAGCGCGCGTGGAAGATGCTCGCCGAGAACGGCCGGCTCGCCATCATCTTGCCCGAGGGGTACCTCTGCACGCCGTCCTACGGCTACGTCCGACAATGGATCGTCGATCATATGCAGGTTCTCTCCCTGATTGAGCTCCCCCGCCGGGTGTTCGTCAAGTCGGACGCGGACCTCCGGTCGAACATCCTGGTTGCGCGCCGGGTCGATCCCGAGAGGCTCGCGCGGCTGAAGGCGCAGAACTATCCCATCTACGCAGCGCTCGTGCGTAAGGTCGGCTTTACGATGGGGGCGCGGGGCTCGGTGCCGACGGTCCAGCGCGATCCCTTGACCGGCGCCGAGATCCGAGACGCGGCCAACCGGCCGGTGCGGGACGACGACTTCGAGCGAGTGCGGGACGACTTCCGCAAGTTCCACGAGCGCTGCGCGAGCCCGCTCGAGAACTCGTGGATCGGCGCGCGTTTTTGCGACGTCGCCGGACATGCGAGTCTCGACATGAAGCCCCGCCGGCTGATGCCCAAGGCGCTCGCGAACAGTCGGCGCATCGTGGCCCAGGGGGGCTTCCGGCTGGAACAGGTCGCCGACGTGGTCAGCGAGACGATCGACATCCTCGAAAACGGCGGCCCGTCACACCCCCGCCGGCTCGTCGAGGGCCTCAACATCCGGGCCGTCGAGGGAACAGTGCACCCCCAGCCCGCTGCGCCTTCTTGGCAGATTGCCGGGCGGAAGTCTCGGCTGGTTTACCGGCTGCGCGACCGGGACATCATCGTCGGCCTCGTGCGTCCCGAGCGGCGCAACATCGGGCTCTTGCTCGACGGCGGTCCGGACCTCGTCGGGAGCGTGGACGGTCTTGCCGTCGTTCGCGTGAAGCCGAGTGCGGCCAAGCGGTATCCGCAGGAGTGGCTCTTCGCTGCGCTCCGGTCGGAGGCCTGCCGCCTGCAGCTCTGGACCGAATCCGGCGGCACGAGCTATGGCAAGCTGACGCTCGACCACATCCGCAACATTCTAATTCCCGTGTGGACCCGCCGCGAGGTCGCCGCAACCGCACGCACCGTCACGGCCTGGGCCGCCGCGGTCCAGGAGGCCGCACGGCTCTGGCAGCAGGTCGGCACGGCAGAAGACCGGGTCCCCATCGTCAACTCCTCACCCCTCGGACTGGCGCCGGATGGGACGGGAGATGACGATTGAGGGACCCCTGCGTACAAGGTCGGTGATCGAGACCTCCCGCGATTTGGGGCGCATGGAATGCACCGGCGCATTTCATGCGCCCGACAAATCAATACTCGCGGTCGCGGTTGATGCCCGGCTGCGGCCAGGGGTAGTGCTTGAGGTTTGGGTCGACCTGGAGCGGGGCAGGGCTCTCCATCGTCAGCTTGTCGACGTCGGGAGCGAACTCGTGGCTACAGGCGAGCATGTCCTCGAAGGTGATGGTCTGCCCCGTGTGGCAGGCCATGCGGCCCATCGAGGTGACCAGGCTCGCCTCGGCGCCTCGCTTCACTTCGTTGTGGATCTTGTCCTTGCGGATCGCGCTGATCAGGTGGTCCCACTCGAGCTGGTAGGGGTCCGCTTCGGGCTGCGGGAACGCCCAGACGAGGTCGTTCTTGGCGATCTTCTGCCCCTTGTAGATGCGGCAGCGGGCCGGGGTGTGCGAGTTCGTGGAGATAACGGCCGAGCCCTTCGTGCCGTGGACGTAGCTGGCGAACTCCTGATGGCAGCCGGGGATGTTCCGGCCTTCCAGGAACATCTTGGCGCCGTCGCCGAATGTGTACTCAACCGAGTAGGTGTCGAAGTTCTGATCGACGTAGTTCTCGCGGTACTCGCGGCCGCCGGAGCCGTTGGCCTGGACGGGCCAGGCTTCTTTCATCCAGCAACACTCGTCGATGTTGTGGATCAGGAAGTCGCTGTAGCAGCCGCCGCTGGCCCAGAGGAAGCCGTGGAAGCGCTTGATCTGGTAGAGCAGCTCGCTGATTCCGTCCGGCTTGGCTTCGGTGAGCGCCGAGCCGACGGGGCCGGTCTGGCGGTAGGCCCGCAGCATGATGATGTCGCCGATCTGGCCGTCCTTGATCCGCTTGAGCAGCTCTTCGCGCGCTTCGCAATGGCGGCACATGAGGCCGACGGCGACCTTGAGGTTCTTCTTCTTCGCCTCCTCGCCCAGGAGGAGCATCTTGCGGGTGCTCGGGCCGTCGACGGTGACCGGCTTCTCCATGAAGGTGTTGATCCCCTTCTGGATCGCGTAGCCGAAGTGGACCCAGCGGAAGGCCGGCGGCGTGGCGAAGATGACGACGTCGCCCGGCTTGAGGCAGTCGACGGCCTTCTTGTACGCGTCGAAGCCGATGAACTTGCGGTCCTCGGGGACGTCGAGCTTGTCGGAATGGGCTTTCTTGATGTTCTCGTAGCTGTCGTCAAGCCGATCCTTGAACACGTCGGCCATGGCGACGAGCTTGATCGGGCCGTCCTTGACGGACAGGGCGTTGGACGCCGCACCCGTGCCGCGGCCGCCGCAGCCGACGAGCGCAACCTGGATCAGGTTGTTTTCGGCGGCGTGGACCGCCGGGATGGTGACGCCCGAGAGGGCCGAGACCGCGGCCACGGTTCCAGTCGTCTTGAGGAAGTCGCGCCGCGACGCCTCGGGTTTCGGCTCAGTCATCACTGGGGCTCCATGGGGAACGGTGGTGAGAATGCAAGGGAAGGATGTTCAGCCAATTCGCCGAGGGAGGCGGGACGATCTCGCACGGCCGTCGGATCAGGCTGTGGTAGGGACGGAGCACGGCAACGCCGCGCAATACACTCGCGCCGACGATTGCCGATCTCAATCGAAAAACGAGGAACACAGCCCTCCAGCATAACAGACCCCGCGCATGCCTCAAGGGCCAAGTGTGCGGCGTTGACCGCAGCCGGCGCTCGCGTGGAAGCGATGGTTTTCGGGGCCGCTCCCAGCGTGTTTAACGCCTATAAAAGTAGGGGAACGAGTGGCGAGGCAACGAAAGCATCCTTCTATCACAGCCAGGGGAGTAGTCGCATGCGCAGGATCTGGAGGGCGGGCGTCGTCGTGGCATTCGGTGGCCTGTTCGTGCTCGGCACGAATGCCGCGCAGGCCCGCGAGTCGTCGCGCGATGAAGGCCGCCATCATCACGGCCGGCATGAGGGGAATGACGGGCACGGTGAGCGAGGCCGGTCGCACCATCGCGGCGGACACGCGGCCGCACACGAGCGGCACGACGGACACCACGGCGGATCTGGCGGGCACCACGGTCATGAGTCGTACGCCCACTTCGGTCGCGAGCATGGCCGGCATCACGGTCATGAGTCGTATGCCCACTCCGGTCGCGAGCATGGCCGGCATCACGGTCATGAGTCGTATGCCCACTCCGGTCGCGAGCATGGCCGGCACCATGGCCACGAGTCGTATGCTCACTCCGGTCGTGAGCATGGCGGGCACGATGGCCACGGGTCGTATGCTCACTCCGGTCGCGAGCACGGCTGGCACCACGGCTCCGAGGGGCGCCATTCCGGGCACCAGGGTGAACGGGGGCACTGGCGCGGTGGACATCACGAGGGTTATTCGCATCACGGTTGGGATCGCGGGGCAGGCGAGGGCACTCGACACCATGGCCCCTCACACCACGCGAGCGCCCGGGACGAGCGTCCTCGGCCGGCTGTTCGCGAGGAAGCATCGCGGGACAGCCGTGACCACGGACGACGCGCACCGCGGCGCGAGATCGCCCAGCGCGGTCCCGAGCGCGAGTCGCAGACCCGTCGCGACGGCCGAGGGCCGCGCGCAGAGCAAGAGCGCCGCGGTCCTCGCCCCGAAGCCGACGGCAAGCGCCCCGAGTCCCAACCCCGTCACGGCGGCCCGGCGCGTCCGGAGGCCGACGGCAAGCGCCCCGAGTCTCAGCCCCGTCACGAGGGCCCGGGCGGGGCCGGCCCGAGGCGCGGCGAGGGTGACCCCAAAGACGGCGACCGAGGAGGCCGGGTGGAGGGGCCACGACAACGACGCGGCGAACGCGGTCCGCAACGTGAGTCCTGAGCCCACCTCGTCCCGCTTCCAACGTGGACGTGCCCGCAACGCGTAAATTCACACGACGACCGCGGGATTATCGACGCGGTGAGGCGATACCTCCGTCGCTCTGCAAGCGAGAATTGCAGGGCCCGGGTCGGTGTCGCCTCGCCGCGTCGTCGCTTCCGTTGGCAGCTTCCCGAAGCATCCGCCTTCCAGGCCTGGCCGGTGGGCAAAACCCCGCGGGTCCTGCTATGCTGTGCCAGCAGCGCTCCGGACGGCCGTCGCAACAGAAGGCGGGGGCTCGATCAACGCGCAGGGGTCCGTCTCACCGAGGTGCCGCGCCATGGCGGGCAAGACACGAACATTTATCGCGGTCGCGGTGCCCGACAAGCTCGGCGAGAAGCTGGTCCGCCTCCAGTCGTTGCTCGCGGTGGAGCTGGAGGGCGTGCGGTGGGCCCCGCCGTCGTTCCACGTCACGCTCGCGTTCCTGGGCGATGTCGACGTCGCGGACGTGAACCGCGTCTGCCGGGCCGCTGCCGAAGCGGCTGCGCTGGTCGAGTCCTTCGACCTGCGGATCGAGGGTTTAGGGTGCTTTCCGGACCCCAAGAAGGCCCGCGTCCTCTGGGTCGGATTGACCGGGCCCGGCGTCGAGCCGCTCGCAATCCTCCAGAAAGGGGTGGCCGCGGCGGTGACCAAGGTGGGCTGCCCGCCGGAGGACGACCGTTTCCATCCGCACATCACGCTCGGGCGGATCAAGGTGGGCCGTGCCCCCTCGCCCGATTTGACGCCCTTGCTGCGCCACTACCGGACCTGGTCGGCCGGGTCGATCGAGGTGACCGAGGCCGTCGTCTTCGCATCAACGCTCACCGCCGACGGGCCGGCTTACACACCCCTCAGCACCGCCAAACTCGAGGGGCGAAAACCGGGCACGACCGCTTGACTTTGGCCGCGAACGCATGATAGTTTAGTGTCCTTGCGTACAGATCCGCTATCGGGCCTTTTGGGAGGGATCGCCGTGGCCAAGCGAGGGGGTTCGGCGGAAGTGAAGCCGACGCCGGTGTCGGCCGAGGAAAAGGCGCTGAACAATACGATCAGCCAGATCGAGAAGACGTTCGGCGCCGGGGCGATCATGAAGTTGGGGGAGGGAAGTCACCTCGAGGTTGAGGGGATCTCGACGGGTGCGCTGTCGCTCGACCTGGCGCTCGGCGGCAAGGGGTTGCCGCGGGGCCGGATCATCGAGCTGTTCGGGCCCGAATCGAGCGGCAAGACGACGATCGCGCTGCACGCCGTGGCCAACGCCCAGCGCATCGGGGGGGTCGCCGCCTTCATTGACGCCGAGCACGCGCTCGACCCCTCGTGGTGCAAGCGCCTGGGCGTGAACATCGAGTCGCTGCTGGTGAGCCAGCCCGGCAGCGCCGAGGAGGCGCTCCAGATCGCGGAGATGCTCGTCCTGTCGAACGCGGTCGACATCATCGTCATCGACTCGGTAGCCGCGCTCGTCCCGAGGGCCGAGATCGAGGGAGAGATCGGTGACAGCTTCGTCGGCGTCCAGGCGCGCCTGATGAGCCAGGCGCTGCGGAAGCTGACGGGCGGGGTGTCGCGGTCGAAGTGCGTGCTGGTGTTCATCAACCAGATCCGCGAAAAGATCGGTGTCATGTTTGGCAGCCCTGAGACCACGCCGGGCGGCCGCGCGCTCAAGTTCTATAGCTCGTGCCGCATCGACGTCCGGCGCATCGGGCCGGTCAAGGAGGGGGAGGAGATCGTCGGCTCTCGCGTGAAGGTCAAGGTCGTCAAGAACAAGGTTGCGCCCCCCTTCCGCGTGTGCGAGTTCGACATGATGTACACCGGCGGCATCTCCCGCGAAGGGGACCTGATGGACCTGGCCCTGGCCGACAAGATCGTCGAGAAGTCGGGTTCGTGGTTCAACTACGGCGACCTGCGCCTCGGTCAAGGGCGCGAGAACTCGAAGCAGTATCTCCGCGACAATCCGGCGATTGCGGACGAGATCACGTCGAAGGTCCTTGCCAATCGCGGCGCCCAGCACGTGGGCGCCAGCACCAACGGGGATGGGGAACACGAGGGGGACGAAGAGTAACCGGCGGTGCGGGTGCGTGGTGCGCGGACCCCTCAACCGGACGCTGCGCGTCCGACCTCTCCCGCAGGGGGAGAGGTGTGTCTTTGGTCCCCTCTCCCCGTCTTCGGGGAGAGGGTTAGGGTGAGGGGCCGTCCTTGGGACAGGTCTCCGTACGTACGCCAAATACGGTCGCCCGCGGTTTTAGGACCTTCGACCCCTTGGGTGACACGCCCGGAGTCTCCGAAGGGCGCGCCCCCCCCGATCTGTCCTCAATCGACTTTGCGATGGTCCTGAGGCACCCCCGGCAGGGCAAGAGCGTGACGACGCGTTGCTGGCGGTCGCTCAATTCCCGTCGATCCGCCGCCCGGCCGTGGAGGCAAGGTCCGGCGGGACGGGCAGCGACATGAGCAAGCGCGACTCGGGCGTGAGCGGCACCATCACGCCGGTATTGGCCGCCGCGACGGGGACGAGGGTCTTGATCAGGCCCCGAACGTTGGCGGCACCTTGGGGGGCGTATACGAGCGGTGTCGTCTGTCCGGCGAGCACCGCGCCCGGCGTGAACCCGTCGCCGAGGCCGCCGCCGAACTCGATCTGGCCGTCGGCCGCGATCGCGAACGTCAGGCCGAGCGCCTGGAACGCCACGTCCCCCCGCTTTTGCTCGAGGCGAGTCAGGCGGGGGGAGAGGCGAAACTTCATCTCCTTCGCCAGCGCATTGAGGAGCTCGAGTCCGATCGTCCCTTGCCCTGCGGTGAGCTCGCCTTTCGCGGCGACCCAGCCGAACCCCTGGCCGGGTCGCTCGGCCCAGCGTGCCGACGGGATCGTGACGCGCGCGCGGCCCGAGAGGCGATGGCTCGGGAAGCGCAGGCCGAGGAGCGTGCTCAGGTCGACGTCGAGCAGGTTCCCCTGGAAATCGGCCTCCCAGTCCTTCGCGCCTTCCTGGCGGAGGGCCAGCTCGCCTTCGACCTTCGCTTCGGGGCCCAGCCAGTCGGCCGCATCGAAGAAGACGTCGAGCACGCGGGCCGGCAGCGGCAGGCCTTCCATCGTCTTGAGCACGATCGACGTCTTCACCGGCTCAGCCTTGCGGTCGCGAGTCAGCGTCAGCTCGCAACGCGTGCTCGACCCTTTGGATGCGAGCCGGTAGCTGATGACGAGCGTCGGCGTGCCGGAGTCGGCCTGGAATGTGCCGGCGACCTCGCGCAGGTCGACGTGGAGGCGGTCCGAGCCGAGCTCGAGGTCGCATACGTCGGCTGAAAGCGTGATGCGGTCGTACGCGATCGCACCGGTGCGCTGGAGGAGGGCGCCGACCTGCGCCAGCGCGAGCTTGGGGCTCTCGCCCCGGAGGCGCAGGCCCTCGGCCTCGACGACGAGCTCGCGGTCGGCCCGCCGCAGCCGCACGGTGTGCGCTCGCGCAACCTCGGTCAGTCCCTTGCGCCGGGGCTCCTCCTGGCGGAGGACAACGCCGCGATAGCGGACCTCTGCGGGCCGCGGGTAGCTGACTCCTTCGAGCGTCACGTGCACGCCGAGCTGTCGCCCGAGCTCGGCTTCCACGTCGCGCAGGTGTGCGGGTTGGTGGATGCGCCAGGCGTTATAGGCGACGTAGACGGTGGGCAGCACGGTGAAGACGACGAGGATGAGCGTGGCCAAGCCCTGGCGGACCGGGCGGGTGAGGGGAAACATCCTTGCCTCCCTGCGGGATGGACCGGCGTCGGAATCAGCGGGCGCGGCATTTCCGTGCGGGGAGGATAGCCGAAACCAGGGAGAACCTCAATTTGAGTTTGCCTCTCCCCACTCGGCGACGTGCCGGCCGGCGAGCTCCTGGAGCGCGTCGCGGGCCGCCTTGATCGCGGCGAGGCTCGTGCCGAC
>JARLIH010000446.1 GCA_031291845.1 Isosphaeraceae bacterium | reverse complement strand
CATGGCTCCCGACGGCGAGCGCGGAGGTCGTGAAGGTCGCTTCCTGCTGGCCCGCGACGTCAGTGAGTGCGACGGGTGCTTGTGGCGTGCCGTCGACCGTGAACACCACGTTGCCGGTCGGCGTCCCCGTGGTCACCGGCACGACGATCGCGGTGAACGTGACCGTGGAGCCAAACGTCGAGGGGTTCGGCAGGGACCCCAACGTGGTCGTCGTTGCCCCATTGACCTGCTCCACGAGCGTGGACGACGTGCTGCCTGCGAAGTTCGCATCACCGTTGTACGTGGCAGAGACCGGGTGAGTGCCCCTAGTGATGGCCGCGACGTTAAGCGTCGCCTCCTCCTGGCCGCCCACGTCCGCCAGTGCTACCGGCGCTTGCGGCGTGCCGTCGATCGTGAACACGACGTTGCCGGATGGCGTGCCCGCGTCCGTCGTCGCCACGATGGCGGTGTAGGTGACGCTATTTCCCTCTGTTGCGGGGTTTTCTGAGGAAGAAATCGACGTAGTCGTCGCCCCGTTGATTTGCTCCGACATGGTCGCGGAGTTGCCGCTGTAGTTGGCATCGCCCCCGTAGGTGGCGCCGATGAGGTTGCTGCCCTGTGGGAGCGACGACGTCGAGATCGTCGCTTCCTGCTGTCCACCCACGTCTGTCAGAGCGACCGGGGTCGGAACCCCCGTGTCGAACTGGAACAGGACCGTGCCGGTCGGCGTGCCGGCGTCACTCGGCGAGACCACGGCGGTAAAGACGACGTTCTGGCCGACCACGGCGGGATTGGCCGACGCGGACAGTGTCTCGGTGACGCTCACCGTCAGGAGTTGTCGCGTCTCCAGCACCTCCAGCGTGAACTGGCGCTGCGCCCGAGCCCTGCGCGCCGAGGCGCCACGCCGCGCTGACGGTAAACAATCATTCAAGTTCACTTGCGAATGCAGTTGCCATGTCATGGAAGTCGAACCTTTCGCTCCAGGATGAGGAGATCCCTCGCGACCACAGATGGAATCAGGAGCATGCGGCCATAAGCGAAGCCCCTGATGCGCGCCACGAACGTCGCGCGCCCGCGATAAGATCCTTCATGAGTTGTGCCTGTCGAAATGCATCGGAAGTGCACTCGATGGCGTTTCACGGACGACTATAGGTTGCGCCATGATCGTTGACGCGGACGTGTTCATGGCATTCTGCCTGGTGGTTGGGACTGCGCCGTTGCACCGACGGCAAAAAAAGCCGGCATGCTCAAATACCTTTTGGTACTCGAACATGCCGGCATACTCGTCAAAAGGCCCCCCGGCGCGGGCGGGTTGCCCTTCAGCTAGTCATCCGACGAATTCAACTCATCTCTAAAAGGGAAGCGGTTGAATACCCACCGGCTCCCCGTTGACATTTATTAATGTAGAGCGAGAAGCGGGGAAGGCAAGGGCGAATAATCCTATTTAAACAGATTTACGATTTCTTAACGATCGGCAACGTCGGGGCGCCGGGAAATCGCGCTTGCCCTCCAACGACTTATCGCGAATTCGCGGCAGTCGAACATTTCGCCGCTACGCGATCGCGCGACCCCGGCACGGGACATGCATGGACCCGTGAACACGGAACGCGATGTAAGGCGGCTCTCAACTCCCATCCGGCGCGTTCACGACCGGCGTCCGTTCCCGGCGCCGACCTTGGGCCCGGTCTGCTTTTCCGCCCGGTTCTCACTCCGGGGCAGCCCCAGGGTCAGGCGTTCCGGGAGCACGCGGCACTCTCCGCGAGCTGGTCGCGAACGGACAGCTTCTGTCAGGACCACCCAGGAACTCGCCCGGCGCGGCGGAATAGCGGGGTGCGTCGTGGAGGCTGGAAGGATCCAACTCGCGCCAGCACAACCGCGCGCCTGGCGTGTATCTCCCAGCAAGAGGGTTTCTATTCGAATCAAGGACGAGATTCGCCTCGGCACAACCAGACGGCTACTGGCTGACCGCGCACCGTGGCGCTGTGGTACAACTCATTCTGCGACAACTCCTGAGCGGTCGGTCTCGGGAATACAACATTCCGCCCCTACCGGAAACACACGAATGACGCCACGGGATGACAGTCTCCGCCGGTTGGTGATCTGTCTTCTGACGATCCCTCTACTGTTGGCGACCGTTGCCGTCGCGGGAGACGCACCCGGACCGAGCCCCGCGGTCCAGCCGGGGACGCTGGGACGCGACGTGAATCCCTTCATCGGGACCGGCGGAGTGACCTATTTGTGCGGCAACAACTTTCCGGGGGCCACAGTGCCGTTCGGCATGGTCCGGCTCAGTCCGGATACGGTTTCGTTGCTGGGCAATCGAGCGTCCAACTCGTCGGGCTACTACTACCCGGACCCGCGCATCCTGGGATTCAGCCACACGAGGCTGGCCGGCACCGGCGCCACCGACGGCGGGAATTTCCTGGTGATTCCTTGCACCGCGGAGACTGCGAAATCGCACCGTCGCGGACTTAACGTCGCCTATTCTCATGAACAGGAACGCGCCTTCCCGGGTTACTACGGCGTCGCGCTGCCGAGCCTCGGCATCACCGCCGAATTGACCGCCACCCGCCGCGTGGGAGTCCATCGCTACACTTTTTCTAAAGGCCAGGCCCCCCACATCCTGATGCACGTCACGAGCGCGCTCGGCAAAGGAAACACCAAGTCCGGCGCAGTGCGTATCCTGCCGGAAGCGCGCGAGATCGAAGGAGCCGTGCGGACGTTCGGCACGTTCTCAAAACGGTACGGTGGACTGAAAGTCCATTTCGTCGCCCGGTTCAATCGACCATTTCATGATTTCGCGACGCGGACTGGGGAAACGGAAACTCCCGGACAGACCTCTGCCGCCGGTGATGACCTCGGCGTCAACGTGAGCTTCCAGCCGGACAACACGTCGCGAGTCGTCGAGTTCAAACTGGCGATCTCCTACGTGAGCATCGAGAATGCGCGCCGCAACCTCGAACACGAGGCCGGCAACACGAACTTCGATCAAGTCCTGACCGAGGCGGTGGCACATTGGGAGGAGAAGCTCGCTCGAATCCAGGTTTCGGGCAGGTCGGATCAGCAGCGGATGATCTTCCGCACGGCGCTTTATCACGCGTTGCAGATGCCGACGGTCTTTCAAGACGTCAATGGGCAATATCTGGGATTTGATCGGCAAATTCACCAAGCTGATGGGTTCGACTACTACACCGACATGTCGCTGTGGGACACGTTTCGCACGGTGCATCCGTTGTTCAACTTGATCGCACGCCGCGAACAGCGCGACATGGTCGTCTCACTGGTGAAGATGGCCGAGCAGGGGGGGTATCTGCCGCGCTGGCCGTCGGGGGCTGGTGAGACCGGCTCCATGTTCGGGTCCCCCGCGGATATTGTGATCGCGGAGTCCTATTTGAAGGGTATACACGATTTCGACGTCGAGGCCGCATATGGGTTCATGCGGAAAACGGCACTGGGGCCGGTTCCGGTCGGCTCGGCGTTTTCCGGCCGCGTCGGCGTCGAACATTATCTGAAGTATGAATACTGTCCCGCCGACCTCATGAAAAAATCGGTCGCCAGCACCATCGAATACGGTTACGCCGACCAGGCGATCGCCCGGTTGGCGGCAGCGCTCGGTCGCCGCGACGACGCCCTCTCGTTTCAGAGACACGGCCGCTTCTACCGAAATCTCTGGAATCCGGAGACGCAGTTTTTTCAGCCCCGTGATTCGCAGGGAAAGTTCTTGGCGGACTTCAAACCGGAAATGTTGACCTACGTCGACGTTACGGGCAAATTCACGCACGCGTACGTCGAGGGGAGCGCCTGGCAATGGCGTTGGGGCGTCCCTGCGGACGCCGCGGAATTGGTATCGTTATTCAAAAGTCGCGAATTCTTCGTGCAGGAGCTCGAACGGTTTTTCGCCCGCTCTCCCGCGGGCGTCGGACTGAACCCCAACGCCTACTATTGGCAGGGGAACCAACCCGACCTGTATGCCGCCTATCTCTTCAATGATGCCAATCGCCCCGACCTGACGCAGAAGTGGGTCCGGTGGATCCTGGAGACGAAGTACGGGGATCGTGAAAACGGCCTGGACGGAAACGACGACGGCGGAACCCTCTCGGCGTGGTACGTGCTCAGTTCGCTGGGACTGTTTCCCACGGCTGGCACCGATCGCTACGAGATCACGGGGCCGCTGTGGAAACACGCCGAGATCCAGTTGCAGGACCACCGGCTGACGATCATTGCCGACAACGCAGCGCCGAATCATCCCTATATTCAAAAAATGTGGCTGAACGACAAGCGACTGGATCGGTACTCGATTCCGCACGCGGCCATCGCCGGAGGCGGAACGCTCCGATTTGAGATGGGCCCCGAACCGGCAACAGGCCGCTAACACAGGACGGGTTCTGCTGGCTGCCGCAAACGAGACTGGAACCGGGCGTATAGTTCGTAATCAATCACTTGCGCTGTCCGGCAACGACGTCATCATCATTGCGAAAAGTCGGCAATGCACCGAACTCGTACCGAGCCACGCCCGGTCTTTCACGTCTGTCCCTAGGTCGCTCTGCAAGTGCTTTTATCGGTACCACCACGCCCATTGACTCGCGGTGATCCTGGTTACTTCGAGGGCACGGACGAGCTGCTGTTTGGTCTCAACCGGAAATGGAGAGACTCCATGCCCGGCAAGACTAAAGGACACGCATTGGGGGAGTTGGGCGGGCGAAAGGAAGAACGCGCGTTGCTTGTCCTCTTGACCCCCCGCGGTCAGCGTGCGGTCGAAGAACGTGCCGCGCAGACTCCCGCGCGAGACCTCCTTTTCGATGCGCCCCGCCTGCAGCGAGCGCGCCGTTGCTCTTCGCACCGTCGCCGACCGAATTGTGCATCCCCTCTATCGCTCCAAACACCTGGGTTGCAAGTGGGGAGACAATGTCGGAAATTGCTATCTCATGATGCCGCAAAACGGTATGCTAAATCCGATGCCGGTACGTCGAGCTGGCGATTCGAGCGGGACAAACCCACCGTCGTAATTCCAGTATCAGGGGGGCGCCTCGAGCTGCGGAGCGCAACGGTCGAGCCACGAGTCTGTCGCATGGCCGTCTTCCGACGCGATTCCCAGTTGCAGGAGTGCGCTCATGCGTCGGACGTAACTTAATATTTTGCCGCTCACGGCATCGCGACGACGATCTGCGAGAGCCGAGTTTGCCCCTCGTCTCGCGGATTCGCGCAGCTCAGCGGCCCCATGGTCCGTCTCCGTGAGGGATCGCGACGTTCGGGCGTCGAATTGTCGATCCGAGATCCGGAACCGGGTTCCGGGAGATCCAGACTTCCGAGCTCGCACCGTCGGGGCCGAGACGCAACGCCCGACATCGTGGTCGCAGGGCAAAGGAGAGCGGGAGTTCGCCGCCATGAGCCGTTCGGATTCGGAAGTCGATCCGCTCGACGACGTCGCTGAGGAATTTGCCGATCGTTATCGGCGCGGTGAACGGCCCTCGCTCAGCGACTATGCTGCGCGTTATCCGCAGCACGCCGAACGGATCCGGCGGCTCTTCCCGGCGCTCGTGGGCATGGAGCAACTCGGCGCCGCGGTTCAGCCGTCCGGAGGACCGCTCGCCGATCGCGCCAGTCCCGGCAGCTTCGTCGGCGAACTTCTGGGCGAGTACCGCATCGTGTCCGAGATTGCCCGCGGCGGCATGGGCGTGGTCTTCGAGGCCGTCCAGGAGTCGCTCGGCCGCCACGTCGCTCTGAAGGTGCTCCCCTTTCACGACCTCGTGCGTGAAAACCGGTTAGAACGCTTTCGTTGCGAGGCGCGCGCCGCAGCGAGGCTGCACCACTCGAATATTGTGCCGGTCTTCGGGGTCGGCGAGTGTGATGGCGTTCATTACTACGCCATGCAATATATCCGCGGGCAGAACCTGGAGGCGGTCCTTCAGGAGGTCCGCCGGCTCCGCGGACAACCAGCCGAGCTGGAACAATCGGCGCAGCGCCGATCGGACCTTAGCACGAGCCTCGCTCGCGGCCTGATTTCGGGTGAGCGGCAGCCCGGCTCGGACACGATCCAACGGACCCAGTGCAAGCTGGAGGTCGTTTCCAGCGGGCAAGCCGAACCCGAGCGCCCGTCGCGACCGGCCGTCGTCGAAGCCAGTGCGTCGGTGAGCAGCTCAGAACTGGCCAGCCAGCCCGAGCTTCAATACGTTCGCGGTGTGGCACGCATCGGCGTGCAGGTGGCCGAGGCCCTGGCCTACGCCCACCATCAAGGGATCCTGCACCGTGACATCAAGCCGGCCAACATCCTGCTCGACACCGAAGGCACAGCCTGGGTGACCGACTTCGGGCTGGCCAAGGCCGATGATTCCATCGAACTGACCACCCAGGGCGACGTCGTCGGCACGCTTCGGTACATGGCTCCAGAACGGTTCCGCGGCCGCGCTGATCGTCGAAGCGACGTCTACGGGCTCGGCCTGACGCTCTACGAGATGCTCACTCTTCAGTCCCCGTTCGGAACCGGCGACCGTGCACGGCTGACCGAGCGAATCCTGCAGTCCGAACCGCCACGCCCGCGCCGGGTCGACCCGCGAATTCCGCGCGACCTCGAGACCATCGTCTTGAAGGCGATCGCGAAGGAACCCGGCCGCCGCTACGACAACGCGTCGGCCCTGGCGGACGACCTGCGTCGTTTTCTGTCCGACCGCCCGATTCACGCCCGCCGTACTCCGCCCTGGGAGCATGGCTGGCGGTTCTGCCGGCGCAACCCCGCGCTGGCAATCTCGGGCGCGCTCGTCGTCTCGCTCCTGTCCCTCATCCTGATCGTCTGGGCCCGCTGGACCGCCAGCCTCGATGCTCAGTTGAAGCACACCGCCGACGCGCGGCTGGCCGAGCACACCGCGCGGAACGATGCCCTCGAAAAGCTCTGGCACTCATACCTGGCCCGCGCCCAGGCGGGCCGCTTCGGCCGGCGTCCGGGCCAGCGCCTCGACGGCCTTGAAGCCCTGGAGCAGGCCGTTGCCATCGCCCGCTCGGTCGACGCGCCGGCGGCAAGCTTCGACGCGCTTCGCGATGAGGCGATCGCCTGCCTCGCCCTTCCCGACCTGCGTCCCGGCAGGGTCGCGTTCGATCGGGTTGCCGATGCGGTCAAGCCGGTCTTCGACGGCGATTTCGAGCGCTATGCGCGCCTCGAACCGGGCGGAGCGATCGCCGTGTTCCGTATGGGCGACGACAAACCGATCGCGCGGCTGACCGATTTCGGCGGCACTCCGGAACGTATGTGGATGGGTCCGGACGGCCGATATCTGGCCGTCGGCGTCGCAGGTGGACTTCAGATGTGGGACGTCGACGCGCGGCGCATCGCGTTCACGCGTCCCGGAAAGATTGTCCGTCTGGCGTTCGGAGCCGATTCGCGACGGGCGGTGATCGGCCTGGCGAACGGTGCGGTGGTGGTCGCCGACGTCGCCAGCGGACGTGAGCTCGCGTCCTTTGCTCCGGGCTACACGCCGTCGCTCTTCGCGCTCAGCCCGGACGGGACGCACCTCGCGATCGCCGACGAACGCCGCGACAGCGGGGTCGAGCTCTGGACACTCGGACCGGCCAGGAGAACCGCCACGTTGAAACTCGCCGAGGGTGGACCGGCGTTCGCTCTCGCCTGGAGCCCCCGAGGCGATTGGCTCGCGATCAGTCTGCGCAATGCCAGCACGGTGGAGATCTGGGACGTGGCCGAGCGTCATCCGGTCGCCACGCTCGAAGGTCATGCCCAGCAGGTCAACACGCTGGATTTCCACCCCAACGGCACTTTCGTGCTGACTCAGTCCTGGGACGGCTCCGCGCGTCTCTGGAACCTCGCAACCGGCAAGTCGGTCGTCCATTGGCCCAGCGCCATCGACGACATGCATTTCAGCCGCGACGGACGGACGTGCGGTTACGTGGAAGTCGCCGGGAAGGCACGACTTCTTGAAGTGGAAGCCGGTCCGGAGTATCGCACACTCACCGCGCGAACGGCGACCGTCCGGGCCGACTATTACCGCCCCGAAATCAGCGCAGACGACGTGCTTGCCATTGGCATGGGGGAGGGCGTCCGCCTCTGGGAGTTGGGCTCGGGCCGCGAGCTGGCGTTCCTTCCGATCGGGCTCACCACGTCGGTCGGCTTCGTCTCCGTGAACGGACGCCGAGCCCTCCTGACATGCGGCACGGCCGGGCTCCAGCGCTGGCCGATCACCGATCATGGGGGCACGCCACGGCGCCTGCGCATCGAGGTGCCTCACAGCATCCGTTTGCCCTTGTCCCCGACTGTCGTGACAGTGGGAAACGATTGCCGGACCGCGATTGTTTCGAGCGAGGAGGGGGGCGCGGCGATGGTGCTCGATCTCGATACCGAGGCCGTCCGTTGCACTCTCACGCCGCATCCTGCCGTGAGCCAGGGCATCCTGAGCCCCGACGGCCAGTGGGCCGCGACGTCAGGCTGGCACACGCCGAACGTCAAGGTTTGGAACGCGCACACGGGCGCACTGGTCAAGGAGTTCACAACCGGTGTTCAGAACGCCGCGTACTTCTCGCCCGATAGCCAGACGTTGGTCGCGAGCCTGATCGGCACGTACCGAATGTACGACGTGGCGTCGTGGCGGCTCGCGCGCGAGCTGCGCTGCGTGATCCCGTCATTTCCGGGGTGGGTGGCGTACTCGCCCGATCGCCGGCTCGTCGCGCTCGAGACCGCGCCCGCCGTCGTCCAAATCATCGACGCCGCGACCGGCGCGACTTGCGCGCGGTTGGAGGACCCTGACTCCGGCCGCGCCCGTTGGCTCGGCTTTACGAGCGATGGCGGTCGCCTGGTCACCGTCACCCCCTTTTCGCGTGCGATCCACGTGTGGGATATTCGAGCGATCGCCCGCCAGCTTGCGAATATCGGCTTGAACGGTGAGTGCCTCGCGTCGCCGAGCGATACGGGTTTCGCACGCCAGCACGAATCGTCGGTCGAGGTCTCCACCGATATCTCCGCAACCATCAAGCCCGTCGTCGAGCAGAAGGCGCGTGCCGCGATCATGCGGTATCAGCGGGCCTTCGCCGCGAAGCCGGAGGGTGCGCTCGCGTGCAACAACCTGGCCTGGTCCTACCTGACCGCTCCGGAATCGTTGCGCGACTCGGCGCAAGCGCTCGCGATGGCTGAGAAGGCTGTGCGCCTCGAGCCCGAAAACGCGACCTTCCGCAACACGCTCGGCCTCGCCTATTACCGAGCGGGCCGATACAAGGACGCGACCGACGTACTGCGCTCCAACGTCGAATCCCAGGAAGACCGCTTCCTCGTCTACGATTTTTGCTTTCTCGCGATGAGCTACCACCAACTCGGCGAGGCATCCCGCGCGCGGGAATACCGCAGCCTCGCCCTACGATGGTCGCACTTCCAGAAAGTGCTCTCGCCCGAGGATCACCACGAGCTCGCCGCGCTCTGGCAAGAGATGGACGCGACCCTCGCACAATAACAACCGGCGCTCCCGTCGGTTGCAGCGGCCGCCCCTCGCAGAGAGGCCAACGATCGCATACGAGCCGCTTCGAGTGCATGCGACGTGGCCTGGGAGTAATGCACGCATGCGCCCGGCATTGGGTTGCCGACGACGCTTTTTAAGATCGCCGAGACGCTCAAAATAGCAAGTCGTCACGGATTGATGAGGGCCGCGTCGCGGAAAGCGGCGTGACGCTCGAGCGATCTTAGACATTCTCAAAAAACGCTGTCTCGCATTCAACAGTTCCGGGTCATGTCTGGGTTGCGGGGCGACGACGGCATCGTCGCTCGACTTGAGGCGAGAGTTCGCCAAACGCGATCTCGCGCGCGTCTTCCGAAGGAATGCAGCGCCGCGCGCGTTGTTCAACGCCGACTAGCACCTGGGAACCTCCCACATGATTCGCAACAGCGCCCACGGAACGTTTGGACACCGCGGTCTCTCGCCGAGGACGGAAACGAGCTTCGCGCCATCCGCCCAGGGTCGCAGGCATCGGCGGTGGCATCGCCCGCGATTCGAGCCGCTCGAAGACCGGATCGTGCTCGACTCGTCGTCCAACTTGAACGCGCTCAAAGGTGCGGCAAGCACGCTGAGCAGCTTCGCGGCGAGCCTCGCGGCGGGACCACTTAACGAAGACCTGCCCATCTTGAGTGGGGGCGCCTCGACGCTCGGCCAGATCCTGAACCTGAACTCGAGCCTCAGCGCCCTCGAGACGAGCCTCGGTCAGATCAACACGGCCAGCGTCGCGGGCGCGGGCGATCCGAAGGCCGAGCTTCAATCGGAGCTTGGATCGGCGTTCACGGTCTCGGAAGTCAGTGACAGCCAGGTGCTGGTCACCTATACGCAAAACATCACCGCCAGCCCCTCCGTTTCGGCGGCAACGGACGTTGCCGACTTCTTCGGCAGCAATCAGGTCACCGACTATCTCTCGAAGATTGCCTCGATGTCGGGCTCGGCCTCCGTCCAGTTCGCGCCCGGCACGAAGGTTACCATCACGCTGGGTGCAAACGCCTCGGGGCTCTTTGTCAATCCCGGTCCGCTGTTCACATCTCCCGATCTGTCGGCAAACTTGAATGTGACCGGCCAGGTCGGCGTCGGCCAGCTCACCTTCGACGTCAACCTGAACGGAACGGGCAGCATCGACCTCAAGAACGTGAGCGTTGCGATCAACCAAACTGTGTCGGGCGCATCGCTTGGCAACATCGGCCAGGCCGCCTCGTTGTCGGTTGGCAATAACTCACAGGCAACGCTCTCCGGCGACTTTCAGGCGGTCGTCTTCGGTACGCCGCTCCTGGATTGGGGGCCGAGCATCTCGTGGGCGTTCGCCTCGGACGGTACGCCCCAAGCCGCGCAAATCAGCATTCCGACGAACGGACCGGGTGTGCCAAAGTTCCTCGACGCCTCATCGGTCGAGTCGGCATTGACCGACTCCATCACGGGTGCGCTGGGGTTGAGCAAGTTGGATGTCTTGCTCAATCCGCTTGCCCAGGCCCCCTCGGGATTGTCCGACTTCATCGGTTTCGTGACCGCCTTCCTCCAAGGCAGCATGGATTCGCCCGATCTTGATCCCGAGAGCGGAATCGAACAGATTCTGCACGGTGGCTCGTTCAGCCTGGCCAGCGGCACCGATCTGCTAAACATCGTGGAGGGTAATTCCGGAAACCTCATCACTTATACGCATCCCGACTTTCAGTTCCTCAGCATCACTCCCGACGCACCGACGATCAGCATCCCGGCATTCTCGATTCTCGGCATTCTCAACGGCACCTTCGATGCCGCCCTCAAGTTTTCGTTCACCGGAACGGCGGGCATCGGTATCGGAATCGACACATCGGGCCTCTTCGTGGACACCACACAAACGCACGTCGTCTTCAGCGCCGACGTGGGCGCTGGGGTCGGGCTAGGGCTGAACGTGGCGGGCATCGACAAGCCGGGCAACGTGGTCGTCGGCCCTGACATCACGACGACCGCCACGCTGGGCCTCAAAGACACGACGGGAGGACAGGACAAGGCCCGTCTGGGCGACCTCGTCAGCGGCCTCGATTTTTCCAACGGGCTCTCGGGCCTTGGCTCATGGCTCCAGAAAGACCTGGATTTGAAGATCGACGTTGCCGGTTCGATCGACCTGACGTTTACGATCAACACACCGGTCAAGGGAGTCATCAGCGCGCTGCCAGACCCTGTGGCCAATGTGCTCGAGCCGTTCGCACTCGCGTATGGCGACGTGATCGACTTTCTCTCCGGAGCGGTGGAAACCGTCTGCGACATCGCCGAGGACGTGCCCATTTTCGGCAGCCTGGTCAAGAAGCTCGTCAACTGCCACGACGTGAAGACGGTTGCGCAAATCTTGTTCGGTGAATACGTCCAGATCCTGATTCCTCTTGCCGAATCGCTCGGCGCCGACCCGATTAAGACCCACCCCTCCGCGGACGGGCAATCCGCCGTCCTGGTCTGGAGCTTCCCGGTCACCAACTTCGAGCAGGATCTGACGGGTAGCCAAATCACGGCCGGAACTTCCGCGGAAAACAACCCGAACGCGTCGGACCCCAGCGACTTCATTCAATACAGCGTCAGCGGTGGGACCCTGAACATCACCGGGGCCGCGGGGACCGACAACGTCCAGCTCATCGATCTCGGCGGCGGGCAGGTCGAACTCTTGCGCTCGGGCGTCGACTCGAGCGGCCACGTGCGCACCGATCCGTCGCGCGTGTTTTCCGGCATCACCGATGTCAACGCCACGATGAACGACAGCGCGGATACCAACGACTCGTTCACCATGGACCCGACGCTCCATATCAACGCCACCGTAAACGGCGGCGCGGGGAACGAAACCATCAAGACCGGCGCCGGCGACGACACGGTTCACGGTGGCGCCGGTGCCGACTATATCGATGGCGGAGATGGCACCAACGTCCTGTACGCCGGAAACGGCAATGCAACGCTGATTGGCGGGTCCGGAACCGACACACTCAATGGCGGCCCGGGGGACGACCTGCTCGAAGCCGGCTCCGGCACAGAGACCCTCTATGGAGGGGCGGGCAATGACAAGCTCGTTGCCGGCGCGGGGACCGACGAACTGCACGGCGGCGGCGGCAACGATACGTTTGTCGCAGGCTCCGGCACCTGCACCATGGACGGCGAGGGGGGTGTCAACGACAGCGACACATTCACCGGCGGGTCCGGCACCGTTACGATGAATGGAGGCCAGGGAAACAACACGTATTTCTGCGGCACCGGAACAACGATCATCAAGGGCGGATCCGGCCCCGACCTGATCTACTGGAACTCCGGCGACGGCAACGCCACGATCGACGGCGGTGCCGATTCCGCCGGCGACACCATCGACCGTCTCCAGATGCGCGGCGCGCCGGGTATGAACGACTTCACCGCGAGCGCAAACGGCACCGGCGTCACCGTTGCGGCGCCGGGGGCCACGGTGAATGCCAGCAACATCAACGTGCTCAATATCGACGGCACCGGCGCCGCGGGCAAGACGGTGATCAACGACCTCTCGGGCACGACCGTTCAGGTCGTTGGCCTCAATCTCGACGAGGTCGCCAACCCCGACTCGATCCAAAGTCAGTTCGTGTTGAACGGTCCGACCTCACCGCGCACGATCAACGTCGGCGAATTCACGATGCAAGGGAACGTGGTCTTCAACGGCACCGGCATTCCGGTGTTCGGCAACGTGATGCTGGTCACGGGACTGGGCCCAACCATCCTCGCGTCGAACGACGACAACGACCTAGCGATGAACCTCGGCGGCGGCGGGAATACGATCGGCATCAACGTGCCCACTCTCCACGGGGTGCTGAACGTCAACGGCAGCGCCGGGGGCGACACGTTCAACGTCCAAGCGGTCAGCGGACCGACCTTGCTCTTCGACAAGGGCGCCCCGAACACCTTCAACGTCGGCAGCAAGGCCCCCAGCACCGGCGGCACGTTGCCCCCGATCGCCGCTCTGTTGGTGGTCGCCGGCAGCGGCGCAGACACCATGAACGTAGACGACACCGGGGCCACAACGCCCCAGTCCGGCACGCTCACAGGAACGACGCTGAACGGCTTCGGAATGTCGCCGTCCGGCATCATCTACGCGGGGATCTCCACCCTCAACCTGAATCTCGGGTCCGGCGGCAATACGCTGAACATCAACGTCGATGGCACACACGACCTTCCCGCGACCACGGCGGTCAACGGCGGCTCGTCGACGAACGACACGGTCAACGCCCAGTTCCAGCAAGATTTCAGCCACACGCTCAACCTCACCGCGTTCGAATTCATGACGATGAGCGTGGGGCACGACTTCAATGGCACGCTGTCCGACACCGGCCCCGGCAATATCCAGAGCCTCACCGTCGGCCACGCGGTCAAGCCGAGCGGCAGTCTCACGGCCGGCAACATCACGTCGATGACCGTCGGGCCCAATGCGCTCACGCCGGGCGACGACATGGCGGGCCGCATCAATGTCACCGGCACCTTGACCGACCTTCGCGTCGCGGGCGGCACGCCCGGCACGATCACGGCGGGCCACATTGGCACGATCCGCGTGTATGGGGGCTATGGCCCGATCATCGCGCAGATCATGGAAGGAGGCATCGAGCGACGAATCGAAGCCGCCATCCCCGCGCAGCCCTTCCCGGTGGCCGTTCCGCCGCCGAGCCCTTCCCCGACGGCGTCGCCCGCGGGCGTCACCGTTCAGTACTACTATGAGTCCGGTGCGCTCACCAATCCGCAGCTCACAGCGCGCATCACAAACACCAGCGGCAACTCACAGCCCGATCAGTTCGACTTGAGCCTGGTCGTGTGGAACGACCGCGCCAAGTTCAACCTGGCGCGGCTCGATGCCAGCGGCGTTTCGGGCGTGCGCAACGTGGCGGTCGAGGGGGATCTCCTGTCGAGCGTCAGCCCGTCGGCAAGCGCGTTCTTCGTTCTTCCGAGCGGTGCAGCGGACGCATCGCCCGGCGGCGTGTACCTGCCGCTCGATCGACTCGCGGGCGTCGGCGTTCGCGACTTCGCGTCCAACGGCGCGATCGCCGCGAAGAGCATACAGGCTGTGGCTTTCGGCTCATTCCTCGACCACTGGCGCCGGATCGAGCTGGGAACGTGCGCGTGCGAATCCGACGCCGAACAGCTCCTCGCGTGCGGAACCTCCATCGTCCAGGCCGGCTCGACAAACGGTCAGAACGCGGAAACGTTCCGCGTGCCCTTTGCCGACCTTACGAGCCAGCATGTGGCGTTCTTCGTCGCGACGGAGGAGTACCCCTGCGGCTTCGACGATGACACGATCGCGTTCATTGTGCAGGGCATCGACAATGGCCTCACCGTCCAGCAGAACAACGTCGCACGAGGCGCAGTGACTGCACTCATTAGCGTGACCCGGCCGCTCGACAAGCACGGCCATCCCGAAGACTCGATCGTGCAAACTATTGCTCTCAATGGCGACGGCGGCTCGATCCAGTCGGACCAGTTCATCGCTCAGGGCATTACCAGTACGGGCCCCCTCGGCGATGTTTGCGTCGCGGCGTGCCAAGGGATTAGCAACATCACTGCGCCTAGCATCTTCGGCAACATCAACACGACCGGTCCGATCTTCGGCACGATCCAGACAACCGGCGTGCGATTCGACCCGATTACGGGTGCTCCGTCCACCGTTCCGGCCGACCTCGGCCGAGCCTATGTCGTCACGCCGTCCAACCCGCGGTGCGGCAAACCCTACGTGACGACGACCACGATCCAAGCGGGCTGGAATTACGGAATCAGCGGCCAGATCATCAGCCGTGGCGACCTCATCAGCGCGGTCGACGCTGACGGCTGCCTGAGCGGCACCATTGCGGCCCAGGGAAGTATCGGGACCTTCTCAAGCCTCCTCGGCACACCCGTTCGCGTTGGCTCTGTGGTCGCCGAAGGGCTGTTCAGCGGCCAGGTCGTGGCCCTCGGGAACATCATTGGCGACCTCATCCTCTGCTGCGGAATGAAGGGGGGAGAGGTCGCCGCGAAGGGTCAGCCGATACCGGGCCTGAGTTCCACCCAGGTGGGCATCCTCGGAAACACCGTGATCGGGGGCACGATCGATCGATCAAGCGCGCTTGTCTCCGGCGGCGAGATCGGCGATCGCGCGCTCTGCACGGCGCTGAGCGTTGGTTGCAATCAAGGGATCGTCGCCGCCAAGGGCGCGATCAATTTCGACCGCTGGAGCACCTTGGCGCAGGGAAACGCGTTCATCAATGTGGGCTCGAGCGCGTCCACCGATCCGAATGCTCCGCTCGACGCCGCTGCGATCGATGCCATCTTCACCCAGGGAGGGCAACCCCTCCAGTTCGATATTGCGCCCGGTGACCTTGCGGGACTGAGTGCGATCGAGAAGGATCTCGACGCCCTCTCGATCGGCGTCAACAGTAAGGGGCGAGTTCTGAAGGGAACAACCGCGTGAGCGCAACACGGATCATTCGCGGTAAGGCAGCCGTTCCGTTTTTCGCTTGTTTCGTCTGAGCGTACGCCCGATCATCGACGTATCATGGGTCACGAGCAAGGAACGAACTCAGAAACGACTTTGGAGATGCTGAAGCAAGCGGCGGCCGGCGACGCCGCGGGCTGGGAGCGGCTGCTGGACCGCTACCATGACCGCCTGCGCCGGATGATCGCTGTGCGCCTTGACCCGCGTCTCCAGGGTCGATTCGATCCATCAGACGTGCTTCAGGAAACATACGTTGACGCGCATGCGCTCTTGCCGGAGTATCTCCGGGAAACGCGCATGCCGTTTTTTCTCTGGATCCGTTACCTCACTGCGCATCGTCTGGGACGAATTCACCGGGCTCACCTGGGACGGCGTATGCGTGACGCGGGGCGGGAGGTCTCGCTGTACCGGGGAGCCATGCCGGAGGCCTCGTCGGCAGCGCTGGCAGCGCAATTGCTTGGCAAGGAATGTCGCCCGAGTGAGGTTGCCATGCGTGCCGAGCGGCAACTTCGGGTGCAGGACGCGCTGAACCGGATGGACCCAATTGACCGCGAGGTGTTGTCGCTTCGCCACTTCGAGCGCCTGACGCCGGCGGAGACCGCCCAGGTGCTCAACATCTCCGGAGCAGCAACCGCCAAACGCTACTTCCGCGCCCTTGAGCGTCTTCGCCATATCCTGGCGATGTTCCCGGGCGGACTCGAAGACCTTCGGTGACCCCTTCCTCCCCCCAAAAAAGCACAGGAGCTTTTCTGAGACTTCTCGCTGATCTCCACCGCGACTCGCGGTTTCGGCTCAAACGGCTGAGCAGGAACGGT
>JARLIH010000445.1 GCA_031291845.1 Isosphaeraceae bacterium | reverse complement strand
TGATGTGCCAAGTATCACGTCGCTGCTCAAGCGATGCGTGGTCGAATGCGAATGGTCGGTCAAACTTCAGTTCCTCGCCGCGGAAACCGCGGACGTGGGTCATCTCAGTCTTGAATCCTGGGAAGAAAAGGATTCGTTCGCCGGCCGACTTCACGAAGACTCCCAACCACCGCCACGGTTCACCCGCCGTCTCGTCGATCAGGAAGGCCTGCGTAAAGGTCGGCAGGAGCGTGTGGTCCTTCATCAACGACGTCAGCGCACGCGAGATAGGGTTGCTCGGGTCGTCGTCGCACCCAGTTTGGCCTTCAGGCATCTTGAAGGTAATTCGGAGGGTGTCTAATCCGTCAGCGGTCATGCTTGGATCCTCATCGTAGGTTCAGTTCAGTCTACCCCGTAGACACCGGTAGTCAGCCGATGTTCGTGCCGCTCGCCTCGCTCTCCAGCGATCAGCCGAGGCGATCTTATCAACCGCTAATAGGTAGTCTGCCGACCAGCGGTATCAGCCGCTGATAGGCCTATACGTCCTACTCACGTGGACTCACACAGTACCGGGGCTGATTCGCCGTGGCGATGCAGGGTAGGGGGGGCGCGCGAAACCGCCCGTCAAGGTCGAGCCGAGGCGGGCGGCGGGGCAGGGGGACGGCATCGTCAGCCGCCTTTATTCCCCCGGCCGGGCGACGAGGGCAGACGGCCGGGTTGTCGCACAGACCACCCCGGACAAGAACGCGAACTTCCTGCGAGCTCAATAATAAGTGTTGGACAACGAAAGACCTCTCGGCATTTTCTGGCGATGATCTGACCGATCGGTTACCATAAACCGAACGGCCGGCACCACCGGCGTTGTCAACTCCCAACACGGAGGCCCGAACGTGTCGATCGAGGTAGAGTGCGCGTGCGGAAAGCGGACGACGGTTTCGAACGAGCTCGCCGGGAAGCGGGGCCGGTGTCGGTCGTGCGGCGAGGTCGTCACGATCCCCTCGCCCGCGACGCCGGACCAGATCGGGGAATGGCTGGCCGTGGGGGCTGGTCCCGCCATTGACCGTCCCGTTTATCCTGCGGTCCCCGTACCTCAGCCGCCGGCGCTCGCGATCGAACTCGATCCGGCCGACGTTGACACTCGCATCGCGCCGGACGTTCGCCGTGCGAGGCCGACGGATGGGCGCTCGCGCCTTGTTTTGATCGCGGCCGTCGTCGCAACGGTTCTCTTCATCGCCGGCGCCGTGGTCGTCGTGTTTCACGGCCGCGGCAAGGAGCCGGCCGATGAAGCGGGCGGCTCTTCCGCGCGGGAGGCGTCCGCTCCGGCCCCGTCTCTCGACGCCGAAGAAGTACTCAAGAGCTATCTCGTCCAAAAGACGGTCGAGGGCCGGCGTCCCTTTGTTTGGCATCCGGACAAGGCGATCCCTCTCATGCGCGCCGACGACATGGGAGAGGAGGTTGCGCTTCCTCCCCACAAGATCGTGAAGCGCGTCGACGTGCCGGCCGACGCGGACTATCCGCTGCCCTACTCGATGTTCCAGGTACATTTCGACGACACGTACCCCGACTCGGTCTACCACCTCGTTCGCACGCCGGAAGGATATAGGATCGACTGGCCTTCATTGCGCGGCCGTGACATGCCGCTGCCGACTTTCCTAGCCGAACGGTCGACCACTCCCGTCAAGTTTCGACTCTATTGTACATTGGATAACTATTATAACTACGAATACGGTGACTCTCAGGCGACCCATTATAGCATCTCGCTGTCCGACTCGGCCGGCCGGACGATCCATGGCTATCTGAGACGCGACCGGCCGGAAGCGAAGCGATTTGTCGGCATGATCGCACCCGGGCGCGACGTCATGGCCCTGGTGGAGCTCCGCCAGGTCGGACCGGGCCGGCTGCCCCTCGGCCGCGACAACGAACACCTCGAAATTGTCCGGGTCGTCAGCTTCTGCTGGATCGACTGGAACGAGTGAACCGCCCTATGCCGCCCCTCGACTGCGGTGATCATCGACGTGGCGGTTGCGAAGTGGGCAACAGACAACGGGCTACCTGAGCCACCGAGTCGTTTGGGCGGCCGATCGTGATCTGTGTCGGCGTAAGTGGGATGGACAGGGAGGAACAGACGAAGCGCCGATCCTCTCACCGGCACATCGCGGCGGGCTGGTCTGCGGCCAATAAAACTGCCCGGCCAAGCGCGACTCGACCGGGCGTGGTGAGATCAGAGCTCGCTCTTAACCTCACCCCAGACACTCAGGGCGCCTTCGGCAAAGCCCTTCACGTAGCCATCGTTGCTCATCAGTTCCTCACCGCGGGCGCCGTCGCCCGCGCCGACTTGCCAGAATTCCTCCGCGGCTTGGCGGTCACCGTCGTTATCGGGACAGATGACGAAGTACAGGTTCTCGCCAGCTCCGTAGGCTCCCGAGTCAGACGTCGTGAACTGCCAATCCCATTCGTCGGCCCGGAGTCTGCCCCGTAGGGCCTCCAGTCGCTCCAGTTCAGGGGCCGCCGTGAGGGCGAAGAGCTTGAGCCAGCCGCAAGCGACCGCCACCACCGCCACGGCGATCATCAGCGTCCGGACGCGGAAGCGGGGCAGGCGCACGACGGGCCTCACGAGACAGCACAGGTGCAGCGCGACGCAACCGCGGCGTCGTAAAGCTTCTGGCCACTCTCACAGCGACGGGCACGCCGCAGGCCGGTCGCGGTCAGCGACGCCTTGCACTTCGAACAGTCCGAGCAATGGGCCGAATAGGCTTTCGTGGATTCACAACCTTGGCAAGACTGCATCTTTGGTCCTCCAGGAGCCGCCCCAACTCTACCCGTCCCCGCCCCGTCGATCCACGCTCTGGCCGCCGCCCGGTCGGCCGTTCTCACACTCCGCTGACTCGCTCGCGTGGGACGAGGTAGTCTGACGGAGGAGGAGAGGTGGTGGGCAGCGTCGCGCGCGTGGAAGAGAAGCCACTCGCTACGGCTCAGCGGGTCGAGTACGGGATGGGCTGATAGCGGTCCGCGAGGTTTCGTAACCCTCATGGTTGAGTATCGTTACGGTGGCCGATGGTCCCCGTGCGGCCCGGGTGATACCCGGAGTATCACCCACGGATCGGCTACAGCCCCGCTGGAATCCCCAGAGCCTGTCGTGACGTCGAGAGGCAGTGCCGGCAGTCCCGCGCGTGGGCCTGGCCGCCAGCGCGGCGGCCGCCCGGCCCGCAGTTCAGGAAGCTGGGGCGGGATTCTGCAGGGCTCGCGTGTGGGCACTCAGCGACGATCGCCAGCGCTTCCGTTTCGACCTGAGACGGGGATCTGTCCGGGGTTGCTTCCCGTGGCGGTGGCACCGAGACCAGCAGCGGCGCCGTCGGCACCATGGGAGGCAGGGGCGGGGCGCCGAAGTGATCGGAGAGCACGTCACGCGCGAGCTTCCAGATGCCGCCTTGCGCGGCCACGCGCTGGGAAAATCCGATGTCGTACGGGAATTGCTCGCCTCGCCTAGCCGTAAACGTCTCGCTCGGTCGCTGCCCCACGAGCCAGCTCCGTCGCAAGAGCACCGCCCCGAACCGGAGGCCGTTGAGCGGCCAGATGACCGTTTGGAACGCCCCCAGGCACCTGTACGAGCGGACGATGAACTCGGGGAGCGGAACGCGGCACTCGTAAGTCCCGCGGACGAAAGCCGTTTTCTCGTCCATTCTGCGAAGCAACCGCTCGACCGCGTCGGGCGGCAGCCGGTAACCGTCCCCGACGATGAGTCCGTACGCTGTATGAAGCTCACGGGCCATGCGCGTCAAAGCGCTCGCCGCGGCGTCGGTGTCGGTCCCCGTATCCTGGCGGAAGATCCGAACGTCGGGATAATCGGCGTCTTGGGCCCAAGCCCGGACCTCGGTACGCAGGTCTTCGCAGCCTGACGTGTCGGCGAGCACGAGCCGGACCTGGCTCCGTGGCCAAGTCTGGCTGTCGAGCCAGGGCCGCAGGTGGCTCTCCCAGGCGGCATCCCGGCCCGAGAGCGGCACGACGACCGTGACCTCCTCGTTTGCCAGCCCGGCCCGTTCAAAGTAGGGGAGGACCTCGTCGGACTTCGGGGACTGCCCGCGGCGACGGTACACGGCCGGCGACTTGGCCGCCGTGAATCCGGCATCGACGATCTGCCTCCAGAGCCGCCAGTTGCTGCTCGCGGCCGTCCCGGGTGGCTGGTCGAGAGCTCGACTGATCTCGAGGGCTTGCCGGAGAACGATCGCGCCCGAGTGGATGAAGTCGAAACGCTCGAGCAGGCCCGGATCGAAGTCCGGAAACCGGTGGCACCGATCGGCGTTACCGAACTCCTGCACATCGGAGTAGACGAACCCGATCCGCCGATCCTCCAAAAGTGGCACGCCGAGCTCGAGGTAATCCGGCGGGAGTGTGTCGTCGGCGTCGAGCCAGACCAGAGCATCGCCCTGCGTGGCCTCGAACCCGCCCTTGCGCGCCTCGATCCAGGACTGGGTGTCGACGCCCAGATACCGCACGCCCTGGAACCGGTATTGGCTGGCGACGCCGGCTGCATCATCGGCGCTCCCGTCGCCGACGACCAGGGTATCCTGGGCCGGCCTGGTCTGGGAGAGCACGCTCTCAATGGCCTCCGCGAGGAACCGGCTGGATCCATGGCAGATGATCACGACCGCGACCTCGAGCGCCGCGCCGGTGCTCGAGGCAGGTACTGGCGGGGGCGTAGCGGCTGGCACGGGCGGGGACGGAACCGGGGCCGACGGTTGTACCGGATCGCTGACACATTGACGGCAGCGCGTGATCGAAGCGATCGTGCCGCCCCCCTGGTCCCCTTTGCCGGCACGGCACTCAGCGTTCCCGCAGCCGGTCTTGCAGCCGCGCGAGGGGCACTCGTTCACGAGCACATCGAGGCGCTTCCACTCCGCGAGCAGCCCGCGTGCCTGCGTACCTCTGTTGGGGCTCGCGACCCGTTTACCCTCTGTCTGGCGCGCGAGCCGACTGACCGTTGCCCAGTACCGAGGGTCGTAGTCCGGGTGATTGGGGTCGACCAACTGCCTCAGTCGCTCGACCCTCGACAGCGCGACAGCGCGTTCAAGAAGTTGCGCGTCGGTCATAATGTGAGCACCAAAGTGATGTCGACGGGCTGGGCGTTTGCCGGCGGCTCGTTGGTTGGTGGATTAACTAACGACGTCATGTGCCACGTACTGATGATCACGGCATCGAGTCCCGCGCACCAGCCAACAGGTGGCCCGGGCGGACCTGAGCCGACGGTTCCACATGGCGAGGCACTGATCGAATTAAAAAGCGAGCCCGCGGCGCCGAAGTCGATGTAGATCGTGCCGTCCGGTGACTCATTTTGCGCCCGTGTGTAGCCCGACGCTGGGTAGCCGTTCGGGACGAATCCACCGAAGGGAATCCCAGTGTTGGCGAGACCGTACTGAAAAAAGTAGAAATCACCGCCGGCCACCGCTGGTGCGGTCCCTGAACCGATCGGGCCTGGGGTAAAGCAGCTCGGGCCGCACGGAATGAAGCCTGGATCGCCGCCCGCCGCGCTGTCGAAGCAGCGCCACATGTACCAGTAGAGGACAAAGGAGCCGCAGCTGAAGTCGTAGACGCTGTAAGCAACGCGATTGTGAACGTTGCACGATTGCTCGATCGTGCCGTCAGGATTCACGCTTGTCCACGTGTAGGACGGCCCATCCTCATAACCCCACCACCCCAGCAAAGCATTGTCGTAGTCATAGTTGCCGTCCTGCTGGCCTGGGTAGTTTCGGAAGAGCTGGAGTGAGACCGTGCTGAACGGCGTCGTCAGACTCAGCGATCCCGGCGCCGGCTGGGGTGCGCTGCCGGGCGAAAGTTTGAACATCCCTGGCGCGGGATAGATTAATTTGGCGACCGGACTGTTGCACAGTCCGACCTTGATCTCCTCATCGGGCGGCGCCGTGTACCCCGACGGGACCGTGTAGCTGGCGGTATAGTCGCCCGGAACAAGTGTCGATCCGTAGTATCCGTAATGGCCGTTAAAGCACGCATGGCCCGTCGCGTCAGATGTCGCGGTCCTCGGCGTACCGCCGCCTTTTGGCGTCATCGTGACCGTCACGTCGGCAAGCGTGCCCCCACAATCGCCGAACATGAAGCACAAGTACGGGTGGTCGCAGTCCGGCGCGCGACCGAAGTCCGATACCCAACGGCCGCCCGGCGCCAATTTCGCGAGGAGCACGTCGCCGGCACTTGGCACGCCCGGCCCGAGCACAGTCACGAGCTCGGTCAAGCCGCCAGTGTCTGGAGTCAGCGCCACCGACTCCCCCACTTTCTGAACGAATGAGACAGTCGCCGGTATTACCACAAATACAGCGGGTACGCTGGTAGGTATGTTACCCCGGTCGACGACGGTCCCAACCAAGGCCGGCGAGCCCAGATTGGGACCGACTACCCGCTGGTCCAAAGATTCGCGCGAGTCGATCAACCGGCGGCGCTGCGTTGCGAGGTCTCGCTGCATGGTGGACTTGCTCAGTAGGTGAAGACGCGTCGGCCGCCGCGTGCCAGGTCAAGACGCACATACGTGCCGATGGGTGGCACGGTCGATCCCACGTTCGCGGCATACTCCGAGATGTTGAGCGCTGTAAACGTCGGGACGGCGCCTTCTTTCTGGTCGCCACCGAGGAGAAAAAGATCCAGCTTATAAACGGATCTCGCGCTCCTCGGGTAACCCTCATCGTCGGTAGTTTGGCCGACGATGACCGGCGAGCCGAGGTTCGCGCCCAAGCCTTCCGGCGTGAGCTGCGCAGCGAGGTCGCCCTGCCGACGTCTCTGAACCGCGAGCTCGTTAATCATCGCGACACTCCCAAGGCCTCGGCGATGGTGCTGGACCGATGGTCGCGATGCTCAAAGGTGTGCCGGCCATCCGGTCCCCGCATGACGACGACGCGCGTACCGACATCGGGAATTTCCGTCCCGAGGTTGGACGCGGTGACATACTCACTCGTGGGAAGAAACTCGACGGGGCAGCCTTCCCCGACTTCGCCGGCGAGCTCCTCGAGCTCCAACCGGAACGGCCCGCGCGGGGTCGTCGGAAACTGGCCGTCTTCGTCTGTGGTGACCCGGCCAACGAGAACCGGCGTGGCCGAGCGGGCCAAGAGGTCTTGCAAGGATTCACTCATCGTGACTTTCGCCTTTCAGAGCCAGGTGGTTACGCGGTACTCAGAGCTCAAAGTTGCCAGGGCCGGCAGATCCAACCACCGCCCTGGCTGACGGCGTTATTCGGGGCTTTTTCGAGCAGCGATGCCGAACTGCTCACGCCCGACCAAGGACACTCTCCGCCTCACCCTTGGCCGGTCAGACTGACTCCTTAATGGTGCCGTTTTTCAAACCGAGCTGGCGAATGCCTGAACGGATGGCGTGACCGGGCTCGCGGCGGACTCGGCTGGTCGTCGACCCCATGTGCAGCGCTGTACTCCGCGATCACTTCGCACAACGCGGCGACAACGGCGACCAACTCCCGGGGGAGTGGCTCCATCGCGATCAGCGCATCGCGGACTGCCCGTGCCGCGTCCAGGTCGTCGCCTGACCGGAGCGCCTGGAAGGGTCGCCACAGCAGGAAACGCTCGAAGTCTCCGTGCTGCGTGCGGGGCTCGCTGGCGGCCGGTGGGGTCGGAGCATCGGGGACCGTGACGTCCTCTCCCCCCAGGGCGAGGTCAAGGAGCTGGACAGCCCCGGTCATGACGTCGAGAGCATGGACAATTTCCTCGACGACATCATCGTCGGCAACCTCGTCGATCGGCCTCCCTTCGAGGCCGAGGAGCTCCGCCGCGCGGCTGGCCAAGCGCTGGGCCTGCGGAAGATTGTGGTTGATCGCGCGTCTAAATTCGGAATCCATTAGTGTTTACCTCATTGTGGTAAAGAGGCTCGTCGGCAGGGACCGGCAGTCGCTGGCTCGCAGACGTCACGGCCGAACAGCCCCGCCACGCGGTGGTCCAGGTAGCGCCGGCGGGGCCTGGCCGCCGCCATTCCGTCGCGCTTGATCGGCGAGCAGCTTGTTGTTTTCTTCGATTGCCTTGGCCAGCCGTTCCATTTGCGGCGCGGTGTCGGCAGCCGTGCTGCCACCCTTCTCGGCGATCATCTTCTCGACGCGGTTTGCGTAATCGCTGTTGATCTCGTACCAGCTCTTGTCGTGGCCGAACGATTCTTGGAGCGTACCCTGTAACTCCTCGTCGCCGATGCCGGCCGCGCGAGCGCGCTTGTTGAGTCGTTCGCGGGCGAACCGACTGAGTCGCTTCTCGCGGCCGGCGGCGACCGGATCACTGAAATGACCGGCCGCATACCCGGTCATCCGGTCTGCGAAGCTCAGCCCCCAGTCCTGCTCGGTCTTTTGGAACTCGGGATCGCTCTCGGCTTCCTCGAGCAGCACCTTCCATTTTTCGTGTCGCAGGCCAAGCGAGACCTGGGCCGTGTCCTTCATTGCGCCGGCGACCCCGGCCCGCCCCTGTGGGCTGTCCAGGAACGCCTGGTTCGTCGCCTGCTCGCCCGGTCCGAACGTGTTCATCCGCTTGCGGGTTTCGGCGAACCGTTGCTTGAGCGGCTGGTAATTGTGCGCGACCTCAACGAGCGCTCGCCGCTCTTCCTCGTTCCTGAACCCGTGCTCGGCCAAGTACACGCTCGCATCCCGGCCGGCCCCTTCGGCCTTGACGATGTCCGGGACGATCTTGTCAAGCATCTCCTCGATCGAGTCCTTCTCGGTGAAACCGAGCCCCTTCAGGTAGTCGGCCTGGGATGACTCCGCCCCTTTGACCTTCCGGTGTTTCGTCATCCCGACCCGTAGCCCGCGGATCAGTTGCTCGGTCCGCGTGCCGGCCTGGGATGCGCCGGCCGAGAGCGACATCACACCCACGAGCGCCGCCATCTCGGGGAGGTTGCCCACCGCGCCCCCCTCGCGGACGGTCGCGCCAGACGCCTCCAGGAGCCCCCGTGTGAGCACGGGGTCGTCACCTCGGCCCGCCGTCAGGGCCCAACGGACTGCCTCAAGCTGGGACAACCCGTGCTGAGCCGAGTTGACCTTCCCGTACTGGCCGAGGATGCCGGCGAGGTCGCCGTGCGTGCCCATGTCGCCGCCGAGTCGGTTGGCTCGGATGCCGGCCGCGACCTTCAGGTCGTCGGCGACCTGACGGGTGATGTTCCCCTTTTCGATGCCGATCGGTAGCGAGCCCTCGAACTGGCGTGTAAAGTCGGAGGCCTCATTCATCCCGAGGCCGGTCTTGGCGCGAAACTCCAGGTTCGACTGGAGCGCCTGGTTCGTCGTTCGGCCGAAGCCCGCCAAGGCGGCTTCCATCCGGATGGAGTCGCGCATCCGAATCGTCGCGTCGGCGGCTTCCGAGAGACGGGCCTGGGCCTTCTCGAATGCCGCGCTGAGCGCAACGACCTGGGCAGTTATCGCAGCGAACGCGGCTGTGGCGGCGTGCCCGAGAAATGCTCTGTCCTCGCCGGCGGCAGCCTCCGTATCGGCCGCTGCCTTCTCGTCCTTGCGCCGCTGGAACGCGACCCGGTCTCGCTGCTCTCGTCGCAGCCAGCGGTCCTCAACAGCCTTGAGCTGGGCCTGCTCACGGTCCTTGAGCGCGACGGCCCGGTTGGCGGCCCGGGTCTGATCCTGCTCCCTCCTGCGCTCGTAGGCGACACGCCGGCTGTAGTCTCTCTGGATGTACCCGCTCTCGATCGCAGAGAGCTTGTCTGCGTCCTTCTGCCGTGAAGCCGCAGCTCGTGTTGTCGCCCGGGCCTGATCCTGCTCCTTCCTGCGCTCGTGAGCGACGCGCCGACTGTAGTCTTTCTGTTGGTACGAGGCCTCGATCGACGCGAGCTTATCGGCTTCCGCTTGTTTCGTCGTCGCGGCGCGCGCGGCGGCCCGCGCCTGTTCCGTCTCCTTTTTCTGCTCGTAGCGGACGCGTCCTTGATATTCCCTGATTAGGTGCCGATCCGTGTCCTGCTCAAGCTTGCGCTGCCAGGCGACCCGCCCCTGGTACTCGCGCATCGCGTAGCGGTCTTCGACACCGCCAGTGCCGCCTCGCCCCCGGGATGCAGTCTGGGTCGAGGCGCCGACCTGACTCATCGTCCGATGCGCCTGCTGGGCCGCCTTGTCGACCTTGCCCAGCTCGGCGTTCAGCGCGCGGGCATTGGCGATCGCACGTTGAACCTCTAACGACACGTCAATTCTGTATCGCTTCGACACGTCTTAGCCTCACGTTTTAGAGGTTACGGTTGGCGGTCGTCGACGACGAACTGGTCGTCCGCCCGCAAATCCCGCACGGTGGCGGCTTGATCATTGCCGGTGGACGCGACCATCACGTTCATCTGGACGGCGGTCGTCGGCAGGCCCAGCTTGCGGACTGCCTGAAGCGACTTTAGCGAGGCTAAGTAGCGATTGTTGGCCTGGGTTCGTCGTCGGTCCCAGAGGGCGGAGACCGCCGGTGACAGGTCATCTGATCTCGCCAGGTGCTGCACTTCGAGCGTGTGGACATCGAGCCAGCAAAGGACCACGCGGTCAACCAAAAGGCGCTCAACGGCCGTCGGCGATGGCCCTAACAGGTCGATCCGCATCGCCGCAAGCTGACGGCGGACGCCTTCGAGGATGGCAAGGTTGTTCGGGCCGGCGTATGCCTTGATCGCCGATTGCTCGGCGACATCGGCGAGGTTTCCGTGCGCGATGCCGATCCATTGCTCGGGGAAGGCATCGAAGAGCTTCTTAAGCGCCGGAAGGGCCGTATAGTCGCCGTGCCAGGCGCGCTCTAACACGTCCTGACAACCGTCGATCTCTTCACGACTGAGCACCGTTTTCTGGGGCAGAGGGGTGACTCCCCGCGCCTCTGCAGGTACAGGCATCCGCTTTCGTCTCCACGGGCCCCTATCGTGACGGTGGAGGCCGGCCCTTATGAGCACCCACCCCAGAATAGTGTCGACCAGTTTGAATCGTGCGGCAGATGCCGATTCCGCGGCCCGTAGCTTGTCCTGGACGGCCTTCTCGGCAGCCGCCTCGGCTGCTCGCCTCCGCTGGATGTACACATCCAACTCTGCGACCATCTCGGCGAGCTCGCCGCGGCCGATGTACTCAGTCTGGACCGCGAGACCCTGTCTTTTGGTCTGATAGTAGTAGCGGCCGCTGTTTCGCAACTTCCATCCCATCGCGAATCTCTGATGTGTAACAGCCTCATTGCCCTACACGGGCTCAGACTGCGCCGCTTGCTGGCTGCTTGGGTTAACCGTTGAACTCAAAAATGTATCGCCCACCAAGCGTGGCACCGAGTATCACGATCGTTCCTGGCGGCGGCACCGCCCGGCCGAAGTTGGCCGCGAACTCGACCTGATGGAGGTCAGTCAGCTTCGGGGCATCGCCGGGCCGCGCGGCCATTTCGAGCCGATAGATCGCGACCTCGAAAGAGGCGGCGGGGACGGTCGGGTACGCGGCGGCGATGGCGATCGTTTTGCCGACGAGCACGATTTGCCCTTGGGGCTCCGGCATGATGCTGCTCTGACTCATGGGTGTCTCTCTGGCTGGGGATAAACGAGGAAGTGGGCCCGGGCCTTGACCGCTCGGCCAGGCCCGGAATGTGTCCTAACGCGCGAACGCCCACGTGCCGGGCACGCCGACAACCGGGCTATGATTGATCCAGCGATCGAGCATCTGACTTCCTCGCGCGGTCAGCTTCGTGCCCGCCGACGCGATCTTGATGCGCGACCCAACCACGCCGGGCGACTCGACCGCGGTGGCCATCGTCCTGAACTGCACGTTGTCCAGCCCGGTCACCACTACGACCGTGCCAATGTCCGCCCATTCATCCATTTCGATCTCTCCATCATGCGAAAGACAGGGGTCGAGGCCGGCAACGTGCCGACCGTCTCAGGGGTTTGCGGGGCGCGTGCTTTGCTGGATGAGCCGCTTGACCTCGTCGCGGGGGACCATCGGACGGCAACCCGGCAGACGAACGACTGTGAGCTTTCCCGACCGGATCAGCCGCTGAGCCGTCGATAATGAGATCCCGGCGAGCGCAGCGACCTCAGTGCTCGTGATCCGGTCGGGCTGGTCGGCGATCACGTCCGCCGAGCCTTTCAGCGACATTTTCGCGTCCTCCAGAAAAAGACCACGTTGACCAGTCCTGACGTTGATACGCCTAACTCTACGTGTCGCATTTGACGTTTTCAAGATACATGACATAAAAATTCGTTTTCAATCCCGATCGGGTATTTTATTGAAATACGTCGGATGTACGAACTGGGTCGGATTCGGCGCCCCCGACGCTGCCCGTGCGGCGCGCGCGGCGCGCGACGTCGAGTCCAGCTCGTACCGGAGGAGCAAATGCCAATCGACCATTTCATTCGTCTCCGGGTGGTCGGCCAGGAAGATCAGCGGATCCTGCAGCCCGGGGCCCGAAATGAAAATGACTATCTCCGACTGGGCCTGCATCAGGTTTAGCGCGGCACGGGTTGTGGTCTCGCTCCTGCCCGCGCGCTCCGCAATCCTCCTGATCGGCTGGGAGACGAAAAGGCCGTCCGCGCAAGAGAGTCGGTAGAGGGCCAGAGCGACGCGACCCCGAGTTAAGAGCCGTTCGATCTGACCACGACGGCGGCGCCGGGCGCGCGCGGCGAGTTCGGCGGGAGTCGGGGTCCCGGGGCATCGTTCAGTCCGCACAGGTCACCGCCCGCAATTGCTTGCGCTGGATGGTCCGCTGAATCTCGGCGAGCGGATCGAATCCCTCCGCGAATGCCTGCTCCGCGCGTTCTTGTAGTTCCCGTTCCCTGGCCTCGTCCTGGATCCGCAAACGCTCGATCAAGGCTTGCTGCTCTGGGCTCAGCTTGGCCGGTGCCAGGTACGCCGGTCGGTCGACCGTTCCGCCGGGTTTGGCTGGGGCATCGGTCCTCTGGGACCGAGGGATCGGCCGCATCTCTCCGTCTAGTTCATTCTCGGGGCCGCGGTCAGGGCTGCCGGCTGTGCGCCAGTCGATCAGAATCTTCCGGGCTAGCCCCCAGCCGCAACGCTCATGGCTGCCCTTAGCGACGATCCGCCGGAGTGCCTTGAGCATCCAGGCCGATGGGTACTGGCGCCGGTGGAGTCGGATGCCGGTCTGGAAATCGTCCCGCATCGGGAACCAGCGGTCACAGAACGCGCGGGTCTCGGCCAGGATCGCTTCATCAGGCTCGTCGTCACCGGGCAGGCACCCGAGCTCGTTCTCCATCTGCTGCCGACGCGAAGGGGGACCTTGGACGGTCGGCGGGGCACTCGTCTCGGGCCCAGACTCGAAAGGCTCCAGCTCTTGGTCGGGGCTTTTCTCGCGGGCGGGCGTGCGCGAATTGCTTTCCACCTTCTGTTCAAAGTCTTCAATTCTTTCTCTGTGGCCCTTATAGGGGCCAGCCCCGGCCCCTGTAGGGGCTAGCCCTGGCTCTTCTGGGGGCTGGCTCCTAGCCCTTTCAGGGGCTGGCCCTTTCAGGGGCTGGCCCTTATAAGGGCTAGCCTCGCTATCATTTGAGTCCTGGGCGACAGTCTCGAGATCACCCGGCCGGGTCAGATCGAGGCTCGTTCGGTGGCGGCTACCCTGGGCAACGCGCCGCTTCACGTGCCCCAGCTTCTCAAGGTCGTCGAAAGCATCCTTGACCTTCTTGACCGCCGGTTGTCCGGTCGAGCCCACGAACCAGCCGCACTCCCGCGCGAGCTGGGCGTTCGACGGCCAACCTTTGCGGGCCGCCCATTTGTCGAGGGCGAGCCACAGGCGCAGCGCCCGATCGCTAAGGTTGGGATCGGCAACGGCCGCGTTCTGGATCTTCACCCAGCCGTTCAGCGTGCGGAGGCCCGGACCGTCATGATTGGTTACCTGGCCGTCGACCAGGTCGTCGACGAGCGCGGGATCGGCGGTCGGGGACGTGGCGTTCAACGAGTCGGCGTCGGTCAGTGCGGTCGAGGATCGGTTTTCGAGGTCGCCGGGGATGGCGGAAGCGGCCAGTCTCATTCCGTCGCCCCTTCCATATCGGTGGCGACGGCGGACGCCGCACAGAGAGCGGCGAGGACAGAATCCAGGTTGTACGTGATACGTCCCCGGCCGTCCTTGAAGTGCGGGATCTTCCCGCGACGGGTCCAGGTAAGCAGCGTCTGGTACGAGACGTCCAGACGCCAAGCGAGGGTCTTTGCATCGAAAAACGTGGGCGGCATCGCAGTTGGTCTCCCGGCACGCACCACGCGTGCCAGGTCCTAATCTACTGTCCACCCTGCTACCCGATCTTCCCTATATCCCTACCCGCTTCCGCCTATTTTCCTACCTTTTTTATGAGTAACCCGTAGCCGCCACCGTGCGACTTGCCAGGTTTGCCGAGGACCGTCGCCCACAGGTGGTGGCTCGCCCGAATCCGATCGATCATGTCGACGGGCTTACTGATTTTCGTCCTCACATATAGTTCGTCCGATGAAAGCCGCTCAGGGTGCGCGTCGTACAGAGCCTTGATGATGTCGTACTGAGACGGCGTGAGACGGCTCGTTTCGGTGGCCCCGATCCGCGGACGTCTGAGGTCTCGGTCGCCAAGTTCGAACTCAAGATGACTGCCGGCTGCGGCCAAGGGACGGTCACTCTCCGTACCGGACACGCCGGGGCTGTTCCGGGGCGTGGGTAGCATCTCGGTCGGCGAGGCGATCGGCAGTACATCACCCGACTTGGCTTGGTCAGCAACCACGCGCTGAAGTCGGGCTTGGAGCGACTGTAGACTCAGAAGGGGCTCGTCTCGGATCGGGAGGCCGGCAAGCAACTCTGGCGAGCAGTCGCTCAGACCAAGGGCCGCCCCGTAGAAGCGGCGGAAGACTAAGGACGGGTCGTCGTAGTCGTTCCCTGGTAGTTCGCCGCGAGGCCTCGGCCTGCCGTTTGAGTTCCGGCGAATGCCCCACCTCGCAGCCGCTTCATAGATCCGCCGATCCTCGAGCCAGCCCTCCAGCTCAGCGAGCAACTGCGCGGCCGCGGTCGGCGCGTTTTCCATGGCGTGTCCCCTGCTTGGACGGGCCAGCCCGAGCTGACTCACGGGCAGGGGGCCTTGAGCCAGCTCGGGCTGCTTGGTTGCGCAGATGGCCATCCGCGCGACCCTCCCGAGCGTGATAGTGTACAAGCGTAACGAGTCCCGTTCAAGACTGCATCCTGCCCGGCCGGACCGGACGACTCATTCGATCGGTGAGGGGCTCAGACCTGGCAGCGGAGCTGCTCCCTGATCTCGGCCATCCGCTGGATGCGGATCGCTCGCCGCACGGCCTCGCGGGCCTGGGCGGCCTTGGCACACAGTTCGTCGGTCAAGGATTCCCATATCGACATAATCCGATCATGACGGTCGGTGCGTCGGTCGGCCGGCGGAATCCCGCGCATCTCAGCCGCGTAGCGATCACATGCCTCTCGCCAAGCCATCTCGGCACGCCTGAATGCCAGCCACGCCTTCCGGGTGCGGGCCTTCGGAGTCAACAATGGGCGCCGGGTCATCATCGTGGTCGTAACGGTCATGGTGGGGTCCTCGGAAAATTCCGTAGGGATGATTCGTGTAGGTGTTTTGGGCTCTAGTAGAGGGCCTTCCGTGGCCTCTGGTCGTCATTCCGGTCTTGGACCTCGACCATCGATCCATCGCGACATGGCGGCCGAGTAGGAATCCCGCACTTCCCAATCCGCGTCGATCTCAGCGGGCGTGCGGTAGCCGAAACGGTTCGCGGCTTCTTCCCCTGGGTCGAGATGAACCCCAGTCGTTGCCGGCCTTGGCCGGGGCTGAGGGCCGGGCGTCACGTCAGAGCGTAGCCGGGGGAAGTCGTCGGTTTGGGTTGGCGTCGCGGGCATCGTTCTGAACCTCCATCGTGCATAGCCACGGAAGGCCCCCGGGAACCGCTCCCGGGGGCTTGCGGGTTCAGAAGGGGCAGAAGCCCAGCTCGAGGCGGGCGATCGCCAGGGCACAGCCGGCGGCCTGCTCCAAGACGGAGTCACTGATACCGGTCACCCGGTAATCGCGGGTCGCGGCGTTGAGATGCTGCGAGGCCCAAGCGAGATCGGTCAAAGAGTACGGAGCGCGGGTCGGGTTGATCGTAAGGCCCGCGGCAAATGGCTTCCGGGTGGCGGGCTTGACGTGTCGACTGGTGCTGTCGAAGATAATCATCGATCTTGCTCCTTTGGGTTCTTGTCGAGAGGTTCCAGGGGGTCAGGGTTCCCGGGTCGAGTGGAGTTGGCGCTCCACTCGGCCCACGTTCATTTCCGGTCCGCGTCAGCGACTTCCGAGTAGCTCGCGGGCGGCGCCCTTGATGACGCCGACCAGGCCGTAGCGGACTTCCCGGTTGGCCAGGATGGCGGCCATCATCACCAGGCCACCGATCACCATCCCAACCGTCTTGGCCGTCATCAGGGTCGTCATCGTCGTTCGTCCCTTCGCTTTGGTGCCGCTCGTTCGTCTGACACCCCAATAGTACGTCATTTCTGTTAACACGTCAATACAGTTAACAGAAAAATTCTGGAATCAGAAAAATTGCGTCAACGGTGGATTTTCGCTGTCTAAAATGCTACTGTTAACGTGGCCGCTGGGCCAACGATGTTTTGTGACGTACCGAGCATTGCTCAAGAGGACAAGACTATGGCGAAAACCAAGGGGCGGCCCAAGAAGCCCGGCGGCGAGGGCACGCTGGTTCGGATCGACTCTGACATCGTCAGCAAGGCGAGATACCTCTCAGCACGGTCTGGCGAACCGATTTCCGAGATGTTCTCCAAGACCCTGCGACCGGTGATTGATAAGCTGTGGGCGCAGGCGACGAGGGAAGTTCTTGAGGCTGAGCGACAAGCCGCCGAAGACGCCAAGGCTGTTCAGCAAGCAGAGGAGATCGGGGGGATCTTCATTGATGGTCAGCCCAAGAATCGCGCTCGCTCGAGGCCGAAGCAGAGGTGACCGAAGGCGTCTCGTTTCGCGAACCAGATCGCAAATCGGTCGATAGCGCCTCGCATCGGCCGCCGGTATTGGCCGGGATTACCAACGGTGAATCGGCCGCCGATTCGGCCCACCGGCCACGGCCTGAACGTTGGCGATCGGCCGCATCGAACCGCTTCGATCGGCGGCCGATACGGGATCCAAATCGCCAGCATTCAACCGTCGAATCAATCTTGTTCCTGAGCGAAACAGCGTGCTTTGAGTGACCAGCGCCAACCGTTGAACGGCCGTGTTTCTTAGAGAAGTACCTCGCTCTTGGCTCGATCTTCAACGGTTGAAATTCAGCCGCCGAATCAGCTGTCTCGACGTCCGGTCACTGTACCGGTCCCGAGCTTTTCGGCTAGCGCCTCGACCCACGGAGCGCGCCTACCAGGATGACGACCGGCAGGCCGCGCGGCGCTGACCTGGTCCGGGCGTTTCTGTAAGCTGCCCCCCTGGTTCGCGTTTCTTGGCCATGGAGTCGCCGTTCCGTGTCCCGCCCGATCTCTGCCGATGAGCTGCTGGCGATCCTCGAGCAATCTCCCTCGTTGCTGGGCCTGAGCCGGCCCGATCCCGCGTTGCCCCCGATCAAGATTCCCGTCGACCTGGCCGGCCGCGCCCACAGTGAGACCGCTCCGGAGCTCGTCAGGTGCGAGTGCGGGGTAGGGGATTCCGCCAACGGGCTTCCGAGACCCGTCCGACTGGACCGGTGCGAGCTGCGTATCGCCAGCGAACCGGTCGACGTCTACCTCGGCGCGTGTCGCGACTGCGGGCGGGTCTACTGGGGGTAGGGCGGCCGGCTCGATGGCGCCGACCTGGGCCGTTTCGAGGGCTTTTCTGGTGCCACCCTGGTGCCGCATTGGTGCCGGTTGTTCGTGGGCCGGCCCGAGCCGCCCCAGTGCGCTGGCTGCCATCCGGCGAACCGCGGGCGGAAGGTCCCCGCACTCGGCCATACGCCGGAGCTCGGCGACGTCGGCTTCAGTCTCCCCTCCCGTCTCCGCCGCGGCCGGCCCTTCCGCCGGCCAGGTCCGCGGCTTTCTTGATTTTTCTTCCTTCTCCCATTTGTCGCGCGCCGGCGATAGTAGGGGGCCGCGCGCCGGCGCTTCCAGGGTCGCGCGCCGGCGCCAGACCAGCACGATCTCGCGGCCGGTCACGTTGGCAGCCTTCCGTCGCTCGATCAGGCCGAGCTGTTCCAGTCGCTTCAGAGCGCGCTGGACCGTTCCCGGGCAGCGGCCGATCCGTTGGCCGATCGATGAGTCGGACGGCCAGCAGACCGCTTTATCTCGAGCCCAAAACAGAAGTGCGAGCAAGACCGCCTTCTCAGTCGGGCTGACGTCGGGCCGGCCCGCGATGTCATGGGGCAGCGCAGCGAACGGGCGCGTACTGCGATCGACTCCGGACCGCGCGGCGGCGGAGCTGCACGAAGGTTTCAAGGGGATCATCAATGACTCCCCTCCGCCCCGCCATGGGCCTCGGAGCTGGACGTGACGGGAGTCGCGTTCCCGGATACCCGACGCATGGACACCATGGGGTATCCCGCAAGATATCCCGTTTTCAATCCCGATCCCGTCTTGCGTCTGACGGCCGGTCTACTATAATGAATGCGCACGAGCCCCCTCCCCAGAGGTGGGTTAGTTTTGCCCGGACCCGAAGCTTGGCGGCCGAGGTCCTGGCGAATGGAATCAACACGAGCCCCGCAGCGGTTTTGCCGACCGCTGCGGGGCTCGTTCCTTTTTACCGTGTGACCGCGCGGGTTTCTAGACCTCTCCGAGCCCTTTCTCAGCCCTAAAGTGCAGCCGCCAAGGGATTTCTTACCGCGAAAAGATATCCTCAGGCTAAGAGCGGCCTGGTTTTGGTGACTCGGGTCGTTGAGAATCCCTGGTGTCAGCAGGTGGCCCGGATGGGCCGTCTTGCCGGCCGCTCAAGTGCGCGATAATGGCCCTTTCCGCGCACTTGGGCCCCTAGAATGTCGATACTAAGGAACAGGGGGCGGCTCCGGAGTCGCCCCGAGCGACCTGGTCGTACTGGTGCCACCATGGATGAGTTCCCGCTCGTTCGCGTCGTCCCGGCCCAAACCTCGGCCCCCGCGCTCGCGATCCTGGGGGAAGCCGACCTGCTGGCGGCGTTCCTCGCCGGTCGTAAGCCGACCACGCTCCGCGCCTACCGGAAGGATCTGGGGGACTTCGCGGCCTTCCTGGGCGCGCCGGACGCCCGGAGCGCCGTGGAGTTGCTCGTGTCGGGCTCGGCCGGCCAGGCGAATGCCCTGGCCCTGGGCTACCGGGCCCACCTGACGGACCGCGCGTTGTCGCCGGCGACGATCGCCCGCCGGCTGGCCGCCCTCCGCTCGGTGGTCAAGCTTGCCCGGACCCTCGGCCGGGTCGCCTGGGCGATCGACATCAGCTCCCCGAAAGCGGAAGCGTATCGAGATACCCGCGGCCCCGGGCTGGATGGCTGGCGGCGCATGCTCGCCGCAGCCCGGGAACGGGCGACGACTCCCAAGGGGAAACGGGACCTTGCCCTGGTCCGCCTGATGCATGACCTCGGGCTCCGCCGCGGTGAGGCCGTCGCCCTCGACCTGGCCGACGTCGACCTGGAACAGCGGACCTTGGCCGTGATCGGCAAGGGGCGTGACGAGAAGATTCCCCTGACGCTCAACGCGCCGACAGCTGCGGCCCTGGTCGACTGGATTGCGTCGAGGGGCGACTGGCCGGGCCCGCTATTCGTCCGTCTCGACCGCGCTGCCGGACCTGGCCTACCGGGCCGACTCGACACGAGTAACGCGGCCCGCGTCGCGCACAGCCTCGGGCGCCGGGCCGGCGTGGCTCGCGGCACGAATCCGCACGGCCTTCGCCATCAGGGGATTACCCGGGCGCTCGACCTCGCCGGCGGGGACGTCCGGAGGGTGAGGCGGTTCAGCCGGCACGCCAAGCTGGAGACCCTACTCCGGTACGACGACAACCGCCGGGATGAGGCTGGGGCGATCGCCCACCTACTGGGCGAGGACTCAGCCTGAAACCGCAGTCGGTGGGTTTTCCGTTGGAACTAGACGGATCGTGACGCGTGAGTGAAAACCCGATAGACTACAAGAAGCGAAAGAATTCTGGGGAGGGTAGCGCTATGGCCAAGAAACCGACGAAATCGAAGGGAATTATCGGCCGCGACGCTGAAGGCAAGGCTGTGCGGGTGGCGCGGGTACGTTCCCGGTTCTTCGATTGGCGCACGCTCGGCGCCGAACGATTAAAGGGACGGCGCCAGGAACTCTTGACATACAAGAATCATCTGAAGGAACTGCTCAAGCACAAAGGTAAATATGTAGTCATAAAAGGCGATTCGATTATTGGGATCTATTCTGACCGAGAGCAAGCCTTAGATGAGGTGGATGACCGCTTCGGGGATGATGGTGCCTTGGTCAAACAGATCGTCGCGCGAGAACCAATCCATTCGCTTGGCGGTGCGGCGTTCTGATGCCAATCCACCGGCTGAGCACTATCGCCCCTCTGCTCCAAGTGGGCGTGAGTATCGGCGGTTCTCATGCGAAGCGCCGTCGAGCCGCGCATGCAATGACCAGGACCGGGTTGCTTGATACGGGAGCAACCATTACGGCCGCGCGGCCAAGCGTGATCGACGCGCTCAAGCCGATCGAAATCGGCGAGGCCGAAGTGACGCGTTCCGACGGTACGGCCGAGTGGTGCCCGACCTATGCGCTCCAGATCGCTTTCGAGCCGAACACTCAGCCGGAGCACTGGTGGCTCGAAGGTCAGTGGTTCGGCCTCGAGGTCGTAAAAGCCTCGCCGGCTAATCCTGGCGTCGATATCCTAATCGGTCGCGACCTGCTCAGCCGGGTTCTGTTCACCTGGGATGGTCCGAAGGAACGGTTCATTCTTTCCTATTGACGCCGCCGCTCCGCCGCTCCATTCGGGCACCCATCAGTATAAACGCGTCGACTCGTATGACGGCGTAATACCTTCGACCACATGCAGGCTGTCTGGGTAAAGGCGCCAACCTGGCCCTTGTTCTATTGCGCGCCCATCGCCGAACGAACAGCGCATTCTAGAATGAGAATTCTGAATAGCAAAACTTGCATCTATGAATTCGCATCTTAAGTTTCACTGTCGATATTTCTGTCGACAAGGGTGCTCAGGACCCATTCTGGGGCCTCGCCCGAGCATTATCATTGTGGAGTATCTATGAGCGACAGTAAATCGTTGTTCGGGACAGACGGCGGATCGTCTGGCGAGATCACCCTGAGGATCGACGTGTATCAGTCGGGTACGCTGCTTCGGCACGCCCGTCGCATGGCCGAGGAAACCGAGAAAGCCGAGACGGTCGAGGTCGGCTCGCTGGACGCCACGTGCTTTGCGACGGGAACTTTCTTGACGGCAATCGCGGCCGTGGAAGGCATGCTGAGCGAGTACGCGCATCTCTACGTCAAGGCGTTGTACAACGACGACTTTCTTTATGCTTCGATCGCCAACAAATACCAACTCGTCACTGGCGCGACGCTCGCCAAGGGCGCCCCAGAGGTCGTGAAGCTGCAGCGCGCCCGAAACGCGCTTGTTCACTCCGAGCCGGAGAACCAGCGGTCGAAGAACGTGGGATTGCTCTTGAACAAGCAGGGCGCCCGTTGGGCCGTTGAGACCGTTGATGCCTTCGCGCGAGACTTTTGGGGTGACCGGATGCCCCCTTGGTTCCGGTCGGACTCTGGCCTGACCGTTTGAACGCCACGAGCCGCGAGCGCGCCGGACCTGCCGACCCATAAACAGGCCCGACGCCAGCTCGGTTGGCGCCTCATGCGGCGGCCGTGGTCTCTTTCTGCGCGTCCTCAGCAAGAGCCAGTCCGTATCGCCGGAGGCCCTCGTCAACGCAGGCCAGAGAATCAGGCCCGAACCCGTAGAGACTGAGCAACTCTTCGCCGTCCCAGCCCAACAGGTCTTGGACGGTGGCGATTCCCGCTCCACGGAGCACATCCAAGACCCGCTTCGTTGCGCCGGTGAGAACCGTCTCAAACGGTTGGCCGTAGATCGGGTGGTCGACAGCCGGAGGGCCTTCCGGTACCGCGAGCTCCAAATCGGCTTTGCCGAGCTCGTTCGCAATGCGATCGATATCCCATTGGTCGAATCCATCGACAGTGATCAGGTCTGCTGAAGTTCGCTTCAAGAGGTCCTCGAAGGTGACGATCCCGGCCGCCTTCAGTACCGAGTAATCCCTCCTATCCAGGTCCCTAAAGAGACCGGCGATCGGCCAGCCGAGAAGCGGGTCATCTGCCGGGGTTGGTCTTCCCTCGACTTCAGCAATGACGGCTTGGGCCTGACCGACGATCGAATCGCCGAGATATTCTCGCACTTCGACAAGGTCGTAGAAGTTGAACTTCACGCATTCGTCTTCGATGAACCGTAGAAATGCCTTGGTGCAAGCCAACAGACGCTCAGACGCGAGCGCGGCGCGGACGCCCTTGTTGAACGCCTGGGTTTCGCGCGAATCCATCGCATGGTCCTCCGTGACGGGGCAGCCGGGCTTGTCGACCCGGCCAGGGTGGGTATAACGGCGGGGGCGGATCAGGCAGCTTCCTGAGCTTTCCCTGCCAACTCAGCCTCAACGTCGCCCACGGCGAGCCGCAGCGCGTTAAGGATGGCTTCAAGTCCGTCGCCCTTCCGCAGCTCGACTGTCACGCGAGCGAAGGGGTAACGGAGCGTTCGTTCGGTGATCTTTTTCGGTCTGCCGGCTCCCTTGCCCTTCGGTCGTCCCTTCCGGGATACTGCGACCTGACGGACAGCGGCGGCAGTCTCTGATCGAGTCAGCCCCTTCGCCGAGACCCACGCGGCCAGCTCGGCCTGTGCCTCGGGGTCCTCGACCTTGGAGATCTCATAGGCCGTCGACGCTGGCAGCTCCCCATTATCAACGGCTGATTGGACCGGGGCCGGGAGCTCGAGCAGAGCCAGGGTTTGGACGACGCCCGACTGGGATACGCCGAGCTCCTTGGCGAGCTGGTTCCCGGACCACCCGTTGAGATCCATCAGGGCCCGGAACGCCTTGGCCTGCTCGACCGGCTTCAGGTCCTCACGCAGACAGTTCTCGATCATCTGGACCGCCAGCAGCTCGCCAGCCGTAGCGGGGCGGTCGTCGACGACGCATGGCAGCGCAGCCAGTCCGGCCATCTGAGACGCCCTCCATCGCCGTTCGCCCACGATGATGACGTAACGCCCCCTGCCCTCTTCCCAACGCACGCGGATCGGCTGGAGCACACCGCGGGTGCCGATAGAGTCGGCGAGCCGGCGTAGCGCGTCCTCATCGAACTCCTCGCGCGGTTGATCCGGGTCGGGCTCGATCTTGGCGATCGGGATCTCCAGCGCGGTCTTGCTACGGGTCACACCCGCGAGACGGTCCGGTGCCAGCGTCGGTGCGGCCGCTGTGGCCGGCATGGCAGCCGGGGCCGCTCGGTGAGACGCTGATTCTGTGATGGTCCCGCCCATCGCGCGCAGCAGGTTGTCAGCCTTTCCCATTTCAGGCCGCCTCCTTCTTCTGGCGCCCCGCCTCGACGACGTCGATCCGAGACAGCAGCTCGTCGACTAGCGCCTTGAACACCTTCGACGACGCACCCTTGGGCTTGTAGTGTGTCACGGGCCGGCGCTGGGAGATCGCTTCCTTGATGTCGGCCGCCAGCGGGATGCGGGTCTCGAACACGCCGTTCCCGTGGACATCGCGTAGCACCCGCTCATAGGCCATATGAACGCCGAGCCGCGGCTGAACCATCGTCAGCAGCAGGCCCAGCAGGACGACCGAGGGGTTCGGCCCGGCGGTGACCAGGCGGATGCTCTCAAGGACCGGCGAGAGGCTCATCGAGCCGTAGTCTTCGGGGACGCACGGCACCACTAGGTAATCGCTCGCGATGAGGGCGGCCCAGCTCGCGGCCTGGAGGTTCGGCGGGTTGTCGATCAGCACGACATCGTACTGGTCGCGGACCTCGGCCAGGAACGACCGCAGGCAGGTCTGGATCTCGACCGGCGCCGCGAACGGCTCGGGTAGGTTGAACCGGGCCGCAGCCATCGATCCGGCGATCACGTCGATGTTGGCAATGCCCGACGCGCGGATGACCTGCTCAGGCAACGGGTCGAGGCCCGCGTACAGGGCGGCGACGGTCGACGACGGCTCCATCTGCTCAACGGCGCTCGGCCCAAAAATGCCGGATGACAGCGAGGCCTGCGGGTCGTTGTCGATGCACAGGACCCGCTTGCCGGCCAGGGCCAGGGCCCCCGCGGTATGGTGGATCAGGGTCGTCTTGCCCACGCCCCCCTTAAGGGCAGTGGCGCTGATAATGGGCATGCTGGAATTCCTCCCCGGATCGTTGGTCACAGGGAGGGTATCGGCCTGCCAATCAACCGTTGATAACCCCGATTCCTGCGCGATCGCCAGCGACACTGGCGGCGGCCCGATCAACCGTTAATAGCCCGTCCCAGCGGCCCCTCGATTACGGTCTTCCCTCTCTCGATGCAAACTCAGGGAACTTAACGGTCCTATCCCAGCGAGGGGTCGTCATTCTGGAGGCCGTTCACACGCTGCAAGGTCCGTCACGAGTCCGCGTTGGGCTCGATTGCTCTGACAATCGGCGACGTGAAGATCGCAGGGATTGCTAGCGAACCAAGACCCCACATCGCGGTGAGCTGGACGTCGGTTTGCTCGTCAAGGCGGAAGCGTTGGTGTCGCGTGCGGAACCGTACCTGCTCTGAGGGCTCCTCCGTAGCGAACACGGAGCCGTATGGCCATCCCCAAATTGGTCCTCTGTAAATCTCAAAGCCGGTGGGCCCGACGATCACTGAGATGAGCGGGAAGCACAGATCCTCAGCGGTTCCCGGTCGCTCGGGGAGGTAGACCCCTGGGAATTCCTTGCCCTGTCTGGATTGGATGAACTGCTCGCCCTTCCACTTTGAGGAACGCTCAGGTACGGCGAAGGTGGCGACGGTATCTCGTTTCAACTCGCGCAGAACGTCTGTGCTTGCGAGGCTCATTCCGAACCAGAGCACTCGACCATCTCCCAAGTCAGTCGCGGCCGGCCGGCCCTCGTGGTCCTTTGACCGGGCCGTAGTGATGTGCCAAGTATCACGTCGCTGCTCAAGCGATGCGTGGTCGAATGCGAATGGTCGGTCAAACTTCAGTTCCTCGCCGCGGAAACCGCGGACGTGGGTCATCTCAGTCTTGAATCCTGGGAAGAAAAGGATTCGTTCGC
>JARLIH010000444.1 GCA_031291845.1 Isosphaeraceae bacterium | reverse complement strand
GGCCGGTGACGCCGGCCGAGGTCGCCCGCCTCATGAAGTTCGTCGATCTCGCCCAGGAGAGCGGGGACAGCTTCGAGCGCGGTATTCAACTGATGGTCGAGGCGGTCCTCGTTTCGCCCCAGTTCCTGTTCCGAGTGGAGCTCGGCGGGCGCAAACGGCCTGGCGAACCGACGGGTGCCCAGCCCATCAGCGACCTCGAGCTCGCCTCGCGGCTGTCGTACTTCCTCTGGAGCAGTATGCCGGACGAGGAACTGTACCAGCTCGCGCTCTCGAACAAGCTGCGCCAGGCCGACAACCTGGAGCGGCAAGTGCGCCGGATGCTGCGCGACCGCAAGGCGAAAGCGCTCGTCGACAATTTCGCCGACCAGTGGCTCCAGGTGCGCAACCTCAAGAACGTGAACCCCGACAAGGGCCGCTTCCCGAACTTCGATGAGCCGCTACGAGCGGCGATGTTGAAGGAGACCGAGCTCTTCTTCGAGTCGGTCGTGCACGAGGACCGCGGCGTCCAGGACCTGATCGACGCCAACTATACCTATGTGAACGAACGTCTCGCACAGCACTACGGGATTCCCGGCATCAAAGGGGAGCAGTTCCATCGCGTCTCGTTCAAGGACGGCGCACGGGGCGGGATCTTGACGCAGGCGAGCATCTTGACGATCACGTCCAACCCGACCCGGACCTCACCAGTCAAACGCGGCAAGTGGATCTTGGAGCAGATCCTCGGCACGCCTCCTCCGCCTCCGCCCCCCGACGTGCCGGAGCTGAAGGAAGACCAGGCCGTGGCGGCGACCGGCTCGCTACGGCAGCGGATGGAGCAGCACCGGGCGAACCCGAACTGCGCGTCGTGCCATGCGCGGATGGACCCGTTGGGCTTTGGCTTCGAGAACTTCGACGCCATCGGCGCCTGGCGCGACAAGGACGGCAACTTTCCGATCGACGCCTCCGGCACGCTCCCGTCGGGGCAATCGTTCCGCGGGGTCCGGGAACTGAAGGCTGTGCTGCAGTCCCGCCAGCGCGAGTTCACGCGTTGCCTGGCGGAAAAGCTGCTGACTTATGCGACCGGCCGCGGGCTCGAGTACTATGATCGCTGCGCAGTGGACCGGGTCGTCGAGGCCACAGTCCGCGACAAGGGCAAGTTTTCCCGGCTGGTCCTGGAGGTCGTGCAGAGCGACCCGTTCCAGAAACGCCGGGGGAGTAGCGAGTGACACCATGAGCACCCAACGACTTTCGCGTAGGACCGTCCTCCGGGGCCTGGGCACGGCGTTGGCCTTGCCCTGGCTCGACGCCATGGCGCCTGCGGCCAATATCGCCAAGGGGAAGTCCGTCAAGGCCGCGGCGAAGCGCATGGCGTTCTTCTATGTGCCCAACGGCGTGAACATGGCCGACTGGACTCCCAGCGAGGTGGGTACCAACTTCACCCTCCCCGAGGTCTTGAAAGTCCTCGAGCCCTACAAGAGCGACACGCTCGTGATCAGTGGCCTCGCCCAGGACGGCGCGTTCGCGCACGGTGACGGCGGCGGAGACCACGCTCGCTCCCTCGCCTGCTTCCTCACGGGCCGTCACCCGCTGAAGACCGACGGCGCGAACATCCGAGCGGGTGTATCGGTCGATCAGGTGGCCGCGCAGCAGATCGGCCACCTGACGCGGCTTCCTTCCCTCGAGCTCGGCTGCGATCGGGGCGCGCAGTCGGGCAACTGCGACTCGGGTTATAGCTGCGCTTATTCCTCGAATATCTCCTGGCGGTCGGAAACGACCCCGATGGCCAAGGAGGTCAACCCGCGCCAGGTCTTCGAACGCCTGTTCTCGAACAACGACCCGAATGAGACCCCCGCCAGCCGCGCCAAGCGGGACCGCTATCGCAAGAGCATCCTGGATTTCGTCGCCGAGGATGCCGACGTCCTCAAGCGGCGCCTCGGGCAGACCGACCGTCGCAAGCTCGACGAGTACCTGACCGCCGTCCGCGAGCTGGAAGTCCGCATCGGCAAGGCGTCCGAACTCGGTCTGGCGAGCGCCTCCGGCTTTTCAAAGCCCCAGGGAGTGCCCCAGGACTTCAAGGAGCACATCCGCCTGATGTTCGACCTGCTGGCCATCGCCTTCCAGGGGGACGTCACCCGCATCGCTACGTTCATGTACGCCAACGAGGGAAGCAACAAGAGCTACTCGTTCATCGGCGTGCCGGAAGGGCATCACGACCTGTCGCACCATAGCGGCAACGACGAAAAGAAGCAAAAAATCAAGCAGATCAATAAATTCCACATGGAGCAATTTGTTTACTTCTTGGCCAAGCTCAAGGCCACCCGGGAAGGGGAAGGGACGCTGCTTGACCACTCGATGATCCTGTACGGCAGCGGGATCAGCGACGGCAACAGCCACAGCCACAAGGACCTGCCGATCGTTCTCGTCGGCAAGGGGGGCGGCTCGATCCCGACCGGGCGCCACGTCAAGCTTGAGAGTCAAACGCCGCTGAACAACCTGTTTCTCTCGATGCTCGACCGGATCGGTGCACCGGCGGATCAGCTCGGCGACAGTACGGGGCGATTGATGGGGCTATGAGCGCTTCGTAGGACGCACGAAATGCACCACCTTCTTGGTATGAAATGGGGATGGTGGATTTCGTGCATCCTACGAACACAACATGATCGGCGACCGCTTTAATCGGGGAGTGGTTGCCCGCGCGTCTCGGGCGCGCAGGTGAGAAGCACCAGTCCGACGATGAACAAACACGCCATGGCAACAACGGCATAGCGCAGGCCCAGCGATGCACCGAGCACGCCGCGGACCAGGAGCATCGCGGCCCCCACGAGGCGTCCCAGGTTGAAACCGAAACTCGACCCGGTCGCGCGCAGTCGCGTCGGGAACAGTTCGGGGAAATAGACGGCGTATCCGGCGTGCAGGCCGACCACGAAGAACGCCATGACCGGCAGGAGCACGAGAGCCTGCCCGTGGGTGCGTGCGCCGAGGAACGTGACGAGCGAGAACACGAAGGCGCCGACAAGATAAACGGCGAACGCCCGCCGGCGACCCACCCACGTGGCCAGGGGCGCGAACGTGAGCAAGCCGGCCAGCCCACCGGTGAGGTTCATGAGCAAGTACGCAAAGCTCCCGGCAGCCTGTTTCGTTTCCTTGGACGCGTCCGGACCGAGTACTTCCCCGATGAGCTCGGGTCCCCACGCGAAGATTCCCCAGTAGGTGGCGAGGCCGACGGCCGCCAGGCCGAGCGCCAGGAACGCACGAGGACGCCATTGAGCGTCGCGGAGAAGCTCGGCAAGGCTGCCGAGCTCGTGGCCCGTGCCCGACTCGGATTTTGCCTTCTGCCACTGGCCCGGTTCGTGGAGGCTGAGGCGGATCCAGAGCAGGAGCAACGCCGGGGCGAAGCCGAGCAAGAAGGCTCGCCGCCAACTGTCCGGCCCGACGAAGTACATGCCGGTGAGCGAAGCGAGGGCGCCGCCGAGGACGCTCGATGCGTGGAACGTGCCCGACGCAAACGCCCGGGCGCGGGGAGGGAACGACTCGGCCACCAGGGCCGCCGCCACGGCCCACTCGCCCCCTGCGCCGAGGGCGACCAGCGCCCGCAACAGGTGCACTTCCCAGACATTCCGGGCGAAACCGGTAAGGGCCGAGAAGACCGAGTAGGTCAGGATCGTCCAGGATAGCACGCGGACGCGGCCGTAGCGGTCGCCCAGGATGCCGAACCCCAGGCCCCCTACAGCGCCGCCGATGAGAAATAACGCCAGGGCCACGTTCGCGTGCCAGTCGATCGCCGCGGCGAGGACTCGCGGGTCGCTCAGGCCCTGCTGGGACAACAGGTCGCGCAGGGCCGAGGTCTTGAAAACGGTGAAGAGCTGGCCCTCATAGACATCAAAGACCCATCCGGCCGAGGCGATGGCCAGGACGAACCACTGGCGCGTCTTGATTCCCGAATACCAGGTCGACGGGGCGCAGGCTTGTTCTTCGCTGACGCTCATTCGCCAGGTCTCTCCGGCGCGCGAACACGGGTCGGCCGCCGCTCGACGGCACGCTGGACGAGTTACTCTACTCGGATCTCCGTTGGGCAGACAGGTGGCGAGCCCACGCCGATCGACGTTCCTGGACCACCGGGCCTAGAAGGCAACGGCGCAGCCGAGCTGCGAGATGGTTGTTGGCGCGTCCTTACTCACGCCGCCGTTGTAACTGCCATAGATCGCGATCCGTCGGTTAAGCGCCCAGACCGCACCGGCCCCGAGTTCAACGCCATCACCAAAACGGGGTAGCGTGGGGCCGTTGTAGTACCCTTGGATGAAAACGTCGAAGTCCTTGAAAACCTCGCGCTGGAGGGCCCAGGCCGCCGCCGGCTCGATCGAGCTGAAGTTGTTGTTCGGCGAGGGATCCCCGACCATTCCCACGTTCCACTCGAGCTGAAATCCGTAGGGAAGCGTGTGGTCGAAAAGTAGGTTGACCGATGGCTGCGTCCCCTGGTTCAACGACTTTGATCCGCTGGGGGTGAGGACGAAGACTTCGAAGCCGACCGCGGGAATGTGGTACTTGCGGTTCTCCTGCCAGAGGTTGGTCTTGATGTCCCAAGCCAGCGGTGCGAACCCGTTGCCCGCGTACTGACCGCGCTCGAACGTCGGACCGTTGCCGAAGAGGCGAAGTTCGACGCGGTCGGTGAGCCCGAGCCGGATCAAGAATTCGGCGTTGTACGTCTTGGCGGATCCCTGGCTTGGTCCCGAGAGGAACAGCGGCGAGGTTTCGATGTAGAGCCGACCCTGCGGGAGGGTGAACGCGCTGTTGGGAAAGTTGGCGATGTCGGGGCCCGGAGAGCGGATATCCGGCTGAACGACGTCTCCCTGTTTTGCCGGAAATTCGGCCGATCCGTCGTCATCAGGAGGAGGGGCTTCATCGGAGAGCAGTTCGCGCAGCGGCGGCAGACCGAAGAGGCCGCGGGCGCCATCCTCGGACGTTTCGGAAGAGGAATCGGCTTCCTCCTGCGACTCAACCGTCGGGCGCCCGTCGACCGGAATTGAGCGGCAACCCGCGGCTCCGGTGATTGCAACGCTCACGAGAACGACGAGATGGAGCCGCAGCCAAGCGCGGCGTTGAGGCCAACAGTCGCGGGTCCGCGACGCCTGTGCGATGGGGCCGAGCGCTTCGGAGTTCATTCCTACACTCACGAGGCGATCGGAGAACGATGAGGGGGGACCGTCCCCTCTGAGAAGATCGGCCGAACCGTCGGCAAACTTTATTCAATCGGAACAATCGTCAAGCTTTACTACTGCGTGATGAAAACGGTCCCTCGCCGATCAACTCGCCGTCGGCGCTGTGCCCCCGGGAATCGGTAAAGCTGCGGGTCGATCCGAACGATCGCGACCAGGAGCTCGATCCGTGTAAAGGCGCGCCGCTCGGTCATGACGGAAACCTGGCGGGAAAGCGACGATCCGTGAGCGAATGGAAGCCCAACGTGTTGCGGATCGGCGAGGTATTCGCCCATCGCTTAAAACTGATCGTCCGACAGCAGGTCTCCGTCGGCACGGCTTGCGAGCAGCCGGAAGACCTTGGGGTTGATCGAATTCTTGAGGAATCGCACCGAACCGTCGCCGAACGCCGCGTTAATCCCACCTGGATGCAGGCTGTTAAAACTACCGTTGACGCCGGCCCCGGCAGCGGTTGAACTCGCCGTAGCGCCTTCGACGGAACCTTCGTCGCCGTTAGGAGGTACTGTGACGGTGATCGACAGGCTCACCCCACCGTTGTTCGGAGGATTGGCCGCGTTGCGCAGAGAGGCGCTGGTGCCCGAGGCCCAGCCCAGGTCCGTCGTGTCGATCTTCTTCTCGCCGAGGAACAGCGTGTACGATCGGCCGTCCGGGATGTCCTCGGAGCGAAGGTGGCTGTTCAAGAAGAAAACGCCGTTGTTCGTTGTATCGACGGGAACCTCCGTGTCGTTGTAACATGCTGCGTAGCTGCCGCGGGCGGGGGCCCCGCTGGACGTGTTTGCGCCTGGGTCCGAGGGGCAAACGAAGGTTCGCACGCCGATGCCTCGCACCGACGAATTCAGCGAGTCGTACAGGCTAACACGCTTGTCAAAATGGTTGTAGAGGCTTTTCTGCTCGACGTAAGGAAGGATCTGCACGAGCCATCCGAAGTGATAGCCCTTCGGCGTGTTCTGAATGGGGCCCTTGTCGTTGACGACGCCCGGGGGCAGGACCTCGTGGGCCGTCTCGTAGTTTTGGAGCGAGATGCTCAATTGCAGTAAGTTGTTCACGCACTGGCAGCGCCTCGCCGATTCGCGGGCCGACTGCACCGCCGGCAGCAGGAGCGCGATGAGCACCGCGATGATCGCGATCACCACCAGGAGCTCGATCAGTGTGAATCCGCGCCGGGGTCCGGCAGTTCGAGTGTTCATAGCGTTCCTGTCTCGCGTGATGAGGGCCCCGGCCGTGGTCGGGGAGAATGTTTAGACTGCTCAAATAATCAATACATGTTTGAATCTATGACTTCTTCGTCGTTGCGCTGGCCGAGCCACCGGAACACAGAGCGACTCATGGACTGCTTGATGAACTTCACGCTGCCGTCGCCGGCCAGGAAGTTGGAGCCGCCCGGGTGAGGGCTCGAGAACCCGCCAACCGGGTCGGGGTTCAACGCCACGAGGGAGCCGGTTTCATCGACCTCGTCCGTGACGAACGTCGTCGGAACGCTGACCAACCCGCGCCCTGTCACGCTTCCGAGCGGCGTGCCCGTATTGCGGAGGGTGGCCCTCGTGCCCGAGGCCCAGCCGAGCGCGGGCGTGTCGACTAGCTTTTCCCCGACAAACAGCGTCTGGGAGGTGCCATCGACAATGTCTTCCATCCGCACCCGGCTATTGAGGAAAAAGACGCCGCGGTTGGCGACGTCGATCGGCCTTTCGATGCCGTCGTAAACGGCGGCGTAGTTCGATTCAACCACGCCGTCCGCCCCCCGTTTCGGGAACGGGTCGGACGGGCAGATCAGCGTGTTGATCTGAACCTGACGCCACGACAGGTTTTCGGGGGCGTAGACGCTCGCGTGCAGGTTGATCTGCGCCGCTACCGGCTTGCGGTCGATGAACGGCAGGATCTGGGTGAGCCAGCCGAAATGGTAACCGTTCGGGAGGTTCTGGATTGGCCCCTTGTCGTTGACGACGCCAGGCGGCAGCACGTTGTGCATCGTGTCGTAGCCGCTGATCGCAATCCCGAGTTGCATGAGGTTGTTGACGCAGTGGCAACGCCGCGATGCTTCACGGGCGGCCTGAACCGCAGGCAGCAGCAGCGCGACGAGCACCGCGATGATCGCGATCACGACCAACAGCTCGATCAGTGTGAATGCGCGGCGTGTCATGATTTGTCTCCCGTGCTCGGGTCCGGTCCCAGGTCGATCACAAGAGTGCGTTGACGCCGCGCCCGGCGCTCCGCTGCCAGCGGGTAGTCGGCCCGCACGATCACGCGCCGGTGCCCGGGTTCGTCCTTCGGCGTCTCGACCGTGATGACGACCTGGCCCGCGTCCTGGCCGCCGAGCTCTTGCGCGGGTACTTCCCACGATTCGCCCGTGTAGCCGCGCGCCCGGGACAGCCGCGCCGCCGCGCGCTCCAGTCCGGCTTCCGCGAGCCACTCGGCCTGGAGCCGGCGTTCCTCCTGTCGGGTGATGCCGCGCTCCGTGAACAGGAGCTGCACCAACCCAGCGCAGATCAGCATGATCAAAACGAAACAGACGAGGACCGGAACAATCACTGCGCCGCGACGGCTTCGAACGCTTCTCGTGCTCATCGCCGGCCCTCCCCGGCGCGCGCCAGTCCCGCGTCCTTGCCGATCCACGCTTCCACCACGACCGGTCGAGCCGGCGCGATCTCTTGGGCGTTCGGATTTCGATCCAAGGTCAGGATCGCCCAGCGTTGGCCCGCCTCCTCGCGCAGCTCGAGCTTGGGCCGCCCGCGCGAGGGTAACCGGTATGCTTCGCGCCTGGGCGTCTCGCCGGGTGCCGTTTCGTGCCGGACCAGCCTGCCCCCCTCATCGACGTAATCCACCTTGTGCCCTTTCCCCAGGTCGAACGCGACGCCTTCGTGCCCCTCGGCTTCGACTCGCCTGGCAGCGACGGCCGCATGCGCGTCCCGGCGCAGCGCGTGCGCGAGCCGGCTGATCGTCGTCTTTTCGCCAATGCGGGCACGGTTGCCCCGATCGAGGCGGAGCAGCATGTGGATCATGCCGACGCTCATGCCGAACAGGATGGCGATGCCAGAGATCACGATCAGCATTTCGATGAGCGAGTACCCTCGCCGCAGGCGCTGGTGGGTCATTCTGGGTTCCTCCCCGCGGTTGACCGGTAGACCCATGTGGTCAGCCGCACCGGCGCGTCGAACTCGCCGGCCCGGTTGCGCCAGCGGAGCTTGATCGAGACACGCTTGCCGGGCACGCCGCCCGGGGCGTCCGCCGCCTCGACGCCTACCTTCAACTCCGCGCCGGGGAGCGCCTGCCTCGCCTCGTTAGACAGGAGCGCATCTTTGAGCGATTCGGCGGTCAGGTTCGCCCAAGGCCGCGCCGTGAGGTGCTCCATCAGGTTCGCCACCTCCTGGGCAGCCAGCTCGCGCCGGCCGACGGTACGGCGCTCGAGGGCGATCGCGCCGAGGAGCTGGACGGTCACGGTCATCGCGACCGACAGCAGAATCACGGCGATCGCCAGCTCGAAGACCGTGAAGCCGCGCCGGCGAACCGTTTCGTGTCTGAGCAGGGAGGCTTTCATCAACCGGCCAACCTCTCGATCAAGCTGACAAGGGGGGCGAAGTAGGCCACAGCGACGGCGAACACGACGCCTCCGACCATGAGAACAAGCACCGGGAAGATCAACTGGAGCCAGGCCTGCATGCGGTACGCGAGCCGGCGTTCGAGGGTCTCGGCTGTCTGGCGGAGCGTCCATGGCAGGTTGCCCACACGGCGGGCGGCGTCGAGGGCGGCGACCTCCGGGCCGCCGATCAAGCCGTTGTTCCGGAGCGCTTCGCACCAGTCTTGGCCTCGATCGATGTCGAGCGCCACCATTCGAAGCTGGTCGCGGACCCAGGTGCGGGGATAGCGGCGGGCGAGCGTGCCGAATGCCCGGTTCAACGGCTGGCCCGATTCGACGACCCCGGCGAGGGCTCGCAAGATCAGGGCCGAGTGCCGACGGATAAAGAGCCGATCAAGTACCGGAATGCCAACGTTCAGCCATCCGACCAGTGTCAGGGGAAGAAGGAACAGGATCGCCACTTCGAGGCCGACGAGCAGTGCCGAGGCCCACCCGTACCGAATTGCGGCGTGCGTTGCCTGGATCACGAGGATCGTGAACTGCGGGAGCGGGGCGCCGAAGTCTTTGAAGATCGCTTCAAACTTCGGCAAGATAAAATAGGAGATAAAGCCAATCACGCTCTGAAGAACCAGCAACACGCCCATGAGGTAGCACAAGCGCGCCACAATCCAACCCCACGTTGAAGGGAGGGCGACGCGTGCATCGGCGGCTTCGCGCAGTGCGCCCGGGAGAACTCCGGTGTCGTAGCCGACGCGGGCGATGACTTCGGCGTCTGGCGGGAGCACGCCTGGAGTCATGTCGAGGGCGTCAGGAAAAGGAGCGCCGGCCTGGAGCGTGTCGGCCAGGGCGAGGACGCGTGCCCGCAGGAAGAAGCCGCAGTGGTCCGCGATCGCCTGCAGCGCCGGCGCCAGCGGCATGCCGCGGTCGGCTGCGATCGCCAGCGCCCGCAGGACGGCGTCCTGTTGAGTCCAGAATCCCTTGACTCCGACCACGACGGAGCCGGCCGCGAGCGCGGCGCCCAGGAAGACGAGCAGTACCAGCGCGAGCCATCCCAGGTACTGGAACGAAAGGATCAAGAGCCAGATTCCGACGCCCGCGAACAGGACGACGAGCATCATGTGCTGGAGCAAGAACCGCTGGCGCCGGGCGGGAGGGCGCTCGTTGGGTGTGTGCTTCGGCTCGGAGGGGTTCTTCAGCTCGGGCGTCATACGTGGTCTCGATTGAGAGCGGGGCGGCAAACCGCGTTCGCGATCAGCCCGAGAGCTTGGTAAGCAAACTGAACATCGGGAAGAAGAGCGCGAAAACCGTAACGACGACCAACAACAGTATGAAAATGAAAGTCAATACGCTGCAAATCGCATTGATGACGGACGACTGCGCACGGGCGCGCGACTCGAACAATTCGCCCGCCATGTGGAGCGCTTCGGGCAGGCCGCGGTTGCGCTCAGCCCAGCCCAGCATTCGCTCCAGACCGACGGGGAAGATGGCGACTCGGACGAGCGCCCGCGCGAGCGTCTCGCCCCCCGCGATGTCCTGGCCGATAAACCGGCTGGCACGTCCGACATCCGCGTCGCAGATGCCGTCGCCCGTGAGCGCGACGGCTTCGTGCAGGGGCAACCGGCTTTCGATCAACAGCGCCAGCAGGTGGCACCACTCCGCAAGGGACGTCCAGCGCCAGACTCGGCCAAAGAGCGGTACCCGGCAAACCAGGCTGAAACGCTCGGCCGGCTTGAGGATGATCCTGCAAAGGAGGACGACGATGAGGCCGAGCGCCACGAGATTTGCGAGCACCCACCAGTACGTGCGCATGAGCCGCGATGCCCCGAGGACAAGTTTCGTCAACCCGGGAAGCGGTACGCCAAAGTCCATGTAGATCCGTTCGAACGAGTGCGCGATTACGCCCCATAGGAAAAACAAAAGTACAAGTGCCAGGCACCAGGCGATCATCGGGTACGAAAGGTCGAGCAACAGCCGCTTGCGCAGGTCGGTCCCGATCGTTGCGTATTCCGCGTAGTGACCCAGCACGTAACTCAGCTTCCCGGCGCGTACGCCCGAAGTGACGATCCCGCGCAGGTGCGCAGGAACGCGGTCCCCGGCGTTCGCGAGTGCCTCCTCGAGCGGCACGCCGGCATCCAGCTGGTCCGCCAGGTGTTCCAGCACCCTGCGCAACCGGCGAGAGGGCTGCTCTTCGGCCAGGGCACGCAAACCCGAGGGAAGCGGCAAGCTCGCCTGCGAAAGCCCGGCGATTTGCTCGGTCAGGCGCGCAACTTCTTCGTCGGACAGCCTGCCTTCTTCGCGCTGGTTGTTGCCGCCGGTAGGCATAGAGTCATTTCTCGGAAAATGGATCGTTCGTTCGGAGCGAGCGATCAGTCGACGGAGAGTTCCTTCAGCAACGACGTCAACGGCAGAAAAAGAGTCAAGGCATACAACAGGGTAGCGCTCGCCCCAATTCCGAACAGGAGGATCGCGGGCAGTAAGACCCGGATCTTCTCCGCTTCGTGACGGGCTCGGCGGCGGTACAGGGCCGCCATATGACGTAGACCGGCCGGCAGGTCACCCTGGCCGAGGCCCGTGGCGAGCAACCAGCGGAGCAGGGGGGGAAATGCGCATCGCGGATTCGCCTTGAGGGCGATGCCGGGCGACTCGCCCCGCGCCACCTGTTCGGCCAGCGACCGCGCCTCGCGCGCCAGCCCTGGGTCGCCCGACGCGTCAGCGCACAGAACCACGGCTTCGCCGAACGGTACGTTCTGCTCGAGCAGGAGCGCGAGTAGGTCTGCAAAGTTCGCCGCCTCGAAATGCGCCAACATGGAACCCATCCAGGGGAACCAGCGCAAGATGCCTCCGGCCCGTCCCGGCTGCAGACTGACCGCTCTCCCCGAGCGGACCCAGCCGGCATAGATTAAGACGAGGAGTAACGGTAACGCCGGTGCCCAGTATTCGGCCGAGCTTCCCAGTGCCGCGAGCGTCCGCAGCGCCGGCGTGACGGGGAGGCGAAAATCCTGGAACACCGCGATAAATCGCGGCAACACCCGCGCGACCACGAGCGTGAATAGCGTCAAGGCGAGTGTCAGGACGATCAACGGGTACCAGAGCGCCAGCCCGATCGCCCGGCGCGACTCCGCGTAGGACCGCGCGTAGTTCGCCATTCCCTCGAGCGCTACCGGCAGCCGTCCCGCCCTGAGCCCCGCATCGACCACCGCGCGGTAAAGCTTCGGCAGTCGCGCTCCCTCCGCCGCGATGGCCTGCGAGAGGCTCTCGCCACGGCTCATCCGCTCGCCAAGGGTCGCCGTGATGCGGCCCAGCCCTCCCGGCAGGTTTCGGCCAAGCTCGCCTAGCCCCCGCTCGAGCGGCAACCCGACCCGCGCGAGCGCGACGATCTCGTCGTTCAGCGCAATGAGCTGCTCCAGCCCTACGGCCCCGACATGTTCCGGCATGCGACACCCTTCCCGCCCCGCAGAACCTATGACACTTGTTATAGGCTTACCACACTTGTCAGAGGTGGTCAAGGGCGGACGCGGATAAAACTCGGAGACGATGCGCCGGGGGTGAAGAGAACGTTCTTCTCTGGCTGGCCGTGCAGCGAGAAATCATGCCGTCAAGCTCTGGCGCTCGCTTGCGTATATTGTCGGTCTTCTCTCTTTCTTTCGATGGGAAACGCGCCCATCCTGTCAGGTAGTCAGCGGCGATTTGGGTTGCTCTTGT
>JARLIH010000443.1 GCA_031291845.1 Isosphaeraceae bacterium | reverse complement strand
TCTCGCCCCGAGGCAACGTGACCTTGCGGTACTTCCCCACGACCGCGCCGTCGGGTCCGATCAGCACCGCCACGTTGTAAATCAGGTGGCGGTCCCGCTCCACGAGGCCCGCGACGATGTAAAGGTCGTGCTGTTTGGCGAGCTTCGCAAAGTAGTCGGTCGACGGGCCGGGGACCGGCTCGGCGGCATCGATGTAGGGGCGCCCGACCGCGGTCAGCGTCTCGGGAAGCACGACGAGGTCCGCGTGTTGCCGGGCGGCTTCCTCAATGAGGGGCGCGAAGAGCCGGCACTTCTCCGCCGAAGTGGTTCCAGCGCCCGGGGCGTAATGGACCGTCGCGAGACGCACCTTGCGCGGCGGTGGCGCGGGCGTCTCCTCGAGTGCGACGTCGGCCCATTCAACCCGTCCGCCCGGTTCCCAGTTGTACGTCAGCTCCACAATCGCACGCGTCGCTCCCGAGGGTGCAAGGTAGACACCGGCGACTTTCGTCCAGCCGCGCTCATCCACGCCCTGCTCGGAGGGATACTCGGGCTCCGATCGCGGTCGCTTTCCCTCCTCGAAGGAGGCGCGGCTCAGTTCGTCGTGCTCGACGGGTTTGTTCTTGTCATCTCGCCAGAGCACCCGCTCGACGACCGTCCGGCGCGGCAAGTTGACGCGCTCCGTCTTGCGCAGAACCGAGAACCGGTAATAGCGTCCACCCTTTACGGGAATTGTCTTCTCCCACCACCCGAACAACCCCTCGCGCTGGTCGGCCTCGATCACGAAGCTGCCTCGACCCTGGGGACCGCCATCGGACCGATACCGGAAGGCGGGGCGGATCTCGTCGCGAGGCGCGCGGGCTTGCCAGCCGGCCGGCGTGTCGTTCGACACGTCCGCAAACGACGGCAGCGTCATGGCGAGCCATCCGCTGAGGATCAAGCCGGCACGAACCTGTGCGCTTCGTCTCATCGTCGTACGTCCTTCAGGAATTGCGGCCGGCAATGGCCGGCCCTACATGTGACCGTACGCCCACTAACAATCAACGGATCGCTCCCGTAGCGTCGGCAAGGCGACCAGGAGCGCGAACTCGAGTACCCTTCCGGTGCGTGAGCGAATCGCCGAGATCCGTGCGGGCCTTCTCCGCGAGGCCGGTCAATCGCTCGACGACGTCGGGGTAGCGTGCCGACAGGTCGATCGTCTCCCCCGGATCGTCCTCAAGGTCATACAGTTCGAGGCCGACCTTGAGCGGCTTGTAGCGACCCGGCTTGCCGTCGCGGCCCGGCTCCTGGCCCTGCATCGTCCCGTCGCGCGCCAGGCCGTCGATGTTGGGCGTGCGATAGCCCTTTGCGCCGAAGCAGCCCACGTCGCCATAGCCAAGGTCGTCGGCAAAAAGCAGGACCACGTTCGGCGGCCGTTGCGGTGGGCTGTCGGCCCCGCGGCCAGGTGCGCCCGCGACGAGCGCGATCAGCCCACCCACGAGCGCGACTTTGCGGGCAAACATCGGTGTGAACGTCCTCCGGCCGGATCGTGGTCAATCCACAGGGCGTGCGATCCGTTTGCGTAGCCTACCGGAAAATCCGCCGTTCGCAATGAGGGGCTGATGACATGAGGGGCTCGCGTGGAGGTTCCGGGCCATGGGGTCGTCGACCCAGCGCGTGGCTTGGTATCATCGGGGCGGTCCCATGCCGCCCGGATCGCGGGATGAAGGCGAACCATGCTCTTGGCTTATGTCTCCCACAAGAACCACACCGAGAAGGTCGTCATCGAGCGCGGCTCGCTCGTCATCGGCCGCAACCCGCAGGGGCCGACGCCGCGCAAGGTGCTGCCCGACCCCTTCGTCTCGGGCGACCACCTGCGCATCGAAGAGCTCCCCGGCGGCCGGATTCGACTGGAAAACCTCAGCAGAAAGGTGACCGTCAACCTCGCCAGCGGTGAAGTGCTCTTACCGGGCGATTTGCGCGAGGTCATGCCGCCGGTGCGGATGACGCTCGGCGAAACGGTCCTGCAGCTCGAAGGGGCCGACGATGAACCCGAGGAACAAAGCCTTCAGACGATCGCCCGACCGCTCGGCCCGCGCCCCAACCAGACGCTGAGCCGCCTGCCGCTCGATAACGAGCAGATCAGCGCGGAGGTGCTGGCGCGTTGGTTCGAGGGGCTGGTCTCCGTGCAGCGCGCATCGGCGTCGACCGGTGAGTTTTTCCGTCAAACCGCACGGGCGGTCGTCGAGTTGATCGGACTCGACTGTGGACTCGTGCTCCAGCACCGGGCCGACGGCTGGAACGTCCTCGCGCGGCACGATGCCAACGCGCAAAACGACGCCGGCTACAGCCGGACGGTCCTGGACCGCGTCTACCGCGAGCGGCAGACCTATTTCCAGGACCCTTCCCCCGGCAGCGCGACGCGCAGCCTGGTGGACGTCGGCGCGGTGGTGGCTGCGCCGGTGCTCGACGAGCAGGGGCAGGTCGCGGGCGCCGTCTATGGTGCGCGCTTTCGCCGCTCGGGGGGCTTCGGCGTGGCGATCCGCCCGCTCGAGGCACAGCTCATGCAAGTGCTCGCGGCGTCCGTCTCCGCCGGTCTCGCCCGGGTCCAGAGCGAGGCCGACACGGCCCGCCGGCGCGTCCAGTTCGAGCAGTTTTTCTCGCCGGAGCTCGCCCGCGAGCTGGACCGCGACCCCAACCTGCTGGACGGCCGGGAGCGTGAGGTCACGATCCTGTTCAGCGACCTCCGCGGCTTCTCGCGCCACTCCGAGCGGCTCGACCCGCGCGACGTCTGCTTGCTCGCTCAAGACGTCATGGACCGGCTCACCGAACGCGTGCGCGAATTCGGGGGAACCGTGGTCAGCTACAGCGGCGACGGCATGATGGCCCTCTGGAACGCGCCCGCCGACCAGCACGATCACGCCGTCCTCGCCTGCCGTGCCGCGCTGGCGATGCAGGCCGAGATGCCGGTCGTGGAAGCCGCGTGGAAGGACCGCCTTGCCTTCCCGCTACGGCTCGGCGTCGGGCTGAACACGGGGCGGGCCCTGGTGGGGAACACCGGTAGCCGGTCGAAATTCATGTACGGCCCACAGGGCCATGCCGTGAACCTCGCCAGCCGCGTGGAGGGGGCAACGAAGCAGTTGGGGAGCCCGATCCTGATCACCGAGTCGACGAACGCCCAGCTCGGCGGCCAGTTCGCGACCCGGCGGCTCTGCCGTGCGAGGGTCGTCGGGATCGACGGTTGCGTCGATCTTTACGAGCTCTACGCGACCGTGGCCGACGACGCCTGGCGCGCCGAGCGCGACACCTACGAGAGCGGATTGACCCTCTACGAGGCAGGCCGGTGGTGGGAAGCGTGCCGCACGCTCTACGCGCTCCTGGCCGGTCATGAAACGAACTACGACCTGCCGACCCTCACGCTCGTCGGCCGTTGCATCGAGTGTCTGAAAGGCCCGCAGACGTCGTTCGACCCGGTGTTCGTGCTGGGTCAGAAGTGATGGCAGAAGCGAGGCGCACGGCCAAACCAGCGGGTATACTCTCGGTGTCACTCGCCGGATCGCGACCCGTTCTCCGGCTCCGCGCGACAACGCAGAGCCGATGCCTCTTGTAGGGTAGGTCAGCCCGTCAGGGCGCCAACCCACCGCACAACGCTCGCCGACAACGACTACAATGCGTGTCGTACGAAGCAGACCAGCCAGCGGCAACTCGGCGCAAGGAGCTTCGGAAATGCCCGCTCGCAGGTGGCTTCGTACGGGCGCCGCTCTGGTGATCATCGCGGGATGCCGGCACGTGGCGAGCGGCGACACCATACCCGACGTGCGCCCCCTCGAACGCGCCTCCGCGGGTTTTCGAGGCGCGGGCTCGTGCTCGGCCGTCGCCTGTCACGGCAGCCCGACGCCCTCGCCGCCGGGGCAGAACGTCCTCAAGAACGAGCATACGACCTGGGTCACGCAGGATAAGCATTCAAGCGCGTTCCAGGTTCTCTTCACGGAGCGCTCGGCCACGATGGCGAAGGCGCTCGGTATCCCTGCGGCTCACGAGAGCGCCCGTTGCCTGGTGTGCCATACAACGCCTGCACCGAGCGTCGAACGGACGGCCTGGGCCGGCGAGGGAGTGAGCTGCGAGTCGTGCCACGGCCCGGCCGATGCGTGGCTCGGTCCGCACACGACGGCCGGGTGGCGGCAGCTCACCCCGCATACCAGGGAGGAGCGTTTTGGACTCATCGCGACAAAGGACATTCCCCGCCGTGCCGAGCTCTGTGCAACGTGTCACGTCGGGGAGCCCGCGCGGAACGGCCGGCCTGCCCGCGACGTGAACCACGACCTCATCGCCGCGGGGCACCCGGCGCTCCGCTTCGAGCTTTCGGCGTACCTCGCGCTCATGCCTTCCCACTGGGTCGAGAAGGGACCGAACGCCGCCGGCGACTTTCCCGCCCGGGCCTGGGCCGTCGGCCAGGTGGCATCGGCCAAGGCGAGCCTCGCGCTGCTGAGCGACCGCGCCGGTCGCGGTAGCTGGCCCGAGCTCGCCGAATACTCCTGTTTTTCGTGCCACCGGCCCATCGACGGCCCAGGCGGCTCCTCCACGTCCCCCGCGCGCTCATCAACCCCCTGGGGCACCTGGAACCACACGTTCGGCGCCTCGGTCGCCGGCATCGATTCCCTCGGGACGCGCGCGGACATCAAGCCGGAGCTTGACCTCCTGAAGCGCCTGATGGAGACAGCCTCGCCCGACCCGAAGGAGGTTTCAGACCGTGCGCGCGGCATCGCCGACCGCTGTGCGGAATGGCTCGTGGCAACGCCTGCCGCACCAATCGATCAGCGCACGCTGCGCGCGCTGATCGTGCAGGTCCGCGGTTCTCCTCCCGGTGACTGGGACGGCGAAGCCCAGCGCTACCTCGCTGCGATCGCGCTGCGACAGGCGTTCGCCGGCCTTCAGATCGACCCACAAGGCGCGCTCCCCGACACGGCGGAGCTGCGGCGCGTGCGCCGGGACCTGCAATTCGCGGCCGGGCTGGACCAGCCTCGGTCGTTACGATCCGCTCAGGGATTCGGAGGCGCCGGCGGGACCGCCCCGAGGGGCAACGGCGGTCCGTAATCGCGCGGGTCGTCGGTGACGGTCCACAACTGGCTATTGAACAGGTAGAGCTTCTGTTGCTCGGCCAGGCTCAAGGGCCGGGCGCCAACGCGGCCGAAGACCGCGACGGGGTTCCCGCTCTCATCCACCGCGCGGTCCCGGTCAACCCCCTTCGAGACCCGCCGCGCGTGCCCCCCGCGCGGAATCGGCGACGTCGCGACGAGCACCGGCGTCGGCCGCGGGCTGTATCCCTGGTTCCCCGGCGTCTCGGGCGACGTCAGTTGAACGACCCGCACGCCGTTCTTGCCGTCCGCCAGGTAGGCGAACTCGCTCGTGTAGGTGATGCCCAGCTTCACATCGTTCAGGTCGTTGATCTGACCGCCGGCGTCGAACACCTGGTCGATCCTCGGCCGCTCGGGCGCCTCCACGTCCAGGATCACCAGCCCGTGGCGACCGGCCGCCACGTGAGCGTACGTGCGCGCGACGTAGATCGAGCGGGCGTCGGCCAGCGGCAGCGTTGCAGCCCAGCGCGGGTTCCCGAGGTCGGTCGTGTCCAGGACCTTCACCCCTTCCTCATCGCAAACGAACCCGTAGCGGAACTGCACCTGGATCGAGCGCGGGTGTTTCAGCACGGGTTCGCCCACGACGCACGCCACGCGCGGGTTCTTGGGGTCGTCGAGCGACACGACGACCAGCCCCGCATTGCAGCCGATGTAGGCGTAGGTGCCGACAATCGCAATCGCCCGCGCGCCGCAAAGGATGCCGCCGGGATTGAACGTCACCTCGCGGCCCAGGAAGTTGTTCGAGGGGTTGCCGTCGAGCAACGTCCCCGCGGGGACCGTGATGAGCCCCTCGTCACGGTCGGCCACGTAGAGGTAGCCATACAGTGGGTGAACGGTCGGCTCGCGGTTCTCGGGCCGGTGCGTACGCGTGGGGTCGGGGGCAATCGTCGTCGGCGCGGCGACGGCTGTGGCATAGCTCGTCCGCACGAAGAAGCGCTGGCCCAGCGGCGACACGGGTGCCGTGACGATCCGCTCCGAGAACCCCTTGTTGTCGACGTTCGCGATATCGAACACCCGCAAGCCCCCTTCGCCGCACGCGGCGTAGAGGTACTCGCCCCGCGCCTGGACGTCGAGGACCTCCGCACGCCGGTACCGCAGCGAAAGGCCGTCCGCGACGTCAATACCGGGGTGCTCGTAGGCGTTCCTCAGCACGCCCTCGTGGTCGACGTGCTTCTTGAAGAAGTCGGGGTAAGCCAGCCGGTGCAAGGAGCTGCCGATGACGGCCTGCGGCTCTTCCTGCTCGGTGACGATCGCCGCGTGCAAGCCGTGGTTCCCCGCGGCGACCCAGCAATAGCGGCCGATGAAGTTGACGTAGTTGGTCCCCTGCATCAAGAGCTGCGCCATGATCGCGTTGTTGTCCCCCGCCCGGGCGACATGGCAGTCGGTGCACTGCTTCGTCTCGTTCCGCCCCGCGAGGTAGGCCGACGGGTCCACGGCACGTCCCTTTTCCGGCCCAGTCCGCTGGATCGTCGGCCCTCCGCGCACCGTGTGCGGGACGTTCGTGCTGAACGCGATGCCGCTCATCCCCTCGGCCGAGATCGTCTGCTGCTGCACGTAGATCGACTCGCGGTTGGCATTGTAGGAACCGACGTGCACCGCACACGACGACCGCGCGGGGCCGATCCGGTTGCCCGTGACGTCGCCGTCGCGCGCCAGCATGAAGACGTCGTCGCGCAAGGTCTGGAAATTGTACGCGACGTAGTTGCGCGACACGTCCCCCTCGTTGTGCAGGGCCGGCATCTTCTTGTTGGCCTTCTGCGGCAAGTGGCAGCCGAAGCAGCTCGGGTTCCACGAGGAATGGCAGGCAATGCAGCTCATGTTCTTGTTCGCATGAGCGCAAGGGTCCTGCTTCCCCCCCGGCAGGTCGCCCCACACGATCTGCCCGCCCGCGTCCCGCCGCACGGTCTTGGCCAGGCGCGCTTTTTCGTTGTAGTGCTCGCTCGCCGGGTCGATCGTGTCGGCCGTCTGCACGACCTCCCAGCGCAGGTCTTTCTCGACCATCGAGTTCTGGTAAAGCCGCGGGCCCACCTGCTCGAATCGGCGTTTGCCGAACGGGGTGCGCAGGGCCTTGAGATTGCGGCCGGGGGCTCCCGCAGGGTCGGACGTGTAGGCCGCCGGGCCGGACGTGATCAGGTTCGTGCGCTGGTCGGCCGAGCCGTGGCAATCGATGCACTGGATCTCGATCGCCCCCCGCACCTCCTGCTGGAGGCGCGTGTTGCCGTGCACGTCCTGGACGAAGTGGCAATCGACGC
>JARLIH010000442.1 GCA_031291845.1 Isosphaeraceae bacterium | reverse complement strand
CGCGCCATGGCCCGGCTGGTGGCTGTCCTGGCTGAAGCGGTGCAAAAAGCCCACCAGCGCGGCGTTTTTCACCGCGACCTGAAGCCCGCCAACATTCTGCTGGATGAGCGGGATGAGCCACACGTCACCGACTTCGGCCTGGCGCGACGGGTCGACGTCGACTGCGAGCTGACGCAGTCGGATGTGCTCATCGGCACGCCCTCGTACATGTCGCCCGAACAGGCCAGGGGTGGGCGGGCCGACCTGACCACCGCGACGGACGTGTACGGACTGGGCACGATCCTCTACGCCCTGCTGACAGGTCGTGCACCGTTTTCCGGCGACAGCCTCGCTGACACACTCGACCTCGTACGTGCCCAGCCCCCCGAGTTCCCGTCGCGGTTTCGATCCGGCATTCCGCGCGACCTGGAGGTCATTTGCCTCAAGTGCCTGGAGAAGGAGCCGGCGCGCCGTTATGCGAGTGCCCACGACCTGGCTGACGACCTGAGGCGCTGGCTACGGAACGAGCCGATCGCGGCCCGTCCGGTCGGCCGTGTGGTGCGAGCCTGGATGTGGTGCCGACGCCACCCGGTCCCCGCTGCGCTCTCGGCGCTGCTGGCGATCTCGATCGTCGGAGGGAACACGGCGGTTACGTGGATGTGGCTGAAGAAAGAGCGGGCGTACATCAGGGCCGATGCGGTGAACGACTTCCTCACCCGGCAAGTGCTGGCCCAGGCCTCGACGGAGTTGAACCCCTATGCCGCGGGCCTGACGATAGTGGAGCTGCTGGACCGGGCGTCGTTGACGCTCGGCGGCGCGTTCGACCACCAGCCCGAGGTCGAAGCCGGAGTTCGGGAAACGCTCGGCCGCACTTACGTCTCGCTCGGCCAGCACGCCCGGGCCGAGCCCCACCTGCGGAAGGCCGTGCAACTGGACATGGACCAGCTTGGACCCACGCACCGTACGACCCTGCGCGCCGTGAACGAGCTAGCGCGGTCGCTCGATGCCCCCGAGTCCGAGCCCTTGCTGCGCCGCAACCTTGCAACATGCCGCACTGTACTTGGACCGCGTGACGTCGTCACTCTCGACGCGGTGGGCCTGCTTGGGGCCTTGCTGTACCGATTGCACCGGCTGGATGACGCGGAGCCGCTCCTGCGCGAAAGCCTGAACGGTCGCCGTGCCGTGCTGCGTGCCGGTCACCCCGACACCCTGCACGCGACTTACGCGCTGAGCCTCCTGCTCCGCGAGCAGGGGCGCTACGCCGAGGCCGAGCCGCTCGCCTACGACTATGCGCAGGGGGTGCGCTGTGCGTTTGGCCCGAAGCACCCGGAGAACGTGGCGGCATTGACCAACCAGGGACTTCTCATGCTCGACCAGGGCCGCCTCGTGGAGGCTGAGGTGCTGTACCGCCAGGCCGCCGCGGAGGCCCAGCGCATTCTTGGCCCCGACCATCCCGCGACGCGCGAGGCGGTCGAGCGCCACGCGCGGCTCTTGCGTGAGATTGAGCGTGGACGCCGGTAGGGGCGGGTTTCAAGCCTGTCCTTCAAAGCCCCATTCGGGGCCAAGATCCGCCGCCAACCAGGCCCACTCAAACCGGTGGCCGTCAGAAAATCCGGCGATCGCGCTGCACGATGCGTGCGCGAATCCGCTCTTGCCCGCGCGAGGGCGCCTGTGGTCCTTGAACGAGCTTCGAGGTCTGTGTACCCTGCGTCTGGACAGCCTCCGGGCGCACCACGGCCCCCTTCGCGACCATATCGTGCGCAGCAACCGACACGACGGCAGCGGTCGCGCTGCCGACCTGGAGCTGGAACGTCGCGTACACCGGCGGGCCGTTCACGCCCGCCTGCTGGCCCGCGCTGTTGAGCAGCGGATCGCCGTTGACAGCCTGCATGTTGGTCAGCCCAAGCACATACAGGCCGTTCGACGTCGGCTGCGTCGGCACGATGATGAGTTGATCGGTGTTCGGGTTGAACGCCAGCTTCGCGTTCAAGGGTACGTTCTCGAGCGCTGAGTTGCTGTCCGAGCCCACGGTCCGCGGGTCGAGCATTACCGAGTAACGTCCGAGGTGCCCCGAGGTGACGTTCAGTAGTTCGGTGAACTGGACCGACGCATAACCCAACGGCAGTGTCCAGGCCGAGCCGTTGGTCGGTAGGGTCTGAACGTTGCCGCCGGCGTTTTGCGCGACCTTCAATGGAGATGAGCCCGCCCCCACCGACGCATTCAGGACGCTGAAGCTGTCGTAGAAGTTCTGCCCGAGCGGAACGCCCGGGCCGCCGTACCCCTGATCGTCGCTGACGGTTTTGCTGACCGCGATCACGTAGGTTATGCCGGGTTGCAGCGTGGTTGTGGGGGTGAGGTAGATCGTGTTGTTCGACGGGCTATAGACCGCCACGCTCGAGACCGGCGTGTAGCTCGGGGCGGCGAGGAGCTGCACGTTGTTGCCCCCCGCGGCCCCTGCGTAAAGCGCCTTGTTGAAGCCGATGGCCAGCGTGTCGGGCTGGAAGATGGCATTGTTATTGACGGTCGTGAAGCCGTTGTAGGTGGTGACGCCCGTTACCTTCAGAGGTGCGCTGGTGGCGGGCGACGGCTGGAACAGGAAGGTGTCATCACCGTTGTTCGGGTCGTAGAGCGGGTCGCCGGCCGTGTCGGTGAATTTGCTCAGGTCGACGCTGATCAGGTAAACGTCCGCGCTCAATGGCTGGAGCGGCGTCAGCGTGATGGAGGAAGTTCCGTCCCCGTTCACGTGGTAAACCGTGTTCACGTGCAACGGGAGATCCCCCCCGTCGACGCCGGACGGGGCGCTGAAGGCCAGATCAGGCCCGCGCGGGACGAGTATGATCCCATAGGGGTCGCCGGCGGTCAGCCCTGGGCCGCCGTCGGTAAGGCCGGCGATTGGTTGGCTGAAGGTGACGGTGATCTGACCGTTCGGGAGAGTCGTGACGACCGATCCATTCGTCGGGTTCGTGCTGATCGTGAAATCGGAATGGATGTTGAACGTGACCGTCGACGCAACGCTCGTCAGCGGCGAGGGTAGACCGCCACCGGTTGTCGTGATCGTGTACTGGAGGCGGTCCGTGCCGATGAAGCCGGGGGTCGGGGTGTACTTGAACGTGCCGGTTGTCGCGTTGAACTGGGTGATCGTTCCGTGAGTCGGTTGGGCGGTGATGGTGTAGGTTGGCGTCGGGCTCGAGCCGGCGTTGGTGTTGAGCCCCTCCAACTGGACCGTCGCGAAGCCGTTTTCGGTGATGGCCTGCGCAAACGGGATCGCGATCGGTGGTTGCAACGCGGGGGTGCTCGACGCGTTCACGGTCAAGGTGAACTGGTGGTACTCGTAGTTCGACGGGTCGTCGAGCGATGCCGCGCCGGACCGGTTTACCTGGTCGCGCACGCCGACCAGGACGTTGATCGTGCCGCTGAACCCGGCGTTCGGCGTGATCTGGACGATCCCGGTGCTGGAGTCGACATTGGCCGTGGCGTTCGCCAGCGAGATGAACGACTTCACACCAGTAACGGGGTTGACCGTGACGCCCCCCTGCACGGTGTAGGTCAGCGTGTCGTTGGGCGTGGGGGAGACGCCGGGGATGCGGAACGTGGTGGTCTGGCCTTGCCCGACCGTCAGGTTGAGACCTGTGTCGAGGTCGTTGGCGACTGGCGAGATCGTCTGGACGAACGGCCGCTCGGGCGCGTTGGAGTCGGCGCCGACGGTAACGGTAAACGAGCGCCGAGCGATCGTGCTGGTGGTCGGGTCGTTGGCGGTTACGGTGACCGTCGCCGTGGCCCCCGGCGCAGCGCCGGTGGCGTCGATGTGAATGACGCCGTCCGGGCTGACGTTCGAGAGCGAGGCGCTGGCGATCGTGATCGGGTTGACGGGCATCGTGCCGTTGAGCTCGACCTGCGTCATGTCCTGGATGATGTTCTGGCCTGCGACCACCTGGGCGAAGATCGTGTAGCCGAAGTTCAGGAACGCCGGGGAGCCAGTCGTGAAAAAGAACTGGGTATCGTTCGTATCCGCGCCCGCGTTCGCCATGGCGACCTGATAAGCGCCCGTGAAAGCGAGCTGCGGGTTGAACTCGTCGGGGAAAGGGGTACCGGGCTGACCGCTCGTCCCGGTGCCGTTGCCGCTCAGGGAACCCCCCTGGACGATGTAGGAGGTCGAGTTCGGGAACCCGTTGGCAACGCGGTGGAAGTCCTTGCCGTTGTAGAAGCCGCTGGTGACGAACTGCTCGATCTCGGCCGCCGTGTTCGGGGTGAGGTCCTGGAACACCTGGAAGGTGACTGCACCTGAAAACGTGATGTCACCCGAGTTGGCGGCCGTGTGGGAGATATTGAGCGTGACGAACTGCCCGGTAGCGACAGTCGCCTTGATTCTGGGATTGTTCGACATCACGGCGAACGTCTGGTTGGCCAACCCCGACTGGCTCCCGTCGAGCGGGACCTGGTATCCCAGGGTCGACGGTACCATGATATTCGGCAAGGGCGCAAGCGCGGCCGTGAGCAGCGCGCGGTCTTCCAGCGCCTCGAACGTCCTGTGGACCCGCCGGCCGCGGCGAGACGACTCGGGACTGGCGATGAAGAGGCGCGTTAATTTCCGGTGGAACCGATCGTGGGTCACGGCGTTCTCCGTGGTGGGGTTCATACGGTATCGGCGCGTGGCTGGATGGGGTGGAGATAATCACAAATTTGTCGGGCTGCGGACGAATCGAGTCAGAAAAACCCACTCGCCCACGAGCGTACTGTCAGGAAACTATGCGAATGAGGGTCCGTGAGAGTGGGCTCGTCTAAATAGTCGCATTGCGCGAGTCATCGCGGCCACCCCTGATCGTGTGTTCGGAGAGCCGCAGACGAAGAAGGGGCCGGGCGGCCCACCGTAGGTGCGCACACTGTCCCGGATTCTTGGGCGGGCGAGGCTCGTGCCGAGCCGCCAGACTGGATCCGCGGAAAAGCGCACGAGGACACGCGAGGCGCACGTATACGGTCATCACTCGGCAGCACCCCGTTACGCAGGTATCATTCGAGATCTGCCCGCGGTTTGTTCGACGGCCGCCAGGTCTTCACCCGCCTTCGCGAGATTAGACGCATGCGTCTGAACATCATGCCGACGTTTGCCCTGGTTCTCCTGCTAGCGACCCCCGCGCTGCCGCAGGGCTATGCCCCCGCGGTTGCCCCGGCCAAGATGGACCCCGCCGCCGGTTTGGCCGTCGGCCTGTACGCGGCGGAACCGGACGTACGTCAGCCGATCTGCGTCAAGTTCGACGACCAGGGCCGGTTGTGGACGATTCAGTACTTGCAGTACCCGAACCCCGCCGGCTTGAAGCGGGTCAAGGTCGATCGCTTCTCGCGCACGGTTTACGACCGCGTTCCGGAGCCCCCTCCCCACGGGCCGAAGGGGGATGACCGGATCACGATCTGCGAGGACACCGACGGTGATGGGCGGGCCGATCGTTTCAAGGACTTCGTGACGGGGCTGAACCTGGCCACGGGACTCGCGTTCGGCCACGGCGGCGTCTACGTGCTCCAGGCACCCTACCTGCTGTTCTATCCCGATCGCGACCGCAACGACGTGCCCGATGCCGACCCCGAGGTCGTGCTTTCGGGCTTCGGTCTCGAGGACGCGCAGTCGATGGTCAACCACCTGACCTGGGGGCCGGACGGCTGGCTCTACGGCGTCACCGGCAGCACCGCGACCAACCGGGTGCGCGACATCGAGTTCCAGCAGGCCGTCTGGCGCGTCCACCCGATCAGCAAGAAGTTCGAGCTCTTCTGCGAAGGCGGGGGCAACCTGTTCGGACTGACGTTCGACGCGGACGGCAACCTGTTCTTCTCGTCGAACGGCATCGACCTCGCCTACCACGCCGTGCAGGGGGCGTACTACCGCAAAAACTTCGGCAAACACGGACCGCTGCACAACCCTTACGCCTACGGCTTCTTCGAGCACCTGCCTTATGACCATGAGGTCGCCGGTCCACGGCCCGGCGGCACGATCTACCTGGGCAACACTTTGCCCGATTGCTTCCGGGGCGCCTTGCTCTGCTGCGAGTTCCTGCAACACTCGGCCGCGTGGTGGCGGCTGGAACGGCAAGGCACGACGTTCGCAGCACGCTACGGCGGACGCCTGGTCGACAGCCGCGATACCTGGTTCTGCGCGTGCGACCTCTGTCAGGGGCCTGACGGTGCGATCTACCTGTGTGATTTCCACGACCAGCGCACCGCGCACCCCGACCCCGATGCGCGCTGGGACCGCAGCAACGGCCGAATCTACCGGGTTGCGCTCCCCGGGACATACCCGGCCCGAGGGATCGACCTCAGTCGTAAGACCGGCGCGGATCTGGTTGCCCTGCTGAGCCATCCAAACGGCTGGTACGCGGAGCAAGCGCGCACCCAGCTCGCTGCCCGGCGCGACCCTGCCGTGCACGCCGCGCTGGCGGCGCTCGCACGACAGCACAGCGACCCCCGCCGGGCGCTCCAAGCCTTGTGGGGCCTCTATGTCAGCGGCGGCTTCGACGAGACGGTGGCGACCGACCTGCTCGGTCATCCCAGCGAATACGTTCGCGCGTGGACGTTGCGGCTGCTCGGCGATGAGGGAAAGATGCCAGCCGGGTTCGTACCTCGGCTTGCCGCGCTCGCGGCGTCGGACCCGAGTGCCGCTGTGCGCTGTCAGCTCGCGGCCACGGCCCGCCGGCTCCCGGGCGCACAGGGTTTGCCGCTCATCGAGGCGTTGCTGGCGCGCGGGCTCGATCGCGATGACCCGTACCTGCCGCTGATGGTCTGGTGGGCCGTCGAGTCGAAGGCGCTGACCGATACCGACCGGCTGGTGCGCGTCTTCGGGGCACCCACCGCGTGGGACGACCCGGGGTATCGCGAACAGACTCTGCGGCTGGTCCGCCGCTATGCTGCGGCAGGGAATCGGACCGGGTACGACGTTGCCTCCAGGCTGCTCGCCACCGCGCCGCCGGCGCATCAGGCCGAGGTGCTGGAGGCGCTCGAACGCGGCCTTGCCGAACGCGCGGTCGCGCCAGGGGGTATGGGGCGAGGCGACCTCTTCGGCGCGGTGGCCAGTCTCGACAAGGCTCCGCCCAGTAGTGCGCGGGGCTTCGAGCCGTTGACGCCCGCGCTGACCGAGGCAATCGCTACGGCCTGGCGTGCCGCGCCCGCCGATCTGTTGCGAGCGCGGCTGGCTCTGCGCGCGGGCGTCGCGGGGGCCTCGTCATCCGTGCTGGCCGAGGCAGCCGCGCCGGCCACGTTACCCGCCCGCCGGCGCGTGCTGCTCGGCCTGCTCGCGGAGCTGGGTAGCGCCGAGAGCGTGCCAGCGGCCCTCGCCCTGGTCCAGGGTGGCCAACCGCTCGACGTGCGGACCGCCGCGCTCGATGTCGTGACCCGCCATGGCGATGCCCGGGCGCTGGACGCGCTGCTGGATCTGTATTCCAGGGCTCCGGCCGGCCTCCAGGCGCGTTTGCGCGAGACTCTGCTGAGCCGGGCGTCCTCCGCGGGTGCGTTCCTGGAACGGGTGGACCGGAAGGAGATCGCGGCGTCGGATATACCGGTCGAGTCGTTACGCGTCGTCTCCCTGCACGGCGACCCGAAGCTGGACGCGCTCGTGCGCAAGCACTGGGGCAGCATTCAGGCGGGCACCGCCGAGGAGAAACTGGCCGAGATGCGGCGCTTGACCAACGACCTCCGCGCCGGCGCGGGCGACCCTGTGCGCGGCCGCGAGCTGTTCCGCAAACAGTGCGCTACCTGTCACAAGCTGTTCGGTGCAGGGGGCGAGATCGGCCCGGACCTGACGGGTGTCGCCCGTAACGACACCACCGCGCTGCTGGCAAACATCGTCGACCCAAGCGCGGTCATTCGCGCTCAGTACCTCCAATACGCAGCCGTGACGACGACCGGTCGCACCCTCGCCGGAATCGTGGTCCAGCAGGACAACGGAGGGGTGACGCTGCTCGACGCCAGGAACCAGCGCACGACCCTGCGCCGCGACGAGATCGAGGAGCTGAGGGAACTGCCCACGTCGATCATGCCCGAGGACCTGCTCAAAGCCCTGAGCCCCCAGGAGGTGCGCGACCTCTTCCGGTTCGTGCAGGGCGGGCCCATGTGAACCGACCGCGCGGCCTCGCGCATCGCCAAAGCGCGTTCGCGAGCGAAGCACGCTACGGTTCCCGGCCCATTTCAGCTCGAGTCGCCTCGCTTCCCGCCTTCACAGATCCAGCGCGCTAGAATACGACCTGCAAGCTGGTGCCCCGCTTCGTTCCAGTGGCCCGTTCCCAGGTCGGCGTCGAAGCCGTGCAGAAAGACCTGTCTGCGCTCGGCTTCAGCGCGAAAAGGCGGCGCGAGGTTGAAGACCGCGATGCCTGCCGACTCTCCGAACCGGCGGAGACGGCGATCAGGGTAATCAAGGTCCGCAACGCCCAGCGCACGTGCCAGTTGCTGGCGCACCCGCGCGTCGGGGTGAACTTGCGGCCCGTTACTCAGCGTCGCGACCATGAACTGTACACCGTGCCGCCTGGCTTCGTCGCGCATCTCAAGCAAGAGTCGTTCGGTCACTTCCCATGCCTCGGCCCAATCCGAGGACGTAGGCTCCCGGTAGATGGGATTCTGGTACCAGGAGGCCGTGTACTCCTTGCCGGTGCTTGCCCGGCTTAGGTTGCCCGATCGGGACCACGCCACGCCCCAGGCTTGGCGCACGAGCTGGAGCAATCGGGACGACTCGATCACGCCTCTCAATGCCCGGCGCGCCCACGAGCGCTCAGCGCCCTGGCGCGGGGTGTTCCGAAAGGAATCGTCGAGCACAAGCGCTCCATCCTTGAGCACATAGTACGGGGCTTCCGGGTCGGACTTCAGCGTCCGCACATTGTCCCAGACGTCGTTTCCGGTGAAGAACGCGAGCAGGATGAGGTCGGGCGCGTAGTCCCAGATGCAGTGCCGCAGGGTGAGCAGCTCTTGGGCCGTTCCATAGTCGCTCACGCCGAAGTTCAGGACCTCGACGGTCCGACCACGGAACGCGGGGCAACCGTTCAGTTCGCGCTCGAGCACGGCCCAGAAGGCGTCGTGCTGGGCGACCTGGAACGCTTCGGTAAAGGAATCACCGAGCACGGCGACGCGATACACCCCCGTGGGCTTCCGGCGGGAACGTTCACGATCGCGAAAGCCGTCGGAGTTGATGACGATGTACTGTCGCCCCTCGCGCCGGAACCAACCGCGCGCGCCAGGCCGGTGAGATGTGCCACGCACCGGGTCGGCCCGGTAGAAGTCCTGGAAGCTGACGCCCAGCAGACGCAGCCCCAGCTCCCCGATCACCAGCGACACCAGCACGCCTCCGGCCGCCGCGATCAGTTTCTTTTTCCAGGGTAACATCAACACGACTTTCGAGGGTGAGGAGCCCTCAATGGGTCACGACCGGAGGTTGGAGCGAGCACGTGCTGAGGGAGTGGTCAGTCACGCCCTCTCTCATAACGACCGTGCCGGCAAGGCGTCAAGAGGACCGAACGGCCCCGCCGCGTATGAGACAGTTTGACGCGCAGGACATCAGCGGGTAATCTTTGTTTTGGATTTCATGCCCTTAGCGAGACATGCGATGGCCGGTTCGCTCCGTCGCACCTATACACTTCGTTCGGTCCTTTCGCTGGTTCTGCTCACCGCGAGCGTCGGGGCTCCATTCCGATCCCATGCCTTGGGTCGGACATTCCTGTACGGACCGGCCCAGACGCACGCTCGTAGCGCGGTGGTTCGGGTCCGGGCCGTTTCCGGCAGCCTCTCCCATGGCTTCCGGGCCGTTGTGGGCGTTGCAAAGGGGGGCGCGGACGAACCGTCGACCGCAGAAGCCCCGGGCATGTTCTGGGCATACCCCACTTCGCAGGCTTCCGCCTTTCCCACCTCCTCCGGTAGCCGCCAGGTCGCGCGGCCAAACCCTCCGCTCCGTTGTTGAGCCGGGGACATTCTCATCGGACCCGTCGTGACGACGCCCCACCCCGCGCAGGTACGTCCGACCTTCGCGTCGTGACGATGACCTGACAGGGTTCTTCGCACGTGCTGCCGCGCCTCTTCCCCGGGATCGCTCCGCGTTCCGGGCAGTTGTCCCACCTCGGAATTTCGGCCCTCGTGCCGGTCCGCCCCCCGTGCTTGCTGCGCGCGGTGACCGGCGCCCCTCCTTCCAGAAAGGTCTCTTAACTATGCGCGCATGTTCTGATCGAATCGAGAACCGGACGGCGACGCAGGTCGGGCACGCTGCTCGTCTGTTGCTCACGATCGTCCTCGTCATTCCCCTCAGCGCGGCCGCCCCGAAAGAGAGAGCGCGTCGCACGCAGTCGGTCCAAGCAAGCACGGCAACCGTTGCCGAGAATCACGCAGCGGAAACAGCGCTGTCGACCGGAGACGAACCGCCAACGATCGACGTCCTGAAAGGCCTGCAAACCCGCCAACTCTCGGCGAAGGCGACGGGAACCGGCGACGGACGCATGACGCTCTCCCTCACCAACCGTACCAACACCAAGCTGCGTGTCGTACTTCCTCCCGGCCTCATCGCCTCCGGTACCACCGGCCAGTTCGGCGGCATGGGTGGCTTTGGCGGCGGTATGGGTGGTATGGGCGGCGGTATGGGAGGCATGGGCGGTGGAATGGGCATGATGGGCGGTGGCATGGGAGGTCGCGGTGGGATGATGGGCGGCCGCGGGATGATGGGCGGCACGATGCCCGCCTCGATGGGGATGATGATGCTCGGCCGCCTCATCATGTCGCTCATCGGTGACCGCGATAGCTGGGATCAGCGTTCACTTATGATGGGAATGATGGGCGGCATGGGAATGATGGGTGGCGGCATGGGAATGATGGGCGGCGGTATGGGTGGCATGGGCGGCGGTATGGGTGGCATGGGCGGGGGCTTCCGCTCGATTCCGCCAACGGCCCTGCCCGAGACGACGCTGGCGCCGCACCAGACGCGCCACTTGCCGACGGCCGTCGTCAGCCTGAATGGTCCCGACGCCGACGGCCGGCCCATGGTGCCCGCGAACGATGAGCCTCTGAGCATCGGCGGGATCGACCAGTGTACCGACGACGTGCGGACCCGCGCTGCGCTGAAGCAGTTGGCGCAGGTGAAGGCGCCCCAGACTGTCGCACAGATGGTGCTCTGGTACGTCACGGCCGGGGCCAGTTGGGAGAACATTGGGCGGCTGTCGCAGGGGTGGGGGAACGCCCACGAGCTGGAGCTCGCGCGCCGGTTCGTTGCCCACCTGGACCAGCAGGCCGAGCCCGCGGCACCGGTCGAGCGCGGTCGCCTTTACTTCGACATTAAAACCGATGGCGATCGATCCCGGGAGTTGTCGGACACCCTGCGCGCACTCTGGCGCAGATATCCGGTGCTCGGTCTGACCGCGCAGGAGAAGGTCCCGGAACATCCTGCAGGCCCGGGCCTGGCGTGTCGCTTGACGGTGTCGGACACCTCGGTTGCCGTGAAGCTGGCCGCCAGTCATCCGTCCGGAACGGACTGGGTCGCGCTCGGGGAGTTTCCCATCAAGCGGGAGAACCCGGTCGAGACCCGCGCGAAAGGCCTCGCCGAAAAACCAGCCTTGACTGAACAGGAGCGCGAAGCCGCGCGGGTTGGCGATGCCGTCGCGGCAGGGCTGCTGGCGCGCCTGGTGCACGTGCGGCTCTCGCACGGGCCGAGGGTCAACGGTAAGGAGTCGTTCAAGATCAAGATTATCAACGGGTCCCCTTTGATTCTGAACGCCCTTGCGCTGGGTGGGGTGGACGTGAGCGCGGAAAACCCGCCGACCGTCGTGGCGGGGATGTGCCTCCCGCCTCTCAAGAGCCTGACCCTCCCCGCGTCGGCCGACGTGGTCAAGCGCCTTCACTTGAAGGACGACACGCGGGTACTGGCGGCGGACCTGACCGGTCTTTGACCGTCCCGTCATTCTCCGCGTCCGTTCGTCTTCGCCGGGTGTTTTGCATGCCTCCGGCGAAGACGGCGCGGATCCGTTCTACGGCCGCCGGGTGGCCGCATCCAGCGTGCGGAGCTTGATATTGCGATACCAGCAGTCACTGCCATGGTCCTGGAGACCGATGAACCCTTTCCGGGGATGGTTCTTGTAAGCGATGTCGAACTTGTGGCCTGAGCCGTCCGGGCGCTTGTTTGGCTCGGTCCATTGATCGAGGTCGATCTGCGTCACAACTTGGCCGTTGACCTCGATTTCGATCCGGTTGCGGTCGGAAGTGATCTGCATATGGTTCCACTCGCCGACCGGCTTCATCGCGTTCGTGCGCGGGGCGACGAGGTCGTAAATGGCCCCGGTGTCGTGCAGGCCCGCGCTCTGGGTGTCGTCGATCGCGATCTCGATGCCGTTGAAACCGACGTCCTTACCCGGCCGCGGCGTCAAAGGCTCGGTCCTGAGGAACACGCCGCTGTTGCACTTCCGGCTGATCTTGAAATCGAGCGACAGCACGAAGTTCCCGAGCGGCTTCTCATACACCAGCATGTAGTCGCACGGGTGCGGGTTCAGGGCACCGTCCTGCACGTGTGACTGCGGCAACGGCTTGCCCTTGGGTGACATCCAGCCCTGAGTTGTCTGGCCATCGAACAGCAGCACCCAGCCATCGCGCTTTTCTGCGGGCGTGAGGGCGTTTTCCTCCCCACGCGCGGTCGCGGCCGTTAGCACGAGCGCGACGGTGCCGATCATCAATCGTGAGATCATTGTCGAAGGTCTCCGTCGGACGAGGGAGTGCTGATGTAGTGTGCCTGTAATGCACCGGTGGCTTTGATTCCCACAAAAATCTCAAACCATTGCCGTAAAACGAAAGAAAGTATCGGTTTATCTCGGG
>JARLIH010000441.1 GCA_031291845.1 Isosphaeraceae bacterium | reverse complement strand
GGCCTGCTTCAGCTCGGCGTAGTGGCGGTCCAGATTTGCCACGGCATCGTCGATCTCGACCTTGTAGCTCGCGAGCGTGGTGGTGACCTCCTCGATCTTGTCCTGCTTGATGAGCCGGACGCCCGGCTCAGGGAACGGCAGCGAGAGGCCCCTCCAGTAGGACTCGATCTTGCCGCGGACCGCCGTGACGGCCCGGAAGGCGGTGTGCTTCGTGTCGAGCAGTCGCTTGGCGGCGCTCAGGTATTGGCCCTCGGCGTCGAACGCCTCGGCGGCCTGGGCCTTCTGTTCGGGCGTCAGCGTCTTCTGGACACCGAACCAGGTGAAGCGAACCCGCACGGCGGCCATCGTGGCACGAAGGCGTTGCGCGGGCGTCGTGGACGTCGTGGCGGCCAGGGTCGGCCGGGAACCGAGGTGGTCGAGCAAGGTGGTCATCGGGTCCTCTTTCCGAGATGGAACTCGTGCGCAATATCCACAAAATCCGCAAAACGCCGGCGGCCCGGCCATTTCGTGAATATTGTGGATATCGCGGATCACTTCGGGAATTGAGAGCGAGCGACGGGGCCGCCGTGGGCGAGCCTCGGATCAGTTCGACGACGGGTTCCGGTTCACGTTGCGGCCGGTCTTGCCACCGACCTCGGTGCCGCGGGTGTAGAGCCCCGGCCGGTCGGCCGCCAGGCAGCGGCCGCTCGCCCAGGTCCGAAGTCGTTCGACCGACTCACCGGCTGTCACGGCGACCGGCACGATTTGTTGCGCCGCGTCCACAAGCGGGACGTCCAGCAAGGCCGCCAGCCGGCAGCACGCCTTGATCTCCGCCCCGGTCCATTCCGTGTCTCGCGGCCGCCGCTGGTCCGGATCGAGTCCGTACTTCGCGAGGTACATCCGCCAGATCACATCTTTCTCGCCGGCGGCCGGCAAGTCGAGGAAGAACGTGCCGTCGAATCGCTCACTCCGCGCGAATTCCGGCGGCAGTCGGGATACGTCATTGGCCGAACAGACCACAAAGGCGTCACTCTCGTGGTCGTTGAGCCAAGCGAGAAAGCTGGCGAACATACGGGCCGAGACCCCCGAGTCCGTCTGGCCGGTGGAGGAGACGCCCGAGAGCGCCTTCTCCACTTCCTCCAACATGACGACGCAAGGGCTCATGGCGTCGACCAGCCGCAGCGCGTGCCGGATATTGGCCTCGCTCTGGCCGACGAGTGAGCCAAGCAACGCTCCGACGTCCAGGATCAACGTCGGGCGCCCGGTCTCAGCACCGAGGGCCTTGCAGAACTGGCTCTTGCCCGAGCCCGGCGGGCCCAGCAAAAGCACACCCCGCGCACGTACTCCCGATGGACGATCCGAACGCAGCGCCCGCGTACAGAACTGCTTGAGTGCCTGCAGCCCACCGAGCTCGGCGAACGTTTCGCCGCCCCGGTGCAGCGTGAGCAGGCCTGACTTCTTCAGCATGCCGCTCTTGATCTCCCAGAGCGTGTCGGCAGCGATCCGCTTGTGCCGGACGAGCGAGAGGCTGAATGCGTTCTCGGCTTCGACTCGGGTCAGCCCGGCCGCCGCATCCAGCACCTGGATCAGTGCGTCGCCCTCGGGCAGCTCGCCCTGTTCCGTGGCAATGCCCCGAGCGATCGCCGTGAGCTGCTCCCGGCCCGGCAATTCGTGCTCGACGATGGCGAACTGACGCTCCAGCTCGACAGGCACGTTCACGATTGGAGACAGGATGACGACGAAGGTGCCGCTCAACCGACCGGCGGTGAGCTGCGTGTCCAGCGCCTGCACGACCTCGGCGCTGTTCAAAAACCGATGGAAGTTGCGCAGAACCAGCAGCGCCGTGTCGCCCGAGGCCGCGAGTGAGCCCAAGGTCCGGATCGCGGCGAGGGGATCGGCGGCACTCATTGCAGCCGAGGCGTCTGCCGTGTGCCCGGCGAGACTCAAGCCCTGGTCAATGTCCCAGGCGGCGAGGGTCCAGTGATTCTGACGACAGAGCTGGGCGATCTCTTGAAGGGCGTCGTGCGGCTCGTGGGACTGGACCCAAAGCCCGGTAAAGCAGGCGCGGACGTACTCCGACAGGCGCTCGGCGAGCGTCATGAAAGACTCCTTTTCGGGTTCTGGTTGGGTGGAGAGGTGCTGGGCAATGGCGGGAATCAAGCGGGCGACGAAGGATCGTCGTCGGGGTCGCTGGTCTGGAGCAGGAGCTCGATCTCTTCGCAGTCCGTGAGCACGAAGAACGCGAGCCAGTCGTCGCGGCCCTTGGCCTCGTGAACGATCAAGTGCTCGATCTCGCGGTGAGTGAGACCACACGTCTCCAGCCGCCGTCGCGCGAGTCGGTCCAGCGCGACGTTGACGGCTGCGGACAGATCCTCGACAGGCGGCACGACCGACTGGAGGACGATGCGAACCACCACCCGGTACGCGCGGTTGACCTGGCCCGAGTTGGACTGATCGGGGCCGCCGGGTTGCTGTTCGATCTCAGGGCCCAGTTCCTGCCGCAGGTTCTCGGCGATCGCCTCGAACAGGGCGAATTCGGCCGTTCCCTCAAAGGCGGCCATGGTGTTTCTCCTGGGGTCGATCAGTTTGATTGGCCCATCAGTGGGACTGCTTCAGTTCCTGGCCGGTCTCCTGGGTCTCGTAGAACTCGGCCGTCAGTGACTCGGCCGTGCGCGTGCCGAGGGCCTGCTCGACGAACCGGCTCGCCTCGCGGCACGCGCCGCCGGTGAAGCCCTTGGTCTCCACCTTCGTCTCACCCTTGGGACTGACGGTAATCTCGATCTTTTTCAAGAGGCACCTCCCACCTGGACGGTCAGTTTGATCGACCCGTCGGGGAGGGCCTGTTCAACGACGGAGTGGCCGCGTTTTCGGGCCTCGATGCGGGCTTTTTCGACGGCGTACGCCTGAAGGAATCGGTCGAGCTGCACCTGGTCGCCCCAGACGCCGTTGTAATTGTCGTAGCGGACCTGGCCGCTGCTGGTGTCCACGACGACCGGATACATCCAGTCGGGCAACCGTACCAGAAGGCCGGTCGCTTCGTCCGCGAAGAGCGTCGCGGTTCCGTGCACGGGCTCAGGCACGCCGAGCCGCCGGCAGGCGCTCGCGACGGCGTCCGGGTCGCAGACCTCGGTCTTGATCGAGACGATGTGCGACAAAGGTGATCTCCTTGCGTCATGGAGTTGGCGTATTGGGAGCGCTTACCGAGGGCTAGTGGCTTTTCGGGATTTCGAGCGACGGGTGAGCTGGGACTAGCGATGGCTCGATGCGGTAGTCGAGATCGGGCCGCGGACCAAAACAGGCTCATTATTCGGGTCGTCGTCGCTCCCTTTGGGGGCGTATCCGGCGAAACAAAAGCCCGACGGCGTCTCGACCGCGCTCAGCGTGAACACCTCGCGCCATTGTTTGCCGCATGCAAGACACTCGACGGTGCCCGAAGCGCTGTCGCCGTCCGCTTCGAGCGGCCCGGCCTCGATATCCTCCGAGTGGCAGTACGGGCACCGAGTCCCGCCGCCCTCGACGTATTCCTTGACAATCGCGGGCGTTAGGGCCCTGGCCGTTGCGGACATGAGAACCTTGCCTTTCTGAAACGCGAGCCGTCCCGGTTGTCCGTCAACACTGTCGGAATGTTCGTCGTCACGCACTGTCCGGCTCGAAGTTGAAGTAAAACCGCGGATGGTGCTGGAACTCCAGCGAGCCGCGCTGGCCGTCCAGCTTCCGCACGACGACCACGAATGGGGCCAGGAAGCCTTCGACCACGTAGTCGCGGACCAGATCGTCGGGGTCCCAGACCTGCCCATGGATCGCTTCCAGGGCCTGCCGACTTCCGAGTGCCGAGTTGATTTCAACCAGGCGCTGCCGGCGGAGCGCCTCGGTTACGTCGCTCATGAATCCCTCGCTCTCTTGTTTCTGGTAACCGGCTCGCCGGCGACATACCGGCCAATTCAGGCCAGGTGGGTCGGGTCCTTGTGTCTCCGCTCGGTGGCGACGTTGATTCCTGATTTCCTGATCCAATTTCGAATCGTCGACTTCGAGCGCTTGGCGCTCCTGGCGATCTCGGTCAGTGACTGACCGGCATTCCAGCAGCGCCGCGCGGCCAGTATGTTGCAGATATCGTTGAAGGTGAGTCGTCTGCTCATGGCTGTTCCTCGATCGTGCCGAACACGGGAGGCGGCCGTCTGTTCGAAAGCGCTATCGAGAGGCCGCTCCGGGCGGGTCCGTGCAGCGCGACCTCAAGGACCGGCATGTTCACGCCGGTGGCGGCCATGCCCGCTCCCTGCGGTAGATCGTCGGCCAAGTCGTTCAGCGTGGCGTTGGCTACCGTCTCTTCGATGCAGCGCGAGATTGCATCAACGAGCGAGGGAACGGCCTCGGCAGCGATCTCCAGGTGGCAAGCGTCGCTGACCGAGCCGCGCGACGTGATCGGGTACAGCCGCACGATTTTCCGGCCCTCGCGGCTGCGATCCGCCACGGCGATTCCGGCTTGCTTGCCGTAGCGATTCCGGCCGAGGTAGATCAGACCCGGTGCGAAGCCGTTGGGATAGGTGATCTCGAACATCGAGTTACCTCGTTTCATTCATCGTCGCCGTGAATCGAGACGTCGCGGTGCTCCCAAGCGACGCCTTGTTCGCCCAGCCGCATCGCGGCTCGCCAGGCGGCATCCTCGTCGTCGTAGGTCGCCCGGTGGTGTTCCAGGCGGTCATTCGGGTTACGGCCCTCGTACGCGATGAGATCGAACTTGCCGTAGCCGTCAGCTTCGACCATGAACTCGCGGTCGCCGCTCGGGCTCTCGTACCAGGTTACGACCTCGCCGCGCAGATGGAGTCCCAGCGAGTGACGAAGCGTATCGGCCTGCTCGTCCAGATAGCGGAGGACGGCGAGGTCATCCGGCCGGGTCGCCTTGGGCATCGTTGTGCTCTCCGGGTTGCGCCTCTTCCGCTTCGGCCTCGACTTCGGCGAATCACCGCGAAGCGAGTCATGGCGGTGGAATACCTCTCTCACGGGCAATCCGCGCGTACTCGGTGAGGACGCGGTCCCGCAGTTCGGTCATGAGCCGCGGCCGCCGGACGTTTCGTTCAACGAACTCGCCCATCGCGCCGAGGTCAGGCGTGTAGACGACGTCGCTGGGCGGCTCGCCTTCTATCCAGAGGTACGGCGCGAAGTCGTCCGGGCGCGTGTATCGGATGAGGTCGTGGGCCGGTGCCAGTTCCAGCGCGACCGAGTTCTCGTCCTGATGGACCACTCGAGTAATCTGGGGCACGCTCGCGACCATCTGTCGCAGGTGACGCAGACTGAAGTCGACGAGTTGGCCGACGCCAAAGAGCGTAACGCCTTGCTCGCGGCGGCCGGTGTCCGGTCCTGGCAGCCCGAGCCAGCAGTGATACTCGCCACGGGCGATGCCTCCCTGCTCGGCGCAGATCTGGAACCAGCCCGTGGGCGGATCGACCAGCGCGGCGAAGTTGCCCACCTGGGGCATGTAGTTCAGCTCGGTGATTGCCGGCAGGAGCGCGTAGCCCGCCAGCGTGTAGAGGTCGCAGTGGCCGCAGCCGTCATCGTGAGTGACGACGCAGACAGCCCGGTGGACAGCCTCGGCGGCGGCCTCCCGGATTTCAAGCGGTGGTACCGGCATGGTTCGTTCATCCAGTTCTTGCTCGTTCAAGCTTATTCCGGTTCGTCCGGGTTCTCGGCGTGGGAGTCGGGAGGCTCTGGTCGAGGTTCTCGGCGCGTTTGGACTCGTGGTCGTTGCCGAACGAGCATGCTCCACGGCCCGGAGCGAACGGCGAGATGGGTCGGGGTCTGCCCGAGCAAGAGCACTTGGCCGCCGAGCAGGCGGCTGAGGGCCGACGCGGTTGGGCTTCGCTTTCTCTCGTTGTCGGGATCGACGGCCAAGTCATTCCCTTGAGCCTTTGCAAAGGTGGTCAACGCGATGGCTAGGCTGGCCGGGCAGGGTTTCCAGACAGTAGGCAGCTCGGGGAACGGGTCCAGCGTCCACGTCAGCGGAATGTCATATTCGTGCCGCCGCTCCGCGCCGACGGAGACGTAGGTCGTGACGGTCTGCTCAAAGCTGGCGGAAATGATTCGCGCCGGCGCCTGACTCGGACCTTCGATGTCGGTCAGGCCTTCCAGGGGCAACGCCACCGTGTCGTAAAGTTGGTTGCCTCCTGGCTCGATGTAGATCACGGCCAGGCCACCATGTTGAAACTCGACGCGGAACTCGGACTCCATGGTCCGGAAGACGAGCGCCGGGATCGGATTGCGGTGATAAATTCCCAGGACGCGGCGACGCAGGACGCCGGCCAGGCGCCTGGCCTGCCGGCGCGTGATCGTAATCATGAAGGGCGATCTTTCGGAAAGTGCTTGGTTTTGGTTCGTTACGAAGTTACGTTGCCCGCTTCCGATCCCGGCGAGGATCGGCCGAGGTCGCCGGGGCAGATCCGCCACGTCGGGATGAAAGCGGGCTTCTTTGACTCGGCCGCAAGCCGGCCGATGGTCGCGCGTGCGAAACCTATTGCTATAACTGAATATTGCGCGTTTATGAAGTTGCGCAGGTAAGCCCGATCACCTGGTGGCGACACCTCGGGCACTGCGACGACGGTTCGCGTTCAGGCAAGACAGGCCACCAACGTTCCGGACACGTTGTCCGTTTCGGATCGCGCTTATGGCCGGGACGAGGGCGATTTCGTCTCGCGACTGAGCTTGCGTGGTCGACCGACTGATCTTCGGATCGCGGGCTTCGTTTTTAAGGCGTCGCCTTGGAACGCTTTCCACGAGTGCTCAAGCCACGCCCGCGCGATCGAGACAGCCTGCGCAGTGACGCCCAGCAGTTGGGCCACCACCCCAGTTTCATGCCCTTCGGCCGGTAGTTCGGCCATCTGACGCTTGCGGTCGGAGAGTCGCTCCAACCATCGTCCGAAATCGACCCGGAATGCCGCCTCGTCGGCCGGCGTGTACCGGTTGTCCGAAGATAACAAAGATCGCCAAGAGCTCGACTGCGTCGTTGTCTCCCGATCCAGATTGATGATCTCGTGACCGAGCGTTTGTTGGGCCTCGTGGTTGAAGACGTCCATGGCGCCGCGCCCGCAAGTGCCTGTTCCAAAGCGGCGACCATTGAGGACGTAGCGAACGGCGTTCGCCGCGATCCCGGTCGGGCCGACAACGAGCGGATCCTTCCCTCGGCGCACGAGACCGCGCCAAGCGTGCCAGCAGGCCGCAACCGCGTCGGCCTCGAATTCGGCTCGCGCCGACTTGGGAAGCCGGCGCACGTCGTAATTGATTGCGCGCAGAATGCACGGCAGCGCGTCAACAAACTGTCCCTGGATCGCTGCTAACGAAACTTCGGCCGGCGTTGTTGCGAGCATGTCGGCGGTCTCCTGGTGAGGGCGGACCGCCCCCGGGAGGACGGTCCGGTTGAACTGTCCCGCGCCGGACGAAAGAAAATGGCCCGACAGGGCGCTTGTTCGAGCGCAACCTGGCGGGCCGTGAGAGCTAACGTCTTCACATATTTATTACCGAAAAATCGCTGCAATTTAGTCACCAGCTACCGGCCAGGCGCCGGCACAAAATACGGTACCCATCAGCGCCGATCGCGACACGGGCTCTGGCAAGGGGCACGACGAGCGATAACCGAGCGGCCGCTCGCCCGAACTCACCGGCTCCCAATCCCGGTACTCGTCGAAAACGAGTGAATAACAAGCAGGGGACTTGCAGGACTGAGACATGTTCGCGAAAGAGCCAATCGGAGTCCGCACTACTCCCGACGGCTGACAACTGGGCAGCGCCCGGCCCGACACCGAACGCCGCCGGAGGCCGCCCACGGCGACGTCACGTCCATCATTCACGAGGTGCCAGCGGACGGCGACCTACCCAGGGCCCGGAACCGCTTCGTTAGCCGCCAGCGCATACGCCGTGGCGACCGTCACAACGCGCATTCCTTGCGCCGAACGCTCGGAAAGCGTTTCGCATTCGCCTGGCGAGCAGCAGAAGTAATCGAGCATGCTGCCTCTTGCGGGTAGGGAACAAATGGATACAATCGTTCCTTCCGACAGCCACATCAGCATCCCGAAACACTATCTCGGAGGTGCCGAGGGTCATGACGAGGATTGTATACGCGCACACCCTTACGGGACGACTGGAGAGCGACTGGCATCTGTTGGAAGCCCACTTACACGACTCGGCGTGTTTGGCCGCGGGTTTTGCTTCCGAATTCGGCGCGAGTGAGTGGGGTCGTCTTGCCGGTCTCTGGCATGACCTCGGCAAGTTCAGCGACGCCTTTCAGGACTACCTCCACGGGAGCGCGGCGTCCGGAGGCGGTCTTCACGCCGCCGAGGTGGTCGGCAGGGTCGACCACTCGACGGCCGGAGCGCAACACGCCGCACGACAAGCTCGAATTCCCCTGGGTCGGCTTCTTGCCTATTGCATCGCGGGCCATCATGCGGGCCTCCCCGACAACGAAGGGGGTGAACCGGGGCTGTCGGCTCGCCTGTTGAAGCAGGTTGAGTCGTTCGACGCGGCCCCGAAGGCACTCCTCGATCAGACGTTGCCCGCGCCGCCGCAACTGAAGCTTTCCGGTGACGCTAGTTCCGCGCGCTGGGGATTCACGCTTGCGTTCTTCACGCGCATGCTCTTCTCGTGCCTCGTCGACGCCGATTTTCTCGACACGGAACAATTTGTCGATCCCGCGCGTGCGGCGCAGCGGCCAGGCAGTCCCCCGTCGTGCGCCGAATTGCGCGATCGCTTGAACGAATACCTACACGAGAAGCAACGCCAGGCGCCCGACACCCACGTGAATCGCGTCCGCCGTGACGTTCTGGAGGCCAGTTGGTCCGGGGCGACGCTCGCGCCCGGTCTCTTCTCGCTCAATGTCCCCACCGGAGGGGGTAAGACGCTCTCGTCCCTGGCGTTCGCCTTGTCACACGCCGCCGAACACAAATTGCGGCGCGTCGTGTACGCGATTCCCTTCACGAGCATCATCGAACAGACCGCCGACGTGTTTCGTGCGGCTTTGGGCGATCTTCGTGCCGAGGTCTTGGAGCACCATGGCAACCTGCCGACCGACGATCCCGCGCGTCAATCCGAGCGTTCGCGTTTGGCGGCCGAGAACTTCGATTCCACGCTCATCGTCACGACCAACGTGCAACTCTTCGAATCCCTTTTCGCCGCGCGGACTTCGCGCTGCCGCAAGCTCCATCGCCTCGCGAAGAGCGTGATCATCCTCGACGAAGCACAGATGCTGCCGCCCCAGTTACTGGCGCCGACGCTCGCCGCGCTGGAGGAGCTGGTCAACAATTACGGCGCCACGGTCGTCCTCTGCACCGCCACGCAACCGGCGATCGAACGGCGCAACAAGTTTCCCATCGGGCTACAAGGCGTGCGGCCACTCATCGCGGACCCCAGGAGCCTCCACCAGGCGTTGCGACGGACGTCCGTCGATGTCTGGGGCAAGACGACGAACGAGGAGCTCGTCATATGGCTGCGCGACGAACCGCAGTCCCTTTGCATCGTGAACTCGCGCCGGCACGCCGCCGATCTTTTCGAGGCACTGGGCGATTTGGACGCCCTCCATCTGAGTGCCTCGATGTGCGCGGCGCACCGTTCGGCGGTGGTCGGCGAGATCCGCCGCCGGTTGAGCGCCGAGGTCAACGCGCCTTGCCGCGTGATCTCCACTCAGGTGATCGAGGCCGGCGTGGACGTTGACTTCCCCGCCGTATTCCGCGCGCGGGCCGGACTGGATTCCGTGGCCCAGGCAAGCGGGCGATGCAACCGAGAGGGGCGGCTCGTGGGCACGGCCGGCCGGCCCGTTCTCGGGCGCGTGTACGTGTTTGACTACGACGCGAAAACCTATCCCACCAGCCCCATGATTCAGCGGGCCGCCGACGCCTTTCGGGAAGTTGCGCCGGACCACCCGCACGACCTCCTCGCGCCGGAAGCCATCGAAGCCTATTTCCGACTGCACTACTGGCAGCAGGGGGGCGACCACGGCCGTGGATGGGACGAAGGCGTCGACCGGCAATCGATCATGCAGTGCTTTCGCACCGACCCGAACGTTCTGCTCCACGCCCAGTTCCGCACGGCCGCCCACGCGTATCGCCTCATCGACGATGCCCAGACCCCGGTGCTCGTCCCCTACGGCGAGCGCGGCACGGAACTGATCGACGAGCTGGAACGTCTGCCCGAGATGCCCATGCCTTGCCTCCTGCGTGCGTTCGATCGTAAGGCGCAGCGCTACACGGTGGGCGTGTACGACCGCGGGCTCAAAACCTTGCTGGAGCGCGGCGTGCTCTGGCAGCGTCATGAGCGATACTATGTCGTCAACCGCGATGCGTATGACGAACAACGCGGGCTTACGCTTGATAAACTGGGACCCGATTTGGAAAGGCTAATAATATAGACATGATATCGCTTAAAAGGGGGACGGACGCTGAGGTCCGCCCCCTGATCGAGCCTGTCTCACATTCCAACCAGTTTCAATCCACACACCCAAAGGGTGTGACGCAATTTTTCCGGACCAATCCCGTCCCGAGGGCTTGTTCCGTGGAGGTATCCGAGTATACGATGCTCCGGCGTGATTGACAATCCTTCTGGTTATGATGTGAGACACACGCATGGCCACCGCCCGACACCTTGCAATCGCTGCCGAACTGCTCCGGAACGCCGGGGTCCCCAGCGATCGGCTCCCGTACACCCCCGAGTTCGAGGAACTGTATGACCGATTCTGCACGGCGGCTGGGCGCGAGGTCGATCGCCACACCATGTGGCTAACATTCGTCGATGCACGCAAACGTGGACTCGTGGGTGGATTGAGACGTCGTCGTCACACGCCCAAGGACTAAAGGTGCCTTTCACTTCACGCTTAGAGGAGCAAAGCATCAATGGCAATCCAACTTTGGGTCTGGGGTGACTACGCGTGTTTTACGCGTGCGGAAATGAAGGTCGAGCGCGTCAGTTACGACGCGCTCACCCCGTCCGCCGCGCGGGGGATAGTCGAGGCGATCTACTGGAAACCTGAGATTCGCTGGCGGATCACGCGCATTCACGTGCTCAAGCCGATCCGCTTCACGTCGCTCCGACGGAACGAGGTCGGCTGCAAGATCCCAGCGGGAACCGCCGCCGCCGTCATGAAGAACGGGCGCGGGCGCCTCGGCCTGTACGTCGAAGAGGAACGCCAGCAACGCGCGGCGACACTCCTGCGCGATGTCGCCTACGTGATCGAGGCCCATTTCGACATCGTGAGCGGTGAGAACAACGTCGGCAAGCACCTGGATCAGTTCAATCGTCGCGCCCGCGGAGGCCGCTGTTATATGCGCCCTTATCTCGGGTGCCGCGAGTTCCCATGCGACTTCGCGCTGATGGACGACGGACAGCCGCTTCCCAAGGTTCACGACGATCTCCTGCGCGAGATCGATCTCGGCTACATGTTGCACGACATCGACTTCAGCCACGGCATGACGCCTCGCTTCTTCCACGCTCGCTTGATCAATGGGGTCATGGAGGTTCCGCCGTGGAATGGTAAGGAGGTACGACGATGAGCCAACCTGCGAGCGGTTTGTTGCCCGCGTTGGTGGGCTATTACCAACGGCTCGAAAACGACCCAAGCGAAGGCGTGGCTGACTACGGCTTCAGCATGGAGAAGCTCCACTTTGCCATCGTGCTCGAGCCGGACGGCACGCCGTTCTCCTTCGACGATATCCGCGCACGGAATGAGAAAGGCAAGCCAATTCCTCGGCCGTTGCTTGTCCCGGACGGCGGCGGACGTTCCGGCACGGGCCTCAAGCCGTTCTTCTGCTGGGACAACACGGGATATGCCCTCGGCCGCGATAACAAGGGGAAGCCCGAGCGCGCGGAGGCGATGTTCAACGAGTTTCGGGAGCTTCACAAGTCATTCCTCACGGAGCTCGACACCGACGCGGGATTCGTCGCGTTGTGCCGGTTTCTCGATCGGTGGAAACCGGAACAGGCAGAGTCGTTTCCGAACTGGGACGAGGCCGCCGGGCTCAACGTGGTGTTCAAGCTCCGCGCCCGCGAGGGCTACGTCCACCAGAGCGAAGCCGTGCGTGCAGCATGGCTGCGCGCGTCGAGCAAACAAGAGCCCAGTGAATCGCGCGTGCTCGGCGTATCGCTGGTCAGTGGAGAAGAAGAGGAATTGGCCCGGTTGCATCCGCAAATCCGAGGGGTCGCGGGGGCGAACACGACGGGCGCGGCCATCGTCTCGTTCAACCTCGACGCCTTCGAGAGTTACGGCAAGTCGCAGAGCTTCAACGCACCCGTCGGCACGCGCGATGCCTTTCGCTACACCACCGCGCTCAACCGCCTGCTCGCCGACGACGTCCGACGGGTCCGCATCGGCGACGCGACCGTCGTTTTCTGGTCCGACCGCGCCGAAGGCCAGGACGCCGAATCGCTCTTGCGCGAGATATTCGGTGACGGCCCCAAGAACGAAGACGCGGAGCACACCGCCACCGTGGAACGCGTCAGGGTCTTCCTCGATGCCGCCCGGAAAGGGCAGCTTCACGATATGCTGAAGGACCCCGACGCCCCGTTTTACGTTCTGGGTCTCTCACCCAACGCGAGCCGCTTGAATGTTCGCTACTGGCTCGTGGGCACGGTGCGCCAGTTCGCCGAGCGGTTGGCCGAGCACGTGATACGCCTGGAGATGACCGGCGCTCGTCCGGAGGACCCCCCTCTCGTCATCCGGCGGCTGCTGCTGGAAACAGCGCGCGAACCAAAGGACATCCCTCCCCAACTGGCCGGCGAGGTCGCACGCGCCGTGCTTGGCGGCTTTCCCTACCCGCAAGCGCTCTTCAACGCGGTGGTGCACCGCGTTCGCGCCGACTCCCAGATGAATCATCGCCGTGCATCGATCCTGAAGGCCCATCTCATCCGAAACCGCAACGAGGAGGTGCCCGTGGCACTGAACAAGGACCATCCAGACGAGGCGTATCAACTGGGACGGTTGTTCGCCGCCCTCGAAAAAACGCAGGAAGACGCATCCGAGTCGAAGCTCAACCGGACGGTGAAGGATCACTTCTTCGGATCGGCCGCGGCAACGCCGGCCATCATTTTCCCAAGGCTGATGCAACTGCACCAACACCACTTGAACAAATTGGAAAATCAAGGCTTTCGCATCGCCCGCGAAAAGGTGGTCGGCGAGATCGTCGGGCGAATCGGTCGCTTCCCTTCTCACCTGTCCCTCGAGAATCAGGGCCTTTTTTACATAGGTTACTACCACCAACGGCAGGACTTCTTCACCAAGCGCACGGACAGCGGCAAGGAGACGAACGATGAATGAGCAAAACGGCAGCCTTCCGATTCAGCACCGCTACGACCTCGTCTACCTGTTCGAGATCACCGACGGGAACCCCAACGGCGACCCCGACGCGGGGAACTTGCCGCGGATCGATCCCGAGACCGGCCAGGGGCTGGTTACCGACGTCTGCCTCAAACGCAAGATCCGTAATTTCGTCGGCCTATCGCACGGCGAACAGCCCCCTTATGAAATCTACGTCAAGGAGAAGGCCGTTCTGAACCAGCAGCACGAACGCGCCTACGTGGCCGAGAAGCTCGACCCAAAAAAGCGCGCGGCGAAGGGCAAGGACAAGACCGAAGAGGACCGCCGCTTGACGCGCTGGATGTGCAACAACTTCTTCGACATCCGCGCGTTTGGCGCGGTAATGACGACCGAGGTCAATTGCGGCCAGGTGCGCGGGCCGATCCAGTTCGGGCTAGCCCGTTCGTTGCACCCGATCGTCACCCAAGAGCACGCCGTGACGCGCTGCGCCGTCACAACCGAGCGCGAGGCCCAGGCCCAGGAGGGCGACAACCGCACGATGGGCCGCAAGTTCACCGTGCCATACGGACTGTACCGCGTACACGGCTACGTCAACGCCAACCTCGCGAGCGGGCCGAACGGCACCGGTTTCTCGGACGACGATCTGGCGCTCTTCAAGCGAGCGCTCGACCAGATGTTCGAGAGCGACCGCTCGGCCGCGCGGGCCAACATGCGCCCGGTCGCCTGTGTCGCGTTTCGGCACGAAAGCTCGCTCGGCAACGCGCGGGCCGATCAGCTCTTTTCGCGCGTCCAGTGCCGGCCCAGGCAGGGCGTGCAGCCGCTTCCGGGCGACGCCAACGGCGAGGCTGAAGGCCGTCCCCCGCGCTCGTGCGCTGATTACGAGCTGAGCGTTGATGAGAACAACCTCCCGGCCGGTGTGACCGTCGAACGCTGGATCGAGTGGGCCTGAGATCATGCCCTACAGCGAGTCCGAGCTTTTGCCCATCTCCGCCTTGCAGCATCTCCTCTACTGCGAGCGCCAGTGCGCGCTCATTCACGTGGAGCGGCTCTGGGCGGAGAACCGGTTCACGGCCGAGGGGAGCATTCTCCACAAGAAGGCCCACGGCGGAAAAACCAGCACGCGGCCCGAGTCCAAAACGACTCGGGCCTTACCGCTGCGCAGTGTCGAGCTGGGGCTATACGGCGTCGCCGACGTCGTCCAGCAGAAGCCCGGCGAGCCTCCCTTGCCCGTTGAGTACAAGCGCGGTCGTCCCAAAAAGAACGACTGCGATCGCGTTCAACTGTGCGCTCAGGCGCTCTGCCTGGAGGAGATGGCCGGCCAGACGATCCCGCGCGGCGAGCTCTTCTACGGCAAGACGCGCCGGCGGGTCGTCGTCGAAATGACTCCGGAACTCCGCGCCACCACGATCGAGACCGTCCGGCGGCTCCGCCTGCTGATCGAAAGCGGCCGCACGCCCCCCGCGGTGCCCGGACGCAAGTGCGAACGCTGCTCGCTCCGGGAGCTTTGCCTGCCGTACCTCGGCCGTTGCGGCTCCGCGCGCCAGGCCTTCGACGCGCTGCTCGCAACCACCATCCTCCCATCGACCTCGGACCCGGCGCACGACCCATGAAAACTCATCTCAACACGCTCTATGTCACCACCCAGGGCGCGTACGTTGCCAAGCAGGGCGAAACCGTGCAGGTCCGCGTCGAACGCAAGGTCCGCGCCCAGTTTCCGCTCCACAACCTCGAAGGCATCGTCTGCTTCGGCCGCGTCGGCTGCTCGCCGGCGCTGCTGGGCGCGTGTGCCGAGAAGGGCGTCGCCGTCTCCCTGTTCACGGAGTACGGCCGTTTCCTCGCCTCCGTGCGCGGGTTCTCTCACGGCAACGTCCTCGTGCGCCGCCGGCAATACCGCCTGGCGGACGATCCCGCGCAAGCGCTCGACGTCGCCCGGCGCATCGTCCTCGCCAAGGTAGCCAACTCGCGGAGCGTGCTGCTCCGCGGCGCCCGAGACGCGCGCGATGCTCCCGATCGCGTCGCGATCCTAGACCAAAGCGCCAATCGCCTCGCGGCCTCGATCCACGAACTTCGCGCCGCCACGACCCTCGATGTCGTCCGGGGCCTGGAGGGCGAGGCCGCCACACACTATTTCAACGCTTTCAACTCTCTTTTGAGCCAGTCCGCCGTCAGTGAATCCTTCCGGTTCACCGGGCGCAGCCGCCGGCCTCCGCTCGACGCCATCAACGCGCTGATCTCGTTCATTTACACCCTGCTCGTACACGACATACGCTCCGCCTGCGAAGCCACCGGCCTTGATTCGTGCGTCGGTTGCCTGCACGTCGATCGACCCGGAAGGCCCAGCCTCGCGCTCGACCTGATGGAGGAGCTTCGCGCTTACGTGGCGGATCGCCTCGCGTTCTCGTTGATCAACCGCCGGCAAATCACGCCGGACGGCTTTCAACGCCTCGACAATGGTGCAGTCTCCATGGACGACAAGACCCGCAAGACGGTCCTCGTCGCCTATCAGGAACGCAAACGCGAGCCGATCACCCATCCGTTCCTCAACGAACCGACAACGGTCGGGATGGTGCCCCACCTTCAGGCGCTGCTGTTCGTTCGCTGGATTCGGGGCGATCTCGATGCCTATCCGCCTTTCCTGTGGAAAGGATGAGAGCGCTCGCCGTAAGCGCGAGCGTCTCCGGTCAACGCGGTTCTCGGGAAATCGCTTCACTCATTACGAGACGGCACCATGTACATGCTGGTGACCTATGATGTTGAAACAACAACCCCAGTGGGCAAGCGACGCCTGCGAAAACTGGCGCGCGCGTGCCTCGATTACGGTCAGCGCGTGCAGTTCTCCGTGTTCGAGCTGAAGGTCGATCCCGCCCAGTGGGCTACCTGCCGCGCGCGCCTGCTCTCGATCTTCGACCCCAACCTGGACAGCCTTCGTTTCTATCACCTTGGCGCCCATTGGGAGAACCACGTCGAACACCACGGTGCGAAACCCGGCTACGACGTCGAAGGTCCCCTGATCGTCTAACGCGAACCGCCAGCGCGCAGCCGTTGCCCGCTAGGTTCGCGATTGTCGCAACGCTCTTTCTCAATTCGGTTTGAAATATCGCGCGTAAGCGTCTCCTCGAGACGCTGGTCGCGAACCCTAGAGGTTCGCGAAAACCGCCCACGAACGTGTTGCCCAAGCAGCACTTGAGGGGGCGGGGTCGCCCCCCGTGCGGGGGCGTGGATTGAAACTCACTCTGATATCGAGCGACTGCGTTGAGGACGGGGTCGCCCCCCGTGCGGGGGCTTGGATTGAAACACGAACCAGGGCCAGCTCGTGATCGCGAGCGGCTGTCGCCCCCCGTGCGGGGGCGTGGATTGAAACTGGGTCGAAGGGGACCTGTGTAGTGAATGCAACAGTCGCCCCCCGTGCGGGGGCGTGGATTGAAACTCGCGCGCCGCGCGCTCGGCCAGCTCGCGGAACCGTCGCCCCCCGTGCGGGGGCGTGGATTGAAACATAAGGCTCCCACACGAGCCGCCCGAACG
>JARLIH010000440.1 GCA_031291845.1 Isosphaeraceae bacterium | reverse complement strand
GCCACTTACCGAACGCCCCTGTCGCGTACCCCGCCGCGCGGAACGCGTCCGCGATTGTTCGCTCGTCGAGGTCGAGCCGCTCGCCGCCCGTCGAAACGTCCCGCACCCCACCGCGCGGGTGGTAGCGGCCCGTCAGGAACTCGGCCCGCGTCGGCGAGCAGACCGGGCAGACGAAGAAACGCTCGAACAGCGCGCCATCTCGTGCCAATGAGTCGATGTGCGGCGTGCGCAGGTTCGTGTTGCCATGAACGCTCAGGTCGCCCCAGCCCTGGTCGTCCGCCAGGATAATCAGGACGTTCGGCCGGTCGGCGGCAGTCGCTACACTCGCAAGGAGCGACGCTCGCAAACCCGCAATGGCAAGCAGCACGATCGATCGCAGCTTCATGGCCCGGGCGCCCCACGTGTGACTTCTGAACGTTCGGGCTCCAGCGTAGGTGAAGCAACGTGCGATCACAAGCGAGGCGCACACGCGTGACCGACTTGGTATAACCATGTCGAAGAGGGACCGAACGATGCCTAAAGCGGTAAACAGTTTCGTTGCACACGCCTTTCGCGGCGCGACCCCCTTCGTAAGGGGGGGATTATATCATCACTCCCCCCCTTACGAAGGGGGGGTCGCGGGGGGTGCGACGAACCAAGCGGGGCAGCCCGTGCGCAACGCGGCAGCAACCCGCTCTCGCATCAACGACGGGACGAGCCGGCACGCCATCGGAGTCATGCTCGCCTTGACCGTTGTCGTGTTGGCCGAACCCTCCGAAGCAGCCGAGCCCCCGGCGCCCGTCCAGCACGTGGTCGTCTACGCCGAGCCCGGCCGCTTCGCCGGCTGGCCCGCGAACCACGGGATGTGGGCCTGGGGCGACGAGTTGCTCGTGGGCTTCAGCCGCGGTTACTACAAAGACCGGGGCTCGTTCCACCACATCGACCACGACCGCCCCGAAGAGTTTCTGCTCGCCCGGAGCCGCGACGGCGGCCTGAGCTGGTCGGTCGAGTCCCCGCGTCCCGCGGGCGCCCTGGGGGGCACGCAGGGCATGCGGCACGGCAAGAAGCCGGCGGAACTCCCTGACGAGGAGCCAACGGACCTGAAGACACCGATCGACTTCACCCACCCCGACCTCGCCCTGACGTTCCGCATGGAGAACTCGAACAACGGTGTGTCCCGTTTTTACTTCTCGTACGACCGCGGCCACGTCTGGCGCGGGCCCTTTCGGCTGCCCCTGTTCGGGCAGAAGGGCGTGATGGCCCGCACGGACTATCTCGTCGAGGGTCCCAAGCAGGCCCTGCTCTTCCTGACCGCCTCCAAGGCCAACGGCAAGGAGGGACGCCCCTTCTCGGCCCGCACGACCGACGGCGGGCTGACGTGGGAGTTCCTCGCGTTCATCGGCCCCGAGCCGACCGGCTACGCCATCATGCCGTCCACGGTGCGCGTGTCTCCGGGCGAGCTGGTGACGACGGTCCGCCGGAAGGATGGTGAAAAGAGCTGGATCGACGCCTACGGCTCCCACGACGACGGCCGATCCTGGTCGCTGCTTTCAAGGCCGGAACCCGACACCGGGGAAGGGAACCCACCGAGCCTGCTGCACCTGCCGGACGGGCGGCTCTGCCTGACCTACGGGCGCCGCGCTCGGCCCTATGGCATTTGCGCCCGCCTCAGCTCCGACGACGGCAAGACGTGGAGCGACGCGGTGGTGCTCCGCGACGACGGTGGGGCGAACGACGTCGGCTACGTCCGGTCCATCATCCGCCCCGACGGGGCCGTGGTGGCCGTTTACTACTACAACGACCGCTCCGGCCCCTCGCGCTACCTTGCGGCGACGATCTGGAAGCCGGCCCGGCCCTGATGAGACGGGGGAACGATGACGTTGGTTCATTCGGCGGCGATCGAGGTCCGGCACGTCCGAGGCAAGGGGCGCGGCGTGTTCGCCCGGCGAGCGATCGCAGAGGGCGAGGTGATCGAGCGGGTGCCCGTCGTCTTGCTCGCCGCGGACGAGATCCGCGACCGCGACGGTTGGATCGGCCTCGCCAGTTACTGCTTCCTCTGGGACACGGGGCGGTACGCCCTCGCGCTCGGCTATGGCTCGCTCTACAACCATTCGTACCAGCCGAACGCCCGCTATGACGACACCGGCCGGATGACCAAGATTTTCACGGCATTGCGCGACATCGCCCCGGGCGAGGAGATCACCGTCAACTACAACGGCGACCCCGAGGACCTCTCGCCGGTCGGCTTCAAGGTGCTGGAAGAGACGGCCCCTCAGCAAGCACAATAGCCACCCAGGACCAACGTCACGGCGCACTTCCCTCGACCCGGATCGAGCCGATCAACCGCCGGGTCGCCTCCGGATCATGGGCCATCCGGACGCGCCAGGCCAGCTCCTCCGGCGCGACGACGCGAACGCTCGCAGGCAATCGCTCTGTGCACCACACGGCGGGCGTATAGCCACGTACTCCGCCTCGGGCCGGCGCTCCCTCCTGCTCCATGTTCTCGGCCTCTTCGTCAGCACCCGGCGCCCGCCGGAAGTACGACCAGGCGTGGACGATCGCCCAGTCGTGGCACGTCCGTTGGCTCACCGCATTCGCGCGCACCTCACGGGCGACCTTGGCCGGCGTCCCGCTCCCCGGCCGCCGGTTCGTGTGTTCCCAGAGGGAGTAGCGAGCCGAGATGACCGGCACGTCGACTCCCCGCGCGTCCTTGACCCAGAACGTCTTGCCGGCCCCCCCTTCGTACGGGTCATACTGGAAAACCAGCATCGCCAGCAGACCGTCGGTTTCCTTGGCGAAGTCGTCGTATGCCCTGAGCGCGTCGGGAGAGTCAACGTGCGCCACGTTGAAGCCGATGATGCGCGTGTTCGTCTTGCCCATCAGGGCCAAGGTCCGCCGCGCCTGGCGAGCCAGCAAGCCTCGGCGGTCGGGCCGTGCGAGACCGAAAAGGTCCGGGTAATAATAGCCGCCCCCCCACTCGATGAACCGGTCGTTCGGCGTGCGGGTCGTGAGCGCCAGGTCGATGGCCTCAGGACAGAGCTGGACCAAATGATCGAAGCAGCAAGACCAGCCGAACGGAATCTTGCCCCGGTCGGGACTGTCCCAAAAGCTCTTGTTGGCGTGGAAGAAGCTCGTCTCGAGCCACTGCACGTTGTCGCCGTCGGACAGCACGAAGCTCAACGTACTGCGCCGGTCGGCCCAGTCGATCGTCCTCGGGTCGAAATCGGGCGCACGGCGGATCTCGGCGTGCCCGCTCCCGGCCATCAGCACCGGCAGGTTCAGGCACCAGTCGGTGGCCGTCTGGATGTGGCCGTGGATGCTCGAGAGGCGCGTCGCCTCGAACTCATCTCCGCCGTTCCAGCCGACGATCGGCGACAGGGGCTCCAGCCACTTCATCGCCGCCGGCACCGGCTCGAGGGCCCCGTAGAGGACGAGCGCCTTCTGGGCCACGGCCAGGTCGCGGACGTTCGACTTCTTCGGGTCCTGCGTGCACAGGATCCGGCGGTTGAACCGGCCTTTATAGGTCGCGAAGCACCAGGCCTGGCCCTTGCCCCGGGCGTCCTCGAGCTTCGCCAATCCATGCCGTTGTGCATCGGCTTCGAGACTTTCATCAACGATGATCGCGTCGAGTAATCCCGCGAGACTCGTGGCGACGTTGACCGACAGGTCCATTCCTTGCCGGTGGTCGTTGATCCGCCCCTTCGACGTGTCGGGGCAGTAGAGCACGTATCCCTTGACGATCCCCTGCTTGGCGTAGCGGTCCACGAGCTCCCAGGCGCCGAACGCTCCGCGCACCTCCGGGGGGCTGGCGGCCTTGAGCCGTCGCTCGTACCACCCCTCCACGTCGACGTTGTCGCTGGAGACCCACACCATCTCATCACCGCGCCCCTCGTTCACCGCCTTCGCGGCGAGCCCGGCCAGGGACTGGACCATCATCTCCAGCGGCAGCGACGGATGTCGATCGCTCGTGCGAACCAAGGCACGCGGAGGCGCTTGCCCGGGCCACCAGCGCGCGTCCTCTCCGTGGGCCGGCGCGCACGCAGAGAGGACCGCGACAAGCACTAATGGGAATCGAATCGACATAAAACTTTCCTCGCCGGCAACACAAACCGTGGGGTGGCAATGCCCAACCTACGATTTGTCGGATCGCCCTTTGCGGATTCCCTCGCGCTCAGCGCAACACCATGTCGAACAGCGCGTACGCGGCCTCGCGCATCTCCGGGGGGAAGTCGTGCATGCAATCGGGGTGCTCGACCCGCAAACGTTCCGGATGACCGTAGAGCTGGAAGACCGGCCGCGCCGCGGCGATGATCCGGTCCACGCTGCCCGCCCGAAAGTTGTGGTCCTTCGCCGGCGCGATGATCAACACGTGCCGCGGCGCCAGGGCACCGATCAGCTCGTGGAAATCGAAGGGAATCTCGGCGAGTCGGCCGCGATAGTCGCGCAGGCGCGGCATGTAGCGCGTCTGCGTCCAGCCTTTCTCCGGCAGCCAGACCTTCTCGTCTCCCCCGTAATAGTCCAGGTACGAATCCAGCCCGCAGCTCGACACGACAGCCTTGATCCGGTCGTCAAAGACGGCCGTGTACACCGAGTTGTGCCCGCCGAGCGAGTGCCCGATCGCCCCGAAGCCGCCGGGCTTCACGTAGGGGAGCGATTCGAGCAGGTCGAGCCCGTGCATGTTGT
>JARLIH010000439.1 GCA_031291845.1 Isosphaeraceae bacterium | reverse complement strand
TCAACGGGCTCAAGCGTCCCCAGAATGGACGGACGGAGCTTGAGGTTCCGGCGGGCTCGCCCGACCAGGTGCGCGCGGCCGCCGCGCGCGACGCGCTGGCCGCCGCGCTTCAGTCCCGCATCGCCGCCCGTCGTGCCGGCGTCTTCGGACCGGTGCCTTCGGCCGGCGGCGACGGCGGAGCGCTCTGGCTCGCCGATGCCCTGGCCCGCAACGTCGACTCCCGTGCGGTCGCTCGGCTCCGTGCGGAAGCGCCGCGGCTGCCGTCGGCCTACGTGTTTCAGGAGACGTCATTCCCACCACCGGCGACCTACTTACTGCTGCGCGGGCAGGCCGCGTCGCCGGGGCAGGAAGTCGCGCCCGGCTTGCCGGCGGTCCTGTCGGCGACGCCCGTGGCGTTCCCCGCGCAGGGGGAGCGCAGCAGCTTGAGGCGCCTGACACTGGCGCGCTGGCTGGCGCGGCCCGACCACCCGCTGACGGCCCGCGTAATCGTCAACCGGGTCTGGCAGCACCATTTCGGCGAGGGGCTGGTCCGCACGCCCGGCGACTTCGGCACGATGGGCGAGCTGCCGACCCACCCCGAGCTGCTCGACTGGCTGGCCGGCTGGTTCGTGCGCCACGACTGGTCGATCAAGGCGCTGCACCGGCTGATCCTGACGAGCCAGACCTACCGCATGAGCACGCGGGGCAACCCTGCGCATGCCGCGGATGATCCCGAGAACCGTCTCCTCTGGCGTAGCCGGTACCGGCGGCTCGACGCTGAGGCCATCCGTGACGCGATGCTCGCCGTGAGCGGCCGCCTCAATCGCAGGTTATACGGGCCGAGCATGTACCCCGCTATTCCGCGCGAGGCCCTGGAAGGGCACAGCGACCCCGACAAGGCTTGGAAGCCGTCGGCCGAGCCCGAGGCCTCGAGGCGGTCGGTTTACGCGTTCGTGAAGCGCTCGCTCCCCGTGCCGATGCTCGAGGTGCTCGACTTCTGCGACACCGCGCGGCCCGCCTCGAAGCGGAACATCACCACCGTCGCGCCTCAGGCCCTGACGCTGCTCAACAGCGACTTCGTGAACCACCAGGCGCGGTACTTTGCCGACCGCCTCGAGCGCGAAGCGGGCAACGGTCTGGTGAGCCAAATCGAGCGTGCGTTCCTGCTGGCACTGGCCCGGCCACCGAACGATGGGGAACGCGCCGCGACGCTCCGGTTCCTCGAGGAGTCGTCCGCGCGTATCGCGCGCGAGCAGGGGGTGACGGCCTCGTCCGCGCAACGTGTGGCGCTGGAGCAGTTCTGCCGAGCGATATTGAATACGAATGAGTTCGTGTATCCGGATTGAGTCATTTGGGTGGCACGCCCGGAGCCTGCGACGGGCGTGGCGCACGATCAGGGCGGGTCGACGACGCCCGTCGCAGGCTCCGGGCGTGCCACCCGCGATCACCAGCCGCACACTCACTGGCCAGCGCTCGCGCGATTCTGAGTCGGATCTGAGTCCCCTCCCGGAGACCCTTCGATGAGAACGGATCGCATGCCGACTCAAGGCCTCTTCCACCGTGGTCCCACGCGCCGCGAGCTGCTCTGGAACGCGGGGGGCGGCTTCGCGGGCCTCGCGCTGATTGACCTCCTGTCGCGCGAAGGCTTCTTCGGAGCCGATGCTCGGGCGGCGGCCGACAAGGGCACTCGCAGGCCCACGGCGGCGAAGGCCAAGCACGCGATCTTTCTGTTCATGAACGGGGCACCGAGCCATGTCGATACGTTTGACCCCAAGCCGGCGCTCGACCGGCATGACGGGACGGCGTACCAGGGCAAGACGCCCATCGGGTCGAACGGCCGGCCCGTGGGACGCCTGATGCGGTCGCCGTTCCCGTTCACGAAGCACGGGCAGAGCGGGCTCGCGATCAGCAGCCTGTTTCCCCACACGGCAAAGTTCGCCGACGACCTCTGCGTGATCCGGTCGCTCTACACCGACACCGCCGCGCACGCCTCCGGCTGCCTGCAAATGAACACGGGGAGCGTGCTGATCGGCAAGCCGTGTCTCGGGTCGTGGCTCAGTTATGGGCTGGGTTCGGCGAACGAGAGCCTGCCGAGCTTCGTCGTCATGACCGACCCGCGCGGGGGACCGATCGGTGGGGCGTCGAACTGGACGGCGGGATTCATGCCCGCTTCGTATCAAGGAACGCTCTTCCGGGGCAAGGGCTCGCCCGTGCTGGACCTGGCGACGCCGCCCGGAGTCAGCCCGCACACGCAGCGGCACACGCTCGACCTGGTCCAGGAGCTGAACCGCGAGCACCGCGCAGCGCGGTCCGATCAGGCGGAGCTGACCGCTCGGATCCAGTCGTACGAGATGGCGTACAAGATGCAGGTCTCGGCCACCGAGGTCGTCGACCTCGACCGCGAGGACGCCACGACGCGTTCGCTCTACGGCCTGGATGACGACCGAACTCGCGACTTCGGCCGCAAGTGCCTGATGGCGCGCCGGCTCCTGGAACGTGGCGTCCGGTTCGTCCAGCTCTATTCCGGCGGGGGCCACCTGGAGGACACGTGGGACGGTCACTCCGACTGTGTTGCCAACCATACCCTGCACGCGGGCGAGACCGACCGCCCGATCGCCGGGCTGATCGCGGACTTGAAACGCACGGGGTTGTGGGACGAGACGCTGCTCATCTGGGGAGGGGAGTTTGGCCGCACGCCGACGAGCGAGGGGCTGAACAAGCCCGGCCGGGACCACAACCCGTTTGGGTTCTCGATGTGGCTCGCCGGCGCCGGCGTCAAAGGGGGGCAGGCGATCGGCGCGACCGACGAGCTCGGCTTCAATGCGGTCGAAGAGCGATGTCACATCTCGGACTTTCACGCGACGATCCTGCGCGTGATGGGCCTCGACCACACGAGCCTGACCTATTTCTACCAGGGACTCGACCAACGCCTGACGGGCGTGCGCGGGAAGGTCGTCGAGAAGGTGTTGGCGTGATCTTCTCGTGGCGCCCCCCCCTTATTCCCTCGGCGCGACCCTCTGGGCTGGTGGAATCGTCGGCGCCTTGAACGGCCGGGCGCCGAGCTCGTCCCGTACGGCTTGGTCGTAGACGGCGTGCCAGTCGAGCCCCGCTCGCGCCGCCGCGGCGAGGTGGCGCCGAACTTCCTCGGTATCGATCTGGCTGCGCGCCAGGCTCGCCGCGAGGTCCGCCTGGATCGCTTCCGGATCGTCTTCGTCGCCCTCGTGCTCGTCGTCGGCGATGTGCTCGCGGTTTTCCACCTCAAAGACATGCTCGACGGTTGGCTCGATGAACTGCTGGAGCCCGAGCAAGGCGTGTCCCGTTCCCCTCCGGATGCGCTCTCCGCTCGTGGGAGCGGCGCCGCGACGGCGCCATCCGCTCAAGAGCAGGCTACAGGTTCCGATCGCAACCAGAGCAACCACAATCACCGTCAGAAGGTCCATGGGGTTCCCTTGTCTCGTGTTGGCGCCCCGACGGAATATGGGACCAGGAAACCGCCTCGCCTCGCCTCGGGCGGCCTCTTCGTTGCCGTGCGGATGGCGATTGTTGAAACTTTCGGCGCTCCTGGCCGGAACACATTCCTCGGTAGGACGGCATTCGGGCGGGAGGCAACGATGTTCCGATGTTCGCTGTGGGGTATGGCGCTGTTGACCGCTCTTGGCTTCGCCCGCGTCCGCGCGGCCGAGGGAGACCAAGCTCCGCCCGTCGGCCAGCGCGTGCAGGGCCTTGAGTTCAAGGACATCCGCTTCCTGACGCGCACGCTCGACGACTTCGGACCCAAGAGGGCGTTCGTGGTGATCGCGACGAACACGACCTGTCCCGTCGTGGCGCGTTATCTGCCGGTCCTCGCGGAGCTGGAGCGGGCGTACCGCGAGCGGGGGGTACAGTTCCTCGCGCTGAACGTCGGGGCAGGGGCGGAGGACTCGATCACCGAGATGGCCGCGCAGGCCGTCGAGGCGGGTGTGGCGTTCCCGTTCGTCAAGGATGTGGAAGGCGGCTGTGCGTCGGCCCTGGGTCTGAAGCGTACGCCCGAGGTCGTCGTGCTCGATGGGGAGCAACGCATACGCTACCGCGGCCGGATCGACGACCGGTTCCGGGTCGGGGGCGAGCGTGCGGTGGCGACGCAGACCCCGCTGCGCGACGCCCTCGAAGACGTGCTGGCGGGCCGCGCGGTGGCGCGGGCGTCGACGCCGGTCGACGGCTGTCTGATCACGGGGCCCGCGCCCGAGCCGGCGGGGCCGGCGCCGACGTTCGCCGAGCACGTCGCGCCGATCGTGCAGAGACACTGCCAGGATTGCCATCACGCCGGCACGGAGGCCCCGTTTTCACTGGTCACGTATCGTGACGTCGCTTCGCAGGGGGCGATGGTCGCCGAGGTCGTGGGGGACCGGCGGATGCCGCCGTGGTACGGGAGCGCGCGGCATGGCGAGTTCGCCAACCGCCGAGGGCTCGACGACGGCGAACGCGACACGGTCCTGCGCTGGGTCCACGGGGGAATGCACAAAGGGGACCTCACGAAGCAGCCCCCCGCGCGCATGTTTTCGGAAGGCCGCTGGCGGATCGGCACGCCCGACCTCGTGACGACCACCCTCCTGGCTCAGAACATCCCCGCGACCGGCTTTGTGGATTACCGCTACGCCGTCCTGCCGTACGTCTTTCGTCATGACACGTGGGTGCAGGCCGTCGAGATCCTGCCCGACAATCCGCGGGTCGTGCATCACGCGAACCTCGCGTTCATGAAGGTCGGCGAACGTCCGGGCGATGAAAACTTCATCACGGGTCGAGTCCCCGGGGGCGACCCGATGGTGCTCGACGAGGGGACGGCGTTCCTGATCCCTGGAGGCAGCGTCATCGGCCTGCAGAGTCACTTCACGACGACCGGGAAGCCCGAGCGCGCGCGGCTGTCGGTTGGCCTGAAGTTCCCGCGCTCACCCGTCCGGAAGCGGCTCTATCACCAGCAGGTCACGACCTCGCGCTTCCAGATTCCGCCGCACGCCCCCGCGCACCCCGTGGGGGCGCATCGCCGCTTGGAATTCGACGCGACGGGTGTCGGCCTCTTCACCCACATGCACGTCCGCGGCAAGGACATCACGTTTCTCGCGCGTTATCCCGACGGCGCGAGGGAGACGCTGCTCCTCGTGCCCAACTACAATTTCGACTGGCAACAGTCGTATCGCTGGACGCCCGGTGCCCGGAAGTTTCCCAAGGGGACCGAGCTCGAAGTGCTCGCCCACTTCGACAATTCCGACTTCAACCCCTATAACCCTGACCCGAAAGCCACCGTCGGCCACGGTGACCAGACGTTCGACGAGATGATGTTCGGTTTCTACTTCTACACGCGCGATGACGAAGACCTCGGTCTCCAGATCGACCCGGAAACCGGGGCGGTGAAACGTCCGTCAACGTGCAACCTCTCTCCAGGAGTTGACCCATGATCCGCTACGCATTTCTCGCTCTGGCCCTGCTGCTGCCGGCCGTCGCGTCCGCCGCGGACGCCGAAGCGGAGGCCAAGGTTCTGGCCCAGGATATCTTGACGAAGGGCGCCGCCCTCTTCGATACGAGGGATGCCAGCGCGATGGCCGCGACGTACGTCGAAGAAGCGGAGCTGAGCCTGATCAGCAAGGACAAAGATACGGGGCGGTTCAAGGCCGAGAACACGCACGGCCGGACGTCCATCGAACGGTTCTACCAGGACCTGTTCAAGGACCGGAAGCCCGGGACGACGTCGCGCAACGTGGTCGAGTACGCGCGGTTCGTCGGGACGGACGTGCTGATCATCCACGGCAAGTTCACCCTCGACGTCACGCAGGGCGATGCGCTGCCGTTCGTGCAGGTGCGGGTCAAGGACGGTGACAAGTGGCTGATCATGAATCTCCAAATCGTCCTACCGAGCTGAGGTCGCGCCCGGTCACGCGGCGGCCCCCGCGCTCGGGCGCAGCTTGCGCCTCGCCCCGCGCGTATACTGTCGTCGACGGCAGAACGCCGGGTCGTTCCGGGTGGTTGTTTCCGTCGATCGGGGGCCGCTGCAATGCATCTGATGGCGATGGTACGAGAACGACGTCCGGTCGTTCTGACGTGGGTGGGGGCTGCGATCCTGGCCGTCGCGTGGAGCGCTGCGGCTGCGGCCGACGAGCGGCTGCCACGTGACGAACTGCTCGTTTATCGCGGGCCGGACGGCAAGACGCAGCCGGTCCGCACGACGGACGATTGGCTGAAGAGGCGCGGGGAGATCCTCGCGGGCGTCCAGGCGGTGATGGGGCGGCTGCCGGGGTCGGAGAAGCGCTGCGCGCTCGACGTGAAGGTTGAGGAGGAGGTCGACTGTGGTCATTACGTGCGGCGGCTGATCACGTATGCGTCGGAACCTGGCTCGCGCGTGCCGGCGTATTTGCTGGTTCCGAAGGACGCGCTCCGGAACGACGGCAAGCGCTTTCCGGCAGTGCTTTGCCTGCACGGTACAGACAATGTGGTCGGGCACGGCACGGTCGTCGGGCTGGGAAGCCGGCCGAACCGCAGCTACGCCAGCGAGCTGGCCGAGCGCGGGTACGTCACGCTCGCGCCGAACTACCCGCTACTCGCCAAGTACCAGCCCGACCTCAAAGCGCTCGGCTGGGAGAGCGGTTCGCTCAAGGCGGTCTGGGACAACATGCGCGGGCTCGACCTGCTCG
>JARLIH010000438.1 GCA_031291845.1 Isosphaeraceae bacterium | reverse complement strand
CGCATAACGACTGCGAGCTGGCCGTCGCCAACACGCTCGTCGCCATCCAGCGCGGCGCGCGGCAGGCCCAGGGGACGATCAACGGCATCGGCGAACGGTGCGGCAACGTCGACCTCTGCAGCGTGATCGCCAACCTCGCGCTGAAGTTCCGCGGCTACGAGGTGCTTCCCCCCGGCAAGCTCGCGCACCTGACCGAAGTCTCGCGCTACGTCTACGAAACGGCCAACATGAACTTCCGGCCCGGCCAGGCGTTCGTCGGTGCCAGCGCGTTCGCCCATAAAGGGGGGATGCACGTGCACGGCATCCGCAAGAACGCGAGCAGTTACGAGCATATCGACCCGAGCACCGTCGGCAACGAGCGCCGGGTCCTCGTGAGCGAGCTCTCGGGCAAGTCGAACATCGCCGAGAAGCTGAGCGAGTACGGCCTGGAGCACGACGCCGACCTGATGGGCCGCGTCCTCGACCGCGTGCAAGACCTCGAAAACGAGGGCTACCAGTTCGAGGCGGCCGAGGCCTCGTTCGTTCTCATGGTCGAGCGCCTCGCCGGTCGCCGCCGCCCCTGGTTCGAGCGCGATCGCTACCACGTGGCCGTCTCGGTCGACGCCGACGGCGCGCCCGTGACCGAGGCCACCGTCAAGCTCCGTGTCGGCGGCGAGTCCGAGCACACCGTGAGCGAGGGGGACGGGCCGGTCAACGCCCTGGACGGGGCCCTTCGCAAAGCGCTCGAAGGCCACTTTCCCGGGCTGAAGCGCATGCAACTCGTCGACTACAAGGTCCGCGTGATCAACGCCCGCGCTGGCACGGCCGCACGCGTGCGGGTCGTGATCGAGAGCAAGGACGACGACTCGTTCTGGGGGACGGTGGGGGTCTCCGAGAACGTGATTGAGGCAAGCTGGCTGGCGCTGGTGGACGCATTCGAACACAAATTATCCAAGGACGCAAACCGCGAAGAAGCCGACAGGCAAGAGAGACTAATCGCCAAGGCGCCAAGTGCGCCAAGGTAAGACGCGAGGGAGAAAGGCAGTCGGAAGAATTATGAATTGTGAACTCGTAAGAGTGGATTGATTCAACCTGCTTCAGAGCCTTCTGATTCGGCTTCTCCCCGTCTTTACTCTCTCCCCCGCGTGTTACCTTGGCGCACTTGGCGCACTTGGCGTCTTGGCGGTTCGTTCCCTCTTCTCCGCGTCTTGGCGGTGAATCCCCAAGTTGGAAGTCGCATGAGCATCGCCGAACAACTCCCGAAGCAGTACGACCCCCAGGACGCCCAGCGCCGTTGGTACGGCTTCTGGCTCGACAAGGGTTACTTTCACGCCGACCCCGCCAGCCCCAAGCCGCCGTACACGATCGTCATCCCGCCGCCGAACGTGACGGGTGCGCTTCATCTTGGGCACGCGCTCAATAATACGCTCCAGGATATTTTGATTCGCTGGCGCAGAATGCAGGGGTACGACGCCCTCTGGATGCCGGGGACCGACCACGCCGGGATCGCCACGCAGGCCGTGGTCGAGAAGCGGCTGTTCGAGGAAGAGAAGAAGACGCGTCACGACCTCGGTCGCGAGGCGCTCGTCAAGCGCATCTGGGCCTGGAAGGATGAGTACGAAAAGCGCATCCTGAGCCAACTGCGGCTCATGGGCTGCTCGTGCGACTGGGAACGCACGCGGTTCACGCTCGACCCGATGTGTGCGCGGGCCGTTCGCGAGACGTTTTTCCACCTCTTCAAGGCGGGCCTGATTTACCGCGGCAAGCGGCTCGTGAACTGGGACACGCACCTGCGCACGGCGGTCGCCGACGACGAGATCGAGTACATCGAGAGCCAGGGGCACCTCTGGACGATCAAGTACCCGGTCGCCGGGAGCGACGGCGAGGCGCTGCACGTCGCCACGACCCGCCCCGAGACGATGCTCGGTGATACCGCCGTCGCCGTTCATCCCGAAGATCTGCGCTACAAGCACCTGATCGGCAAGATGGTCGACCTGCCCCTCACCGGCCGCCAGATTCCGATCATCGCGGACCCGATCCTCGTCGACCCCAAGTTCGGCACCGGCTGCGTCAAGGTCACCCCCGCGCACGACCCGAACGACTACCAGACGGGGCTGCGGCACAAGCTGCCGATGATCAATCTGCTGAACCCCGACGGCACGTACAACGAGAACGCCGGGGCGTACGCCGGGCTGCACGCCAAGCAGGTGCGCAAGCGGGTCGTCGAGGACCTCGAGGTCCAGGGACTGCTCGCCAAGGTCGAGCCGTATGCGAACCGCGTCGGCATCTCCGACCGCAGCAAGACGCCGATCGAGCCCTACCTGTCGGACCAGTGGTTCGTCCGCATGGCCGACCACGAGGGGAAGGCGGGACTGGCCCAGACGGCGATGGATGCGGTGACGTCAGGACGCGTGAACATTCATCCCGAGCGCTATGCGAAGAGCTACCTCGACTGGCTGGGCGAGAAGCGCGACTGGTGCATCAGCCGGCAGCTCTGGTGGGGCCACCGGATCCCGATCTGGCACATCGACGACGCGACCGAGGCCGACCTCGAACGGGCGTTCGCCGGCCGTGACGACGTCGTTTGGCGACGCGCCGAGGCGGGCGGGTGGCTGGTCTGCGGTGAGGCCGACCTCGCCCCTGATGCGCTCGGCGCGGGGCTGACGCTGACGCAGGATCCCGACGTCCTCGACACCTGGTTCAGCTCCGCCCTCTGGCCCCATTCGACGCTCGGGTGGCCCGAGGAGACGCCGGAGCTCAAGAAGTACTACCCGACGAGCGTCCTCTCGACCGCGCGCGACATCATCACGCTGTGGGTCGCGCGGATGGTCATCTTCGGCCTGTTCAACCGGGGTGACGTGCCGTTTCGCGACGTCTTCATCCACCCGGTCATTCAGGACGGCAACGGCAAGCGGATGTCGAAGTCGGCCGGCAACGGCATCGACCCCGTGGACATCATCGACCTCTACGGGGCCGACGCCCTGCGGTTTACCCTGGCGCTCGCGGCCACCGAGACGCAGGACCTGCGGATGCCGGTCGAGCAGGCGAAGCTGCCCGACGGCCGGGTCGTCAACACGTCCGAACGGTTCGAGCAGGGCCGCACGTTCCCCAACAAGTTCTGGAACGCCGCCCGCTTCGCGCTCATGAACCTGGAGGGCTACACGCCCGGGCCGCTCCGGCTGGAAGAGCTGCCGGTCGAGGACCGCTGGATCTTGAGCCTCCTGTCGAAGACCGCGAAGGCGACGACCGCCGACCTCGAGACGTTCGGCTTCGCCGAGGCGACGAAGCGGCTGCGCGACTTCACCTGGAACGATTTCTGCGACTGGTACGTCGAGATGGTCAAGGAACGGCTCCGCGACCCGTCCGCCCGCCCGGTCGCCCAGCGCGTCCTGGCATCGGTGCTCGACGGCCTGTGCCGGCTCTTGCACCCGATCGTGCCGTTCCTGACGGAGCAGGTCTGGCAGGCCCTGGGTCAGCTCGCCCCCGAGCGCGGGGTGCCCGCGCCCGAGGCGGCCGCGGAGAGTGTTTGCATTGCCTCGTGGCCGGCCTACCCGGACTCGTGGCACGACGCCGACGCCGAACAGGTCGTCGGGCTCTGGCAAGAGGTGACGCGGGCGATCCGCAACCTGCGGGCCGAGCGCAAGCTGCCCGACACGGCCGTGCTCGAGCCGGTGCTGGTCGCGGCCGAACCGGTGGCCGCGCGGCTGCGGGCGGGGACGCGGTTCATCGAGGGCTTGACCCGGCCGTCGCGCGTGGCCGTCGCCCCGACGGCCGACCGCACGGGCGAGTGTGCCGTGGCGGTCTTGGCCGAGGTCGAGGTCGTCTTGCCGCTGGAGAGCCTGATCGACTGGCCGGCCGAGGCGGCCCGCCTGCGCAAGCAGCTCGGCGACCTCGACAAGCAGGCCGCGGGGGTCAACGGCAAGCTCGGTAACGAGTCGTTCGTGAGCAAGGCCCCGCCGGAGGTCGTTGCGCAGCAGCGTGCCAAGCTGGCCGAGCTGACGGCCCAGCGCGCCTCGGTCGCCGCGCTCCTGGCCGAAGCCGAAGCGCGGCGCTCCTCGCCGCGTTGACGCCCCGCGCTGGGTCTCTTATCATCGGGTTCGCCCTGCACATGCGGTCGTTCCGGCAAACTTCCCGGAAGGGGACAAGCCTGGATTGCGCGGCGGCGCGCCCGGCAAAAAGTGGGCGTGGTACACGCCGTCGCCCGAGGGGTCG
>JARLIH010000047.1 GCA_031291845.1 Isosphaeraceae bacterium | reverse complement strand
GCTCGCCGGCGCAGCGCTGGCCGGCCGGGGAACGACCGCCCCCTTGCCCGCCTTGCCCGGTGCCTGGGTCAAGCACGCCGCGCAAGGGGCCGCGCTGCTCGCGGACGGACTGGCGGGAGGCCGGTACGCGGACCTTGTCGCGTCCCTGCGGCTACGAGAAGCAAGCGGAACGGTTCTGGATCACGTCAATCGGCCGGCCTGACGCTCCCAGGTCCGCGCGCCTCGGATTGCGGCGGCGCCTTCGGCCGCTACAATGAAGCCGGCAGAGTTGCGGCCAGGACCGTCAAGCTGCGGATCTCCAGCCCGTAGCGCGAGCTGATGAACGCCGACGAATCCTCGCGGGTCGCGACACACCGCGGAAACGAGCCTGCGATGTTGAAGATCAACGAACGGATTTCGATCCCGCTGAACGAGTTTCAGTGGGAGTTCGCACGCTCGGGCGGACCCGGCGGACAGAACGTCAACAAGGTCAATTCCAAGGCCGTGCTGCGCTGGAATGCGACGGCATCTCCCAGCCTTCCGGCACCCGTTCGCGCACGGCTTTTGCAAGCGGTCGCGTCTCGCCTGACGGGTGAGGGCGAGTTGCTGGTTACCTCGCAGCTCACCCGCGATCAGGGGCGGAACATGGAAGACTGCCTGGAGAAGCTCCGGGCCATCGTCCTGGCCGCGGCTACGCCCCCAAAGGCACGCCGCCCCACGAGGCCCACGCTGGCCTCGAAAGTCCGTCGTGTCGAGGCCAAGAGCCGCCGCTCCGCCGCGAAGCAGTTGCGCAAAAAACCTGAATCGGAGTAACGACTCATGGCGGATTACTCGCCGTATCAGCAAAAAATCATCAAGCGCTATTACGACAACTTCGACGGCATCCAGTACCAGCGACTGGCCGAGTTGGCGACCGACCTGTTTCTGGCCGAGGGGAAGAAGCGCGATCGGCTGTGGAAACAGGTCGCCGAATCGTTGACGAAGCTCAAGTTTCCGGAATCCCGCATCGCCCACCTGCTCGAGAAGAAGGACCCCGCGCTGCTGCCCGGAATCTTGAAAGAGCTGGCGGCCCACGGTTGACCGGCCCGCACGGAGTGGGAATTTCAGCCGTCCCCAAAAAATGGGGTAAAATTCCTCAAGATCGACCGGCAATCGTCCGACGGACCCTCGGACGTCCGGGCACCTTGAGGCGAACACCATGTTGCGGCACCGTCGGCTCGTGCGGGGAATAGGGATTGGCCTGGTTGCGGGGTTTGTTTGGGGCGTAATCTCGCCACGGGCCGAGGCGGGTAAATGGTTCCAGCGCAGGGATCGCACGGTGGTCGCCGCGCCCGCCGCGGTGCCCACCGCGATGGTCCAACCTCGCCCCGAGCCACCGCCCCTGGGCTCGTTCTACGCGACGCCGTACATCACGGTGCGGGGCAACTACCCGGCGGGCGGCGGCTATTCGCCGATCGGGCTTTACGGCGATACGACCCTCGCACTCTACGGCCCCCTCTCTGCGCTTCGCGCGACCACCGCGCCGGTCGCGACCTATGCACGCGGCTACGACGGCAGGACCGTCCTCGTGGAGGGAACCGCAACGTCGTACCCGAACCTGCCGGAATTGTCGCCGGTCATCTACCCAACCCGCGCGACGAACGTCTTTGGCTTCCGGGAGACGACAACGCCCCCTTGGTGGAACAGCGGGACCAACTGGATCGATCAGAATTGAGGGCAGAAGCTCACCACAGAGCACACAGAGATCGCAGAGAGGAAGACCGAGGAAGAGAGAAAAGAAGATTCACCGCAGAGAATGACAAAAAAAGAACTATCCGCAGATGAACGTACATAGAGAAATTCAAAGGATCTCTCCGAATTTTATCTGCGTTCATCTGCGGATAACTCTTCTGCTGCTTCCTCGGGCTTTCTCCTCTCTTCCTCGGTCTTCCTCTCTGTGTGCTCTGTGGTGAAACCGCTTCCCCGATCAGTCGGGGTTGAGGCGTTGCCGGAGGCGGATGAATTTTTCGCGCAGCTCGCCGCCGCCGAGTTCCGGGTGCAGAATCGTCGTCGCGTCAATCAGTTGTCGCGCCTCGTGCTCGCGGCCGGCACGGTAATAGGCGAGGGCGAGACCGTAGCGCGCGTCGAACCATGCGAGCGAGCCCGTCCGTCCACGGCGGGCACGTAGACGCTGGACGTCGATGGCCAGCTCGTAGGCCTCGAGGCCGAAATACGCTTCGGCGAGATCTCGGTAGTCCTCATCCCGCGCACGGGCGGGGAGGTTGGCCACCTCGGAGAGGGCACGGCGGGCTCCCGCGTCGTCCCCTGTGAACAGGAGCGCTCGGGCCTGCCGCAACCGAGTCTCCCACCGCAGCGCCGGAGTCAGGTCGTCAACGTGCTCCAGCATCGGTTTCAGCAACACGCGCATCAACAGACCGAAACGGCGACGGCGCAACTCCGATTCCGAGTTTGAAGCGGTGCGATCCAGCCAGCGGACCGTCTCGATCAGCTCGGTCGGCGGGAGCTGGCCGGCCTGCTCGTGGGCGATGCGCTCGGCTTCCACGAACCGATTCAGCTCGGCGAACGCGAGCAGGAGCAGCAGCCGCGCGCGGCCCAGGAGCTCGTTGGTCACGGCGGAGGTCGCGATGCGTTCGCAGATCGCCCGCGCGGCGTCGGGCTTACCCACCTCGGCCGTCAGGTCGAGTCGCGCCAGTGCGAGCTCGAGCTCGGCCCTCTCGGCCGGCGTGGTCGCCTGTTCGTGGCTCTCGTTGACGAACTTGCGGGCGGCTCGTTCTCTCTCGCGCATCTGGTCTCGATCGTTGACGAGCACCAGCCGATCGAGTTCTTCCTGCTGGAGCCGCGCAACGGCCAGCCGAGACTCCAGCCAGCGGGGCGAGCCGTGCCGGATGGCCATCCACTGCGCCCGCGCCTCGTCGGGCTGCAACGTGGCAAACGAAAGCTGGCCCAAAAGCCAACGCGCCTCGCTTGTGAGGGGATCGTCGGGAAACTCGCGGATCAGGTCCTTCAAGGCGTCCTGGTAAGCCTCGCGCGTCGCGCCTGGACTTGCGAGCGCCAACGCTCGACCGCGCGCGAGGGCCCGCAACAGGCCGGCCTTTGCGCGCGATGTTCCCGAATCGGGATCGTTGAAAACCTGGGACAGCAACGATTCGGCCGCGGCGAAGTCCTCGGCCTGGTACAGAATGGCACCGGCCTTCAAGCGGATCGCCTGGGCTGGCTTCGCCGGCCCTTTCTCGCCAGCAAGGTCCGCGGCTTTCGACTCGAGCGCGCCGGCCCGCCGCAACTCTCCCAGCGCCAGTGCCCCGTCCGCCAGCGCCTCCCACGCCTCCGGTCCCGCCTGGGCATCGGGCGTTTCGACCTGCTTCGCGGCTTTCATCAACGTGCGACGCGCCTGGGTCCGCTCCGATCCGCGCAACGGCTGCAAGGCGCGGAACAGCTCCGAGTCGATTGCGTCGCGATCGGAGCTTCCCGTGGCCTTCGCGCGCCGTGCCAGAAGCACTTCCGCCGTGAGGGACGACTTGAGAACGGTGTCGGCTGCCGCTTTTTGGATCGCCTTGAGCGCCTCATCAAACCGCGCGAGCCCGATCAAGACCGAAGTCCGGACTTCGACCAGTTCCTGGCTCGAAGGCGGTTGCTCGGACTTTGCCGCCGCATCGACTTCATCGAGCGCCCGCTCGAATCGATCCAGACTGGCGAGGACCTGCGCCCGCAGCAGGTGGGCGTAGCCTTGCAGCGTCATCTCGCTGATCGGCGGCTCAAGAGCCGCCAGCGCTTCGCGCTCCCGGCGACGTTTCTCGTCGACGCTCCCCTCGACAAGCCCCGCGCGGTCGGTCAATGTCTGCGCCAGGCGGAACCGCACGTTCTGCGCGAGCGCGTCGTTGGGAGCCGTGATCTCCTCATTCACCTTTCTGAGGCGGATGATGGCCCCATCGAGCTCTTTGACGGCCTGCTCGCGGAGGGGCTTCCCCTGAAGCGACATCTCGGCCTCGCGCGCAAGGTCGACGCCCTTGGCCCAGAGGTAGATTGCCGCCTGCGCCTCGAACTGCGGAGCGGCGGGCTGGCCCGGGTTGAGCCGGGTGAACTCGTCCAGCAATGCCACGGCGCGTTGCCAATCGGAACGTCGCTGGTCGGCCGTCGGCGCATTCTGCGCGGCACGGTCCAGCGTGGCGGCCATCTCCAGCACCAGTTGAGCACGGACCGGCAACGGGCGCAAATTGTCCTCGACCTGCCGGCGCAACGCGGCGAGGTGCTGTTCCAGCTCTTCGTCAGCGCGCGCGGGGCCGGTCATTGCCAGACCGAGGACCGTCAGGAGGGCGAGCCACACGCGCTGATTCATAACACCCACGTGCAAAGGAAGCCGATCCGCCACCTCACCATTCTACGTGCGGAGCAAGTCCTCGATCGCCTTCTGGTACACCGTCTCGGTCTCCCGGCTGACCAGCGCGACGCTCGGTTCGTACCCCCCTTCGGCGAACGACCTCCGCAGCGGGATGTACCAGGGGCCGCCGTCGCCATACGCGGCCGTTGCCAGCACCGTGCCGGGGCGCGACTTCTGGGCTTCGAGCTGGTACTCGACGAAGGTCTCCGCCGGCAGGTGCAACAGTGTGGCAGGGCCTAGCTCCAGTTTTGAGAGCAAGATCGGCCGCTTCGTCGCCAGCCGGATCAGCCACCCGCAGGTCATCGCGTTCCGGTTCCGGTTGACGACGGTCTCCTTGGGGCTCGCCACGATGGCCTTGAGGCGTTCGAGATCGAGGTCTTCGCGTGGCTCGAACCGAAAGGGCTTCGTCGACCACGCCACCGTGCCGATCGCGACGGCCCGCGGCTGGGCATCGGCGTCCGCGGCGCGCATGCCCTCGTGGATGCGGTCGGCGAGCACTGCGCGGTTTGCCTTCGCTCCGTCGTTGTACTTGCCGGCGGTCACGTTTCCGGCCGAGCCGGTGAAGTACACGTGGAGCGTGTCCGGCTCGTCCATGTCACGCCGGCTCCTGGCCAGCCCGACGAAGTCGCTCGAGACGCGTCCGTCGCCGTAATAGCTCATCGGGTGCGTGGTGTAGTAATAGAGCCGGGCGAGCGGACGGTCGTTCTGAAAGAAGCCGACGGACTTCAAGACCGGGTCGATCGTACCCTCGGGGGCGGCGCGCGCGTCGGGATCCTTGGTGGCACTCGTGCGCGAGAACTTGATCTTGCCGTCCGGCCCGATCACCCTGCGGCTGCTGGCGACCTGCTTCACTTCGGCCCGACCGACCCGAACGTGCGAGATGGGCTGCGCGGACGTCAGCGACTCACGGACGGCCGCGGCGGAGCGTGCGACCAAGTCGTCGACGAACGCCTCGTCATAAAGCAGCGGCTCCACGCCGGCTCGCTTCAGGAGCGCGTTTCCTTCGCGATCGATGAACGGCGCATTGTGCTGGTGGACGCAATGGAGCGCGACGCGGTCGGGTGTCGTGTGCGCGGCGTCGGCGAGGGCCTCGACCCAGAGCCGGTGCGACTCGTCCATCACGCCCGTCCAGTCGAGCGCAGCGAGGACGATCGGCTTGTCCGCACCCAGCAGCACGACCCCGCGCAGGGAAAGCGGGTCGTCGACGCCGACCACCGGCTTGATCCAGCCACCACAAAGGGAGTGCCCCAAGGGGGGCGTGGCATTGATTCGGAACGTTGCCAGGTGGAGCGCGAGCATGGCGGGACTCTCTCGGGGTGTCGGGGCGGGGAGAGGTACCATCAACCTAGCGGACCGAACGCCGGTGCCGCAACGGCTATCTGGCCCGTTCCAGCGGCTCGATGTCGCTGACGGCGATCACGCGGGCGTGAAGTTTCTCGTCGTAGTGAGTGGCTCCCTTGACGCCGACACGCCGGGTCAGCAGGCTCTGCGTGTCCAGGCCTGGCGGCACGCGGAGGTAAGCGACCGCAAAGCCGTCTGGGCCGATCAGGGCGAGCGCCTTTTCACCCTCGATCTTCCGCGACGACGGTTGGATAAACCCCTCGGCGGCGAACGACGGAGTGTCCGTTCGTTTCACGCCGGCGAGCCGTCGCCGCACGGCGGCCAGGCTTCCGTCCCGTAGACGGCTGCGCTGGAGCACGCTCTGGAACGTCAGCGCGTCGCGCGTCATCTGTTCCTGTTTGGCCACGACCGCCAGCCGTTCCCGGATCACGCTCGCCGTCGCCGAATCGTTCGCGCGCGGCAGCAGGGCCTGGTAGCGCGCTTTCACCGGCTCGAGCCACCATTCTTCCAACGGCCCGCGCACAATCGCGCGGTGCATCGCTTCTGTCTGCGCGAGGTCGTTCTTGATGTCACCCGAGGGGGCCTGGGCAAGGTATGCCGCTTGCACTTCCTGCGGCGGAGACGTCTGCCTCGGTTGCCGCTCGACCCCATCCGCGCGGACGTACCGCACTTCTCCCGGCCCGGTAAGGATCGCCCGAAAGACGTGGTAGCCATCCCTGTCGGGCAACCGAAGCGCGGGAGTGTCGACCAAACGGACATGGTCCCCTCGCGTCCTCTGACCGACGACCGGCCCGGGAACGCGTGCACCCGTGATCGCCGAGCGGACGGAAGTGCGCACCTCCTTGACGACCGCCTGCGTCCCATCAGCCTCGAAGTCGATCGCCGCCTCGTCGATCCACTCGAAGCTGTTCGACGGAGCGTCGATCGCGAGCCAGCCGTCGTCGTCGGCATCGCGAATCGTCACGGTCGTTCCCCGACGCAAGCGGCCCGAGCGGAACGCCACACGATCAGGCGCGTCGTAAACGTCCAGCGCCTCGACCGCGACCAACCCGTGCGCAGGGAGGTCGTTCGACGGCCCGATTACGGCCGCGAGCAGAAGGGCGAGGCCAGCGAACGCGAACACCAGTGATCCACCTCCCGAGACCTGACGGGAGCCCAGCGAGACAGGGATTCCGGCGGGTCATATCCCAGTTGGCCTGATCCGTCAAGGTCAACCGCGGTCTCGACGGCGCCCGTCATGCCACGCTAAACTGGTGGCGGAAACGCTCATACGCTTGCCGACGCCCCCCCCCGCAGGAATCCGACCGATGGTCTTCTCCCCCTCCTCTGGTTACCCCACACACCGCCCTCGGCGCCTGCGTTCACACCCTCGCCTGCGCGACCTTGTGCGCGAGCAGAGGCTGACGGTCGACGACCTGATCTATCCCATGTTCGTGTATCACGGCAAAAACGTGCGGCGGGAGATCGCGTCGATGCCGGGGCAGTACCAGTACTCTCTTGACCGGCTCGGGGACGCGGTGGCGGAAATCGCGGAGCTGGGAATCCCGTCGGTCCTGCTCTTCGGGATTCCCGAGCACAAGGACGCAACCGGGTCGGCGGCCTCGCATGATTCAGGGATCGTGCAGGATGCGATCCGGCTGATCAAGAAGCAGTCGCCGGAGCTGCACGTGATCACGGATGTCTGCTTCTGTGAATACACCGACCACGGCCACTGCGGTCCGCTGACCGACCGCTCGGGGCGGTTGGACGTGGACAACGACGCGACGTTGCCCTTGTTGGCCGAACAGTCGGTGAGCCACGCCCAGGCGGGCGCGGACATGATCGCCCCCTCGGGCATGATGGACGGGATGGTGCAGGCGATCCGGGCCGGTCTCGACGGCGCTGGCTTCACGCACATCCCGATCCTGGCCTACGCCGCGAAGTTCGCGAGTGCGTACTACGGACCGTTCCGGGAAGCGGCCGAGAGCGCCCCGAGCTTCGGCGATCGGCGCAGTTACCAGATGGATCCCGCCAACGGCGACGAGGCGCTGCGCGAGGTGGCGCTCGACCTGGCGGAAGGGGCCGACCTCGTGATGGTCAAGCCGGCGTTGGCCTACCTCGACATCGTCCGCCGCGTGAAGGATTCGTTCGGCGTTCCGGTCGCGGCGTACAACGTCTCGGGCGAATACGCGATGGTCAAGGCCGCGGCCGCGAAGGGTTGGATCGACGAGCGCCGGATCGTGCTCGAGACGTTGACGGGGTTCAAACGAGCGGGGGCGGATATGATCCTGACGTATCATGCCCCGGACGTGGCTCGTTGGCTCAGAAACGGGTGACGCTCGGGAGTTGTTCCATAAACCGCGTGGAATCGATTCGATGACTTCTTCGTCCAGCCCGACCCCCGCCCTCTCGAAACCCGAGTTTTCGCTGCCTCATTCTCAGTCGGCCTTCCGACACGCCTGCCGGGTCATCCCCGGCGGCGTGAACAGCCCCGCGCGGGCGTTCGGGGCGGTCGGCGGAGAGCCCCCGTTCATCGATCGGGCTGAAGGCGCTTATTTGTTTGATATCGACGGCCATCAGTATATCGACTACATCGGGTCCTGGGGCCCGATGATTCTCGGGCATGGACACCCCAGGGTTCGAAAGGCGGTTTCGGACGCCCTGGAACGCGGGTCGAGCTTCGGTGCTCCGACCGTACGAGAAATCGAGATCGCCGAGGCGGTCGTCGCGACGGTGCCTTCGATCGAGATGGTGCGCTTCGTCTCCTCGGGCACCGAGGCGGCAATGTCGGCCGTGCGGCTGGCGCGGGGGGTTACGGGCCGCAACAAGATCATCAAGATGGCCGGCCATTACCACGGGCACGTCGACGCGCTGCTCGTACAAGCCGGTTCATCGGCGACGACCCTGGGAACTCCCAACAGCCCCGGAGTCACGCCAGGCGCGACGGCCGACACCCTTCTCTGCCCTTTCAACGACGCCTCGGCCGTCGCCGATACCTTCGCGAAGTTCCCTGGTCAGATCGCCGCCGTGCTGCTGGAACCCGTGGCGGGAAACATGGGCCTCGTCCCGCCTCGCCCGGGCTACCTCGAACTGCTGCGCGAGCTGACCGCGAAAGACGGAGCGCTGCTTGTCTTCGACGAAGTCATGACCGGCTTCCGGCTCTCGCTCGGCGGTGCACAGGCGCTCTATGGAATCAGCCCGGACCTGACCGTGCTGGGCAAAATCGTCGGCGGCGGACTTCCTGCCGCCGCCTACGGAGCGTCGCGTGCCATCATGGAGCAAGTGTCCCCTGCTGGGCCGATCTTCCAGGCGGGGACGTTGTCCGGGAACCCGCTGGCCATGGCCGCCGGCCTGGCGACGATCGAAACGTTGCGCGAGGAGTTTCCCTACACCAGGCTCGACGGTCTCGCCGCCCGGTTGGCCGAAGGTCTCGACCGCGCTGCTACCGACGCGGGGTTCCCCCATGTCGTCCAGCGCGTCGGTAGCATGCTGACGCTCTTCTTTACCTCGGAAGCCGTGCACCACTACGAGGACGCAAAACGTAGCGACACGAGCCTGTTCGGCCAGTTCTTCTGGGAGTTGCTCGCCCGAGGCGTGTATCTCCCGTGCAGCCAGTTCGAGTCGCTGTTCGTCTCCGCGGCCCACACCGAGGCCGACATCGACTACACGGTTTCGGCCGCGGCGGAGGCGTTCGCGGCGATCCGCCGATCGTAGGGAAACTAACCCAAGAAATCAGCCGTAGATGACGCAGATGCGCGTAGATTAGGAAAGCCGGAACATCTGAGTTCTTATCTGCATTCATCTGCGGATCAAATGCCTTTCGTTCCCCGTTTCGTCCTACCCGGAGCCTCGTCCATGGGCCTTCCCCATCTGCATGGCATCGTCCCGCCACTGCCGACCCCGCTCAATGCCGATGAAACGATCGACCTCGGAGCGCTGAAGCGGCTTGCCGAGCTCCAGATCGAGGCCGGCGTCCACGGTCTCTGGGCCCTGGGCACGACGGCGCGATTCGACCTCATTCCCGACTCTCGCCAGCGAGGGATCGCGCAGGCGGTGGTCGAAGCAGCGGCGGGGCGAGTGCCCCTCGTCCTGAACGTTTCGGACATGGGGACAGAGCGGACGCTCACGCGGGCGCGGATGTTCGACGAGTTGCCCTACGACTACTACGCAGCGCTCCCGCCCTGGTACCAGCCCATGACCCCGACCGAGGTCACGGACTATTTTCACGCGCTCGCCGACAAGCTCGCACGCCCCGTCGTTATCTACAACGCACCCTGGATTTGCAACCAACTCAGCTTCGACCACCTGCGACGGCTCGCCGAACACCCGAGGATCGTCGGCTGCAAGGACGTCAGCCCCAGCCTCAGCCGGACCCTGGACTGGCCGGTCGCGGAGCGGAGGAAGCTGGGGTTCAGCTACCTGCACGGCAACGACCTGATTGCGCTCTCGACCGAGTTGACGGCGGACGGTTTCGTGACGAGCCTCGCGAACCCGTTCCCCGAGCTGGCCGTCGCGCTTTGGGACGCCGGACGCGCGGGGAACGCAGAACGGGCGTTCCGGCTCCAGTCGCAGTTCACGCGGCTCGCGCGTCTGACGGGTTTTGGGCCGGGTCTGGCTTGCCTCGAAGCCGCCTGCCGGCATCGTGGCTTCCTGGAGCGAATGCTCCCGGCTCCGTTGCGATCGCTCGATGAATCGGTCCGCCGGCGTGTGGCGGAGCTCATCGAGGAGGTGGGCGCGCTGCCGAAGGAAACCGTTGCGGCTTAAGTCGCGAAATCGGGGGCGACAGGTTGTAACGGTTTTGATAAAGTTCCGGCCCAGCCGCGTCGAAAGCCAGTACAAGGACGGCCGGGAGGGTGCCGGTCCTCGTTGGCGCATGCCCCAAGAGGAGGGTTCGAGAGCATGGAGGCTCGTCGCGTTCGTCTCGCGCTCCAACACCGCATCGTGGCCATCTTGGCTGCGGCATTCTTGCCGTGCCTCGGCGGCGCGTCTCACCGCACCAAGAACTTCGTTGTCGAAGCAAGCACACCCGAGATCGCGAAGACCATCGCCGAGCACGCGGAGGTCTGCCGGGTCTCGATCGCCAGGGCCTGGCTCGGCCAAGAGCTGCCGGCCTGGCCCGCCCCTTGCCCGATCAAGGTGAACCTGACCCGCGGAGAAGCCGGCGGACTGACATCCTTCGGCTTCAACCGGGGCAAGGTCACTGACCAGTCCATGACCGTCGAGGGCCGCCTGGATCGAGTACTGGCGTCGGCGATTCCTCACGAGGTGACCCACACCGTGTTCGCCGCCTATTTCGGCGGCCCGATGCCGCGCTGGGCCGATGAAGGGGCGTCGCTCCTGAGCGAAGACCAGCGCGAGCGCAACCGGCACGATCAGATCGTGGCCGAGCTGCTGGCGCGCCGCGGTGACTTGCCCCTCAGCCGGCTCTTCCGCATCGAGGAGTATCCGAGCGACCTCATGGGATTCTACGGCCAGGGCTACTCGATCTCGCGCTTCCTGATCGAAATGGGGGGCCGGCCGCGGTTCCTGAAGTTCGTCAAGGACGGCCTGAACCATAGCTGGGACGTCTCGACGCGAACCCACTATGGCCTCGCCGACGTCCGCGAGCTCGACCGTGCCTGGCGCTCCTGGCACAAGGTCGCCGCGAACGACGCGTCGCGCGATACCCTCGTGATCCGCGCCCAGTCGGGCGGCGCCGACGAGGAGAAGGTCAGGCGCTAAACTCTGCAGGGCCGGCAATGGCCGGCCCAACATCACGACAGCCTGTCACCGGGCGCTTCAAAACGGCTCTTCCGCACTCTCGATGATGGGGTGTCGTAGAGCAATTCTCACCTGCCCATTGTCATCCAACTGGACTCGCGCACACGGAGGACCTTGTTGCTCCCGGTTGAACTCTTTGGTGCTCCCGACGGGAGCCGTGTCGATCACGATCAACTCGAACCCAACTCCATTTCGGTCTTCCTCCAAGCTG
>JARLIH010000437.1 GCA_031291845.1 Isosphaeraceae bacterium | reverse complement strand
CGGGTTTCAAACCCGCCCAGCAAGATCGATGAATGGGTTCCTGTCGCGTGACCGGCGTGTTGGACCAGGGGAAGAGAAGGGCGGGTTTGAAACCCGCCCCTACACGATCTGTTCCTTATATGAATCCCGATTCGCCATGCGTCGTGACCTCGCACTCGCCGCGGTGATCACTGGCTCCTCAGCCGCGAGGTCGACCCGAGCAGCCCCTTGACACGCATCCGCTCGATCTCGATCGGGTCCTTGAAGTCGCGCCCCTGGACCTTCATCTGCCACTGGTGGGCCTGGGCCCGATCGCCGAGGTAAAAGTAGGCCTCGCTCATCCCGAGCCGGGCGCGCTCGAGCCATTCCTCGAGGTAGATGGTGCCTCCCTGGCGCAGGCGGCTGGGGAAGTCGACGGCGACGGCGAACTGTTCGAGGGCCTCGCGCGGTTTCCGGAGCGCGATGAGCGACTTGCCACAGAGGACGCGCGACTGCATCATCACGGCCATCGCCAGGGGCGGCGACGGGATGAGCTTGGGGTCGGCCTCGGGGTCGGGAAGCATCGCGGCCGAGAGCCGGCGGTTCCATTCCCACTCCGAGATCCGGGGCTCGAGCGCGGCGTTGGCCCGGTAGAGCGCAACGGCCTCGGCGGGCCGAGCGTCGGCGACCAGCCGGGCGAGCTTCAGCCGCAGCGCCAGGGTCAAGCCGAAGACGCGGGCGGGCGCGAGCCCTGTGCCGCCCGGCTGCAACGTGTCGCCGCGGAGCCGCGCGACCGCTTCCTCGATGGCCAGCGCGCCCTGGTAGCACGCCGTTGCCTCGTCGGCGCGGCCGTTCGCCTCGGCGATCACGCCGAGGTAGGCGGGGATGCGCGGGTCGGCCGCGTCCCACTCCTTGGCCCGGTCGAGCGCGGTGCGCGAGGCCTTCCAGGCGTTGTTCACGATCTTGCTCCATGCCCGCTGGAGGTAGGGACCCGCCGTCGTCGTCTCCAGGTTCTTGGCGCGGGCAAGCTCGTCGGTCGCCGGCTCGACCATCCCGAGCTTCGCATAGACGTTCGCCAGGCGGTAGCCGACATTCAGGTTCTCGGGCGCGAGCGCTTTGGCCCGTTCGAGGGCCGTCCGGGCGGCGGCGTAATCGCCCTCGTTGGCGGCGAACATGCCGCGGTAGTAGAACCCGTCGGCCGAGTCGCCGCACGCCTTGATCGCGGCGTCGACGTACTGGCGATACTGGGCGAGTAAGTTGGCCGACATTTGGTCGTACTGCTCGGCGCGGTCGCGTTCGGCCAGCGATGGGTAGCGCGAGTAAAACACGGTGACGTTGAAGCCGTACTCGGTCCACGTCTTGACGCGCCGGAGTTCGCTCGCGGCGGCCTGCTTCTGGTCCGCCGCTTCCTGCATCACCCGGGACATCAGCTCGAGCAGCCGAGGGTCATCAGCGCGGATCCGAAGGGCCTCGCGAAGGATGTTCTCGGCGTCGGCCCACTGCCCATCGCGGATCTTGAGCGCGGCGAGCCCCACGAGCGCGGGAACGTGCTCCCGGTCGAGCATCAGGGCGCGTTCCAATGAGGACTTCGCCAGATTCAGCTCCGCCGCTTTTTGTGCATTCGTCCACGAGCGGTAAGAGGACCAGTCGCCATTGGGTTCGACCGACTCCCCGCGCACGTCGGCCTCGTCGAGCAAGAACTGGCCGAGCTCGGAGTGACGCGTGGGGTTTTTCGGGTCGTCGAACGCGGCGAACTCGAGCACGCGGCGGCGGTCCTGGTAGCGCTCGTCGCCGCGGCGACGCTTGGCGTCTCGGGCCTTGACGAGGTCGAGACCGCGGGTGACGAGCTCGTCCCAGGGGGCCCTGGACCGCGCGGCTTGCAGCAAGGCGTCGAGCAAGGGGGCCGGATCGCCGGCCGTCGGTGCCGCCTTCGCTACCTCAAGCTCGACCGCGGCCCGAGTCCGGGCGGAATCCGTCGGGTCGACCTGCGCGGCGACCGCCAGGTCGGCCTTCGCCCGGGCGACGTCACCGAGCCGCGCGGCCGCCTCGGCCCGACCGAGGTAGGCCGGAACCAGGGCCGGTTTCCAGCAGAGCACGCTCGTAAACTCGTGGCGGGCGCTGTCGAGGTTTCCCCGGCCGAGCAGGCTGAGCGCGTAGTAATAACGCGCGGACCGGTCGTCGGGCGTGGTGGCAAGATAGGCCTGGAGGTCGGGGATCGCGCCGGCCCAGTCCTTCGCCTCGACCCGCCGCACCGCGCGGGCGTAAAGCGCCGGGGCGATGCCGGGCGTCGCGATCTTCTGGAGCTTGGCGAACCGATCGCCGATCTGAGGCAGCCTGCGCAGGGCCGACGCACGCTGTTGCTGGACCTCCGCGAAGTACTGCGGATTGCGCCCGGCGAGGTCCCCAGCGCGCGCCAGCCGGCCGTAGGAATTACCCGTTTCGAGCAGGAACCGGTCCCAGTCGTCGTTGGAATAGTGCGGGTAGACCTCGGCGGCCCTTCGCTCATCACCGCGCATCCGGAAGCCGAACGAGAGCATCCGCCGCGCGTCTTTGTGGTTCGGGTCGAGCCGGGTGGCCCGCGTCAGGTCTTTCATCCCCTCGGCAACCTTCTCGCCCAGCAGGTAGGCCGTTCCCCGCGCGGCGTAGTAGCTCGGGTTCTCCTCTTCCGCCTCGATCGCGGCCCCGAGCGGTGCGAGCGCGTCCGCGAACCGCCCCGCCTCGATCGCGTCGAGTCCGTCGACGTAGGAAAGGACTCCGTCCGCAGCCGCCGCCGGCGCTTGCAATCGCTCCGGAGGAGGCACGGCACGGGATGTCGCGGGCAGCCAGAGACTTCCGAAGATGACAACGACGACCAAGCGTTTCACCGGCCGCATCACAGTTCCTCCCTTTGCGCCAGGTTCGGTCGAACAGTGTCGATTCACCATGGACGGTAAGCGTTCGCCGGGGCGGACCGGGAGCAAATTCTTGGAGACACGTGGCAGTTGGTGCCTCGGGCCGGGGTCTTGATGTTCTCTTGGGTGGCACGCTCGGAGTCTTCGGCGGGCGTGGTCGAGCCGCCAGACGGGTGCGCCACACCCATCGAAGACTCTGGGCGTGCCACCCAGCTCATCGCGGAGCGCTCGCGGTGGGGTGATGAAAAGTTGGGCTTGGCGGTCGAACCCTCCTGGCCAGAAGTGTTGCGCGAAACCCCTCTCCCCTCGCGGGCATTGGTATCTACACAACGAGTTTTCCGCCCAAATTCGGAGGGAGTTCTCGTTCCCACGCTTTGCGTGGGTACGTGTTTAGCGTCTCGCATAGCCAAATTCGCGGTGCGGCGAAGCCGCACACCTGTAGGGGGGGGGTTTAAAAACCCCCCAAATAACAGCTTAAAATATTAACGCCCCAAGTAAAATTTGTTTTTGTTATCGAAATAT
>JARLIH010000436.1 GCA_031291845.1 Isosphaeraceae bacterium | reverse complement strand
CTATGGCCACAAAAGTCAACGACGGCCGAGGACGGAATACCCTCAAGGGACGCCACCCCATGAATCGGACATTGCCCATCCCCTGGAAACCCACCAAAGCCCAGCTCCTCGCCGCGCACAACAAGCTCGTCCCGGATCTCGCAGCCAAAAACCTCATCGTCCTCTTCGCCGGCATCAACCCCGGCCTCTACACCGCCGCCATCGGCCGCCACTTCGGCCGCCCCGGCAACCGCTTCTGGCCCGCCCTCCACGGCGGCGGCTTCACCCCGCGCCTCTTCTCACCCTTTGAAGAATCCCTCCTTCTCGACCTTAAATTCGGCATCACCAACATCGTCGAACGCGCCACCGCCCGCGCCGATGAACTTACAGACGACGAACTTCGCGCCGGCGGCCAGCGCCTCCAAGCCAAAGTCAATCGCTGGCGCCCCACCGTCGTCGCCTTCGTCGGCATCGGCCCCTACCGCGTCGTCTCCGGCATCAAAGGCGCCCGCGTCGGCCTCCAAAAGGCCCCCTTCGGCGGCAGCCACGCCTGGGTCCTCCCCAACCCCAGCGGCCTCAACGCCCACTACCAGCCCGCCGCCCTTGCACAACTCTTCGGAGACCTCCGCCTCTGGGCCATTGCACAGCACGGGAGTCGATGAGATACCTGTTGGTCATCGTTAGCAGACGCCGCGGCCTCGACAGAACAGAGGCCAGTCCTAAGGAGGAGGTAAGGACGATGGTACGTGTCGCCCTGATCACGGGAGCCAGCCGGGGAATCGGTGCGGCAACTGCATTGGTTCTGGCCGAGCACGGGTACCGGGTGGTCGTGAACCATCGCGCCAGTGCGCCACAGGCCGAGGAAGTGGTGGCGAACATCGCCGCGGCCGGCGGCGAAGCCGTGGCGATTAAAGCCGACGTCACCGTGCCGAACGACGTCACCGCCATGGTCGATGAAATCGATCAGCGGTGGGGTGGGACGGACGTGCTCGTGCACAATGCGATGACGCCGTTTGCCATCACCTCGTTCGCCGATCTGAGCTGGGAGCAGCTCGGCGGCAAGCTGGACAGCGAGCTGCGAGCCGCGTTCCTGATAACGAAGGCCGTTGTGCCGGGAATGGTTTCGCGCGGATACGGTCGGCTGATCTATCTCAGTACCGGGCTGTCGCGTCGTGCGCGTGATGGCATGATCACGCTGGGCACCGCCAAGGCGGCCCTGGACCAGTTCGTACGTTACGTCGCTTTGGAGCTGGCACCGCACGGGATCACCGCCAACCTCGTCGCACCGGCCACGGTGGAGGGAACCAGGGTGACCGAGCAATTGACTGCCGAGCGGATGCACGAGTTAGCCGCGGCCACGCCGATGCGACGCTTGGTCCGTCCCGAAGATGTCGCCAAGACGGTGGCGTTCCTTGCAAGTGAGGATTCCGGTTTCACCACCGGCCACTACCTTCCGGTCAACGGAGGCCTTGCAATGGACTGAACGGAGCGGGCACGATCGCACTGTCCGAGATTGGTAGAAAGGCTATGCCACCGATGCACACGATCGATCTGACCTACGTCGGGCGTGGTATCCACGAAGAACTGATCGCGTATGTGGCCGATCAGGAGGGATATTTCGAGGATGAAGGTGTCCACGTCGCCGTCCGCGACGGAATCAGGTGGGAGACCGAGCGCCTGCGTGGTGGCGCAACCATCGGTTTGGGCCGGGCCCTGCTGGCGCGGCTGACCGACGGCATCCCATGGAATGTGCTGGCCGTCAACACCCATCGTCCGCTGTTCTGGTTCCTCGGGTGTGGCGGGGTGAAATCGATGGATGATCTTCGTGGGCGCCGACTGGCGGTCCACCCACCTCACACCGCACCCGGCTGTTTCGCGCGGATCGTGCTGCGCAGACACGGTCTCGACCCCGATCGCGACCTGCAATGCGTCGTACGAGCCCCGGGTGACTACCAGATGGATCTGCGGCACCTTCGTGACGGTTCGATCGATGCGGCCTACGTGGGTAGCACCTTGGCGCCCGAACAGGTCGCCGGCGAGGAGGGCTTTTCGGTCCTCTCCTGGGTCGGCGACCACTTCCAGATCCCCACCGTGGGAATCGCCGTGGACCCCACTCGTATCCCGCTCGACGACCCAGCGTTGCAGGCATTGGTGCGGGCCAACCAGCGAGCCCTTCTCACGATCGCCGAACAACCTCAGTTGGCCGTCGACTACATTGCCTTGTTCCTCGACCGGCTGACCCGTGATGAAGTTCAGCGATACTACGAGCGCTACATTGGACCGCACTTCACCTCCGACGGTCAGGTAGACCTCAACGTCGCCCAGCACGCGGTCGACGCGGTGGCCAACGAACTCGGCGTCGCCGCAGCATCCGTTGACCAGATCTACCAGCCCGCCCCATGAGCTCTGCCGCGACGAACCAACACGCGTTTGCGTAACAAGAATGTCCTCCGGCACGAACGCCGAAGAACTTTCTAACACGCTTAGATCGTGGCGACTGGATTTGAAACACATCACTGGAAGTGCGTACAACTCGCGGCGGTCCAGCCACCTCCGACTCGCTGGCCAGACTTCACTTCCTTGGTCGCGGCGCCTACCAGCGTGACGCGGCCAACAACCTCGCGGACGAGAATCGCAGGGTATCGAGAGTTGTCGCAGGCGTTGTTTAACACCGAGAGATCCGAGTGGCAAAGACCACAGTATTCGGCCGCGGCTTCCACGTTTTCGGACCCGAGTGGACCGAGGTCAACGTCCTGGAGAACCAGCTTTTGCTTCGCCGCCGTTGCAACCCAGGCTTTGACGCTCATGGACCTTCTCCGAATGGAATCACCAGTGACCTCGGTGCGCCCCGCCATCGACGTGGAGCACCTCGCCGGTCACCGTCTCGGCCTCCGTCAAATACAGCACCGCGTCAGCGATTTCCTTCACGGTCGAAACACGGCCCATTGGCGAGAGCGTTTTCATGACATCCGCCGGCGTGTTCTTGTGGAGCGGAGTGGCCACAACTCCAGGGGCGACGGCGTTCACACGGATGCCCTCCCGCGCGTACTCCATCGCCAGGTGGTAGGTGATGGCGTTGAGTCCACCCTTGGTGATCATGGGGACCGCGGCGGTCATGCCCGCAATCGGGTTATCGACCAGCGCCGCCGTGATGGTCACGACGCTCCCACCGGTCTTCTGCGACACCATCTGCTTGATCGCGAGTTGGGTGAGGTAGAGGAATCCTTCGAGGTTGGTCGAGACCAGGGAACGAAAGTCCTCGGCCGTGTAGTCGGTGAACCGTTTCGTAAAGAAAATGCCCGCGTTGTTGACAAGAGCGTCGATCGACCCGAACCGGCCGATGGCGGCTTCGGCAATCTTTTTCGCGGTCTGCGGATCGGCGATATCTCCATCCACCAGGGCCAGATTGTCTGCCGGTGAGAAGGCCCCGGACGTCGAGACATGGCGCGAGCTGGCGACGACCCGGTAACCTCGGTCAAGAAAAGCTGTTGCGATGCCAGCTCCGAGGCCTTGCGAGGCTCCCGTCACGATGGCCGTCTTCGCCTCGGTTCCCATGATGCGTTCCTTCCATCGAGGTCTCTCTGGTGCGTCCTTCAGACCACGTTGATCACGACCTCGATGTTGCCGCGCGTGGCGAAGGAGTACGGGCACACCTGGTGCGCGGCGCCCACCAGAGCCTGGGCAGCCTCACGCTCCATGCCCGGTAGGCTGACGTTGAGACGTGCCGCGAGGCCGTAAGCGCCGTGGGTTGTCCCCAGGTCCACCTCGGCGTCGATGGCCACCTCAGCCGGGAGCGTGACTTTCCTCTTGCCGGCGACAATTCGCATCGCACTGAGGAAACAGGGCGACCAACCGGCGGCGAAGAGCTTTTCGGGGTTGGTGCTGGTGCCCGAGGCGCCAGGAGACGATAACTTGACCTCCAGGCGACCGTCGTCGCTGTGGGAGGCGTCATCCCGGCCACCCGTGGTGTGGGCCTTTGCAGTATACAGCACTCAAGTTGCGTCATGGTGATTTCTTCGCTCAACCTTTCCGTTGCGCGCATCCGCGACTGGCAAGGCGTCGGCTCTATCCTCTTCGCGGCGAAGGGCTGCACGGCAGCATGTCGAGCCAGGCGACGGCAAAGGCCGCGACCACAGAACACCGTGCGGTCTGGCCGCCATAAGGCGCTCTCACAGATGGCCATTTTTCACTCCGGTCACTTTGCCTTGCAAGTCATTTTGCGCGAGTCGGTCCGACAACGCCGAAGTTGATTGCGCCGAGCTTGCTCCGGCCGAAGGGAGACCCCGAGGGCGCCATCGCCGAGATCCGTGAGGCGATCCGACTCAATCCCGACGAAGAGGCATACCGTACGCAACTCTCCGCCTTGCTCAAGTTGCGGACGGTCTCGACGATGCCGTCGCCGTGATCATCACGACCATCCGGAAGTCGACGGCGCGACGAGCTACCGGATCTTCCTCGTCGATGCGGCGGGTTCGGCGAAATCCTGCCTTCTTCGGTCCGACACCACCGATACGTTCCCAAACTCTGCATGGCCGGTTCGCACATTGAACCTCGAACGTGCCTTTTGCGTGGAATCTCGCAGCCGCAACAACGAGATTCCGACCCCACTTGAGGGTCCAGTCAACACGTTTCTCAATTATCGGGCACTGCTCCCGAGCTCTCGACGCATGAGCATCGGCTGGGAGTCGCAATCCCTGCGGTATCCGCGATAATAAGAGTCGGCGCCGAGTGAGGGGCAAGACGCGGGCACCGACGTTGGAACCTCATCAGTCCGCTTGCATCGCGACGCCCGAACGATCGATTTCTGTGACGATGGAAGCCCTATGTTCTGCTACTTCCAGAACGCGGCCCACACCGCAGCCAACGACGACGCCGGCAACACGTAGATGTTGAACCAGTCCACGAGGTTGGCCGCGTCGACGTCAGACCACCCGAGCGGGACACTCCGCATCGGCGCGGTCCATCTCCTCCGCTCAGCGGCGTGGCACGAGCGTGCCCCGGTACAAACCAGCGACGCGGGACGGCGCGACCATCGGTTCGTCCATCGGACGGGCCTGCACAACGAAACGGGGGTCGACCGTCGGCGCTTTGACGAGGCACGCGTCATACGACCGGGTTACACCGGCCGTCAGCCGCAACCGCTTGAGCTGAGGTTGCGCGAAGGGCGGCAGCCCGCCTGCTCCCGGCGCCGGTAAAACCGGCCACGCCCCTCGACCTGCGTCCTGGGCCAGAGACGTTCCACCGACGGCCAACCCGATGCCTAGGTAACCCCATGCTCGAAGCCATACACAACGTCGCTCGCCTGGCGTCCTCATCGCGACACCTCCAGTTCCAGGAGTGGCAATGTGCACTTGATCCTACACAGGAAGACGTTCCTGATCGACCTTTCTTGGACGCTCGCCGGTCGCTTTTGGTCCAGGCTGAGTTTGCCGACTCTAGCGCCTTTGGGGCACTTAGACAAAGATCGAGGTCGAAGGGTTCGGAGGTGACGTCCATTCCGATCCGATGAGAAGGCAGAGGAACAGGAAGTTTAAGGGCCAAGGCGGAACGGCTCGGGCCGGGACGGACCCAGGAGGGGACCGAGCGGTGTCTCATATCCGGCGGCTTTCCCTTGTCGTCTGTCTTTTCCTGTGCGCCCGCGCGGTGCGTGCTCAAAGTCCCACGTTGCCGTCTGACCTCCCCGACACTCCCGGTGGCGAGCGGTCCATGCTGGGACCGGCGCCCGGAGCACTTTCGGGGCACCTCGACGGCGCGACCGTCGGCGGCGATGAGCCGCTGGGAGGACGACTCGGGCCGTCCGCCCCCCGCGTTCCGTCCTCCATCACTCAGCCGGGTCAGCGTCCCGTGGGCGTGCCGGAACGGGAGGGAATCACCGCGCCGGGCAGCCTGCCTCCGGGCGAGGTCCCCTTGTTCGGCCCGCTCGCGATCCCGGCCGGACACGAGGATGAAGGACCGCCCGACGGACTCACCCTCGACGCGGCCATCGAGCGCCTCACCCGCGAGAACCTCGGCCTGCGCGCTCGTGCATTCGAGCTGCCGCAGGCCCAGGCCGACATCCTGACCGCCAGCCTCCGCGCCAACCCGCTCCTCTACGCCGACAGTCAGCTCATCCCGTACGGTTCGTATTCGCTCCAGCGCCCGGGGGGACCGACCCAGTACGACCTCAACATCACCTATCCGCTCGACGTGACACAGAAGAGGAAGGCGCGAACGCTCGTCGCCTGCCGCGCAAAACGGGTCCTGGAAGCGCAGTACCAGGACGCCGTCCGGCTCCAGATCGACAACCTGTATACGGCCTACACCGACGTGCTGGGCGCGCGCGAGACCATCCGCTTTGCCGGCGCCGCGCGCCAGGGGCTCGCCATCCTGCTCGACCGGACCCGCCGCATGTTCGAGAGAGGCACCCGGACCGCCGCCGACGTCGCGCGCATCGAGGCGCTCTTCGAGGCCGCCGAGGTCGAGCTGATGGACGCCGACGAAACCCTTCGCACGGCCAAGCACAACCTGGGCGTCCTCCTGAACATGCCCGCCGCCGAGGCCGAGGCGCTTCGGCTCCGCGGGTCCGTCCGCGACACCTTCCCGCCGCCCCCGCCCCTTGAGGGGCTCACGCGGTTGGCCCTCGACGCCAGGCCTGACGTCGTCGCCTACCGTCTCGGCATCCAGCGTGCCGAAGCCGAAGTGAAGCTCGCCCGCGCGAACCGGCTGTCCGACGTGTACGTGCTCTATCAGCCCTACACCTACCAGAACAACGCCCCTTTCAACCGGTTGAGCGCCACGTCTTGGGCCCTGGGCGTCACGGTCCCGTTGCCCGTGTACAACCGCAACCAGGGCAACATCCAGCGCGCCGTGGTGAACGTCGGCCAATCGCACGTGGAGCTCGCCGAACGCGAGCAGCAGGTCGCCAACGAGGTGCGTCACGCCGAGCGGGAATACGCGCTCACGCGCGCGGCGGTCGAACGGATCGAAGGTCGCCTCCTGCCGGCAGCGGCCCGCGTGCGCGACGACGGTTATCGCCTCTTCACCCAGGGCGAAGAGGAGGCGATCGTTTACCTGAACGCCCAGCGCGAATACAACGAGGCCGCCCGCCAGTACCGCGACATGCTCGTCCGGCACCGCCGCAGCATGCTCCGGCTGAACACCGCGGTCGGGCAACGCCTGCTGCCATGATTTAAAGGGTGCATGAAATGCACCGATGGGAATCGATGCATTTCATGCCTCCTACGGGGATTCCTCGACGGCCGGCCCCGGGTCGAACCAGCGATAGATCGCCGGCAGCACGACCAGCTTCAGGAGCGTGCTGCTGAGGAGCCCGCCGATGACGACCGTCGCCAGCGGGCGCTGAACTTCCGCGCCGGCGCCACTGGAAAGGGCCATCGGCACAAAGCCGAGGCTGGCCACCAGACTGGTCATGAGGATCGGCCGCAGCCGCGACATCGATGCCTCGTAGACGGCCGTGCGCACCGGCACCCCGTCCTCGATGAGGTGGCGGATTGCGGTGACGAGCACGAGGCCGTCGAGCACCGCGACACCCGACAGCGCAATGAATCCCACGCCGGCCGAGATGCTGAAATTGAGCCCGCGCAGCCAGAGCGCCAGCACGCCGCCGATCGCACCCAGCGGGACCGACAAAAAGATGAGCGCCCCCAGCTTGATCGAATGGAAGGTCGAGTACAGCAAGAGGAAGATCAGGACCAGGGCCAGCGGCACGACCACCGCCAGGCGGCGCGTGGCCGACTGGAGGTTCTCGAAGGTCCCCCCCCATTCCAGCCGGTAGCCCCGCGGCAGCGGCACCCCCGCCGCGACGCGCTGCTGGGCCTCGGCCACGAAGCCGGCGAGGTCGCGCCCACGCACGTTCGACTGCACCATGATGCGCCGCTCGCGATCCTTGCGCCAGATCTCGTAGGTGTCTTCCTCCAGACGGATGTCGGCCAGATCCTCCAGCGGAATCATCCGGCCACGTGGGTCGGCGATCTTGAGGGTGCGGATCGTCTCGATGTCGTTGCGGTATTTTGCCCCGAACCGGACCTGGAGCGCGAACCGGCGCTGCCCCTCGATCACCTGGCCGACGATCTTGCCCCCCAGGGCCGAGACCGCGTCGAGCACATCCGCGGCGTCGATCCCGTAGCGGGAAATCCGGCCCCGGTCGACCTCGATACGCAAGAACGGCAGGCCACCCACGGCCTGGGCCTTCACCCCGGTCGAGCCCGGGATCGCCCGCAGCACCGCCGCGATAGCGTCGGCCCGTTCTTGGAGTACGTCGAGGCTGTCGCCGTAGACCCCGATGCCGAGGTCGGCCCGTACGCCGGAGAGCAGTTCGTTGAAACGCAGCTCGATCGGTTGGCTGAAGCTGTAGAACGTACCCGGGATCACGCGCTTGCAGAGCGTGTCGATTTCGTTGATCAGGTCGTCTTTCGAGTGGACCTTGACCCAATCGTCGGGCCGGTTCAACAAGACCCAGGTGTCCGTCTGGTTCACGCCCGCCGCTTCTAATCCGATCTCCGGCCGGCCGATCCGGCTGACGACCGTGCGTACCTCATCCGGAAACGCCTCCCGGAGCGCACGTTCGAGACGCCCGGCGTCGGCGATCGCCTCATCGAGCGAGGCACTCGCCGGGCGGGTCTGGGAGATGATCAGGTCCCCCTCGTCGAGCTGCGGAATGAACTCGCCGCCGAGCCCAAGCGCGACCGGAATACACATGATGAAGGCGGCCAGGCCGGCGAGCGTCACGGCGACGGGGTGTTCGAGCACCGCGCGCAGGATCGGCTCGTAGATCCGCTTCGCCCACCGCACCGGCAACGTATCGCGTTCCGAAGCGCCCGGTTTCAGAAGGAACGAAGCCAGGACCGGCGTGGCGGTCAAGGAGAGGAGGAGCGACCCGGTCAGGGCGAAGATCACCGTCAACGCCATCGGACGGAACATCTTTCCCTCGACGCCCTGCAGCGCCAGGATCGGCAGGTGGACCATCGTGATGATCGCCACGCCGAAGACGACCGGCCTACGCACCTCCAACGTGGCGCGTCGGATCACGTCGACCGCGCGTTCCTCGGGGCTCGCATGCGCCAGGCGGCTGACGACGTTCTCGATCACGATCACCGCGCTATCGACGATCAGACCGAAGTCGATCGCCCCCAGGCTCATCAGGCTGCCGGCGATGCCGAAGCCGAGCATCAGGTTCCCGGCGAAGAGCATCGAGAGCGGGATCGCCAGCGCAACGATCAGGCCCGCCCGCAGGTTCCCGAGCAGGACGAGCAAGACCGCCACGACCAGCACGCCCCCCTCCGCCAGGTTCTGCGTGACGGTGCCGAGCGTCTTCTGGATCAGCACCTTGCGGTCGTAGTACGGCTCGATCTCGACACCCTCGGGCAGGTCCTTCTGGATCTCCCGGACCTTCCGTTTGATCCGGTTGACGACGACGCGCCCGTTCTCGCCGGCGAGCAGGTAGACGATGGCCGTGACCGCCTCGCCCCGGCCGTCGCGGGTCGCGGCCCCTTGACGGAGCACCGGGGCGAGCCGGACCGTCGCCACGTCACGGACGTAAATCGGCGTGCCGTCGTCGGTCGTCGCGAGGACCACTTCCTCGAGGTCGGTCAGGCTGTCGATCAGGCCGACCCCCCGGATGACGCGCAGCTCGCCGTTGCGTTGGATGTAGCCGCCCCCGGCGTTCACGTTATTGCGCCGGATTGCCTCGTAGACCTGGTTGAGCGCGATCCCGCGGGCCAGCAGCCGGCCGGGGTCGAGTTCGACTTCGTAGGTCTTCAGCTCGCCGCCGAGCGCGTTGACCTCAACCACCCCCGGCACGCTTTTGAGGCGGCGGGCCACTTCCCAGTCGAGGATGGTTCGCAGCTCCATCAGGCTACGCGGGTTCGGTGCGCCGTCGGCGTTGCGCAGCTCGAACTGGTAGATTTCGCCCAGGCCGGTGGCGATCGGTCCCATCTCGGGCTGGCCGAACTCGGGGGGGATGCTCGCGCGCTCCTGGGCGAGGCGCTCGCCGACCTGCTGCCGCGCCCAGTAGATGTCGGTTCCCTCGTCGAAGATGATCGTCACGCCCGAGATGCCGAGCTGCGAGAACGACCGCACCTCCTTGATCCGGGGAATGCCGTTCATCGCGTTCTCGACCGGGATCGTAATGAATTGCTCGACCTCCTGCGGCCCGAGCGCCGGGGCACTGGTGAGGGCCATCACCTGCGTGTTGGTGATGTCGGGAACCGCGTCGATCGGCAGGTGGATGAACGAGTAAACGCCGGAGGCGGCCAGCGCGACGAGCACGAGGAGGATGAAGCCCCGTCTCCTGAGCGAGTAATCGATCAACAGGTCGAACAACCGTCGGTCCTCCCCCCGTGCGGATCAGCGCTCGGCGCCCGCCGTCTGGGCGGCCAGCGCCTTAAGCTTGAACGCGCCTTCGGCGACGACCTCCTCGCCGGACTCCAGTCCGGCCCGGACCGTCACACGATCACCGTGGGGAACCGAGGTTTCGATCTCGCGCCGGGCGAACCGGTCGGGACCGGTCCGGACGTAAACGAAGGTGCGGCTGCCGTGCGTCAACAGGGCCGAGAGCGGGACCTGGGGGCCCGACTTGTCGTCGGGGCTGAAGACCTCGACGGCGACGAACATGCCGGGCTTGAGCGCGCGGTCGGGGTTCTGCGCCCGCGCCAGCAGTTTGACCGTCCGGCTCGCCTCGTCGACGAGGTCGCCCGTGTAGATGACCTCCCCCTCGAACACACGGTCCGGGTAGGCCGGCGAGCGGAACCGGACTTTCCCGCCGCGGCTGCGGACGAGCATGCGGAAGTCGCTCTCATGGACGTTTGCCTCGACCCAGACGCTCGAAAGGTTCGCCATCGTGAAGATGCGGTGGGTCTTGTCGACGGCCACGCCGGGCACGATCATTTCGCGGTCGAGGATCGTGCCGTCGAACGGGGCCCAGATCGAATACGAACTCACGGGGCTGTCTTTCGACTTCTCGCCCGGTTCGGGAGCAGCCCCCACCGGCTGGACCACGGCGTGCCGTTTCGACCCCTCGCGCGGCAGGATCGTTTCGGGCTTCACCGTCGCCGGCAACGCATCCGACCCGGGGCCCGAAAGGGTGCCGTCGGGATTCACGCCGATCACCTTCCCTCCCGCGACCTCGGGCTCGGTGCCGTCGGGCTTGACGCCCAGGATGCGGAGTCGTTCCTGGGCCGCCCGGACGGCGGTCTCGGCCTGGTCCTTGGCCTGCTGCGCGCGGACGTTCGCGAGCCGCGCTCCGTAGCCCATCTGGTCCATCAAGCTCTGGTACGTGGCACGGGCCACATCGTAATCGGCGTTCACCTGCTCGAACTGCTTCGGGGTGATCAGTTTCTGCGCGAACAGGTCGCGGTTGCGCTCGATCGTGGCGGCGGCCAGGCGGTACTGGGCGTACGCCGTCATGAGCTTCTCGCGGTTCTCGCCGAGCGCCTTGTCGGCAAACGCCTCGTGAATCTGGTCCGGCGTCTGCCCCTTACGCAGGCGCTCGACCAGCTCGAGCGTGTTTCGAAAGATCGTCTCCTGCCAGTCCGCCTGGGCCCTTGCGACGTCGAGTGTCTGGAGGCGCGTGTAGAGCTCGAGGCGGCCGTCACCCACTTCGGGACTGTCGATCGTCGCGAGCAGGTCACCGGCCTTCACGTCCTGCCCGACATGGGCCGTGACCGAGCGGACCACGCCTGCCGCCCGCGGCGTAATGTAGGCGTACTGGGTCTCGTTGGGAGCGATCCTGCCGGGAGCGGTCAGCACGTCGTAAGACGAACCGGACGTGACCTTGACGGTCTTCAGCCCGATCGCTTTCTGTTGCTCTTCGCTCAGCCGGACGGAAGCCGGACGGTCCTCCTGCTCGGCAGCCTCGGATGCAGGAGCCGCCGCGGTCGCCGGACGCTTGTTTTGAGCCCGGGACTCGTGCCGGATTCTTGCCCCCGCGAAGGGCCACCAGCCGGCCGCCGTCAGCGCGCTGAGGCACACGACGACGGCACTCCCGCCGATGAGGCGCTTGTTGGCGAGGACTGCCGAGATGCCGATCGGCCGAGGCGCGTCGGTTTGGGTCGAAGGCTCCACGAAGATCTCCATTGCCGCGTCCCGTCTCGCGCAACGAGAACGACGAGGTCCACGGAACCACCCGCAAGGTCGGCGCAATGCAACCTCGAGGCCACCCGGTTCCCCAAGGGCCCCGTCCGAGGGAGAGAAAGGCGGACGACTGGGCCTGCTGAGTGGTCGGGCGCAGCCCGCCGGATCGCGTGGGGAAGAGCCGCGCAGGAAGAACAACGCAGCACTCGTTACCAGTCGCCGCCGTCTGTCGCGAAGAGCCTGAGGTAAAAGACGACGACTGAACAACTTCATTGTGACGGCGCGGGGCCGGAAAGACAAGGACGGCCGCCGCCGGGCTTGCCACCCAGCGTGCCGAAGGCCCCGCGCTCCTCCTGGGCCCGCAATGTGCCCTCTCGGCCCCGTGATGCACGTTTGTTACAATGCTCGCGGTATCCGGGTAACGGCGCGGGGGGCCTGGCTGATGGCGTTCGACCTGGCCGGTGGCCGGCGGCTCTTGCTGGCGGGCGGCCAACTGGGGTGGTTCTGGATCGGGGCAGGGGCGCTGGCCCTGGTCCTCCTGCTGGTGCTCTACCGCGAGGAGCGGCACCTCGTCTCGCGCCGGGCGGGGTTGGGACTGTTGAGTCTGCGCCTTCTGGCCGCGGCCGTGCTCGTTTTCGCACTTTTCGAACCGATCGCGGCACGGACGCTCCACGAGACCCTGAAGGGTCGCGTGCTCGTCGCGGTGGATGTGTCGGAAAGCATGGAAACGGCCGACCGGGCGCGCCCCGCCGAGGACAAATCCCGGCTGGCGGCAACGCTCCGCCTCAGCCCGGGTGAGACGCTCGACAACCTCCCCCGGCGCGAGGTCGCCCGGCGCTTGATCGAGGGGTCGGAGTCGCCCGTCGCGAAGCTGTCTCGGGAGCACGCTGTCGAGGGATACACGTTCGCGCGGGACGTCGCACGCACGACGCTCCCCGCGCTCGCCGCAAGCCTCCAGTCCGCCCCCAAGCCCGATGACCCCGCCTTGCAGACGACCGACTGGCGGCCGGTGCTGGACGCCGCTCTGAAGGAAGAAGCCGGCGGCGCGCCCATCCTGGGCATCGTGCTGCTGACGGACGGTCGGGAAAACGGGCCGGGCGAGACGGCGGCCACGGTCGACCGCCTTGCCGCGCGCGGCGTCCCGGTCTTTCCCGTGCTCGTTGGTGCGACCACCCCGCCGCGCGACGCGGCTGTCGCGGCGGTCAAGGCGCCCGAGGGGGTCTACAAGGGGGACGTCGCGAGCATCGAGGCCGTGCTGAAGCTCGACGGCTACGCCGGTCGCGAGATCGCCGTCACGCTGGAGCGCCCGGGGGCGTCCCCCTTGCGGCAGACGGTCACGGCGCCCGAGGCGGGAGCCCGACCGGTCGTTACCTTCCGCGTGCCGATGGACGAGGTGGGAACGGTCCCCCTGACGGTCGCCGTTGCCCCCCAAGAAGGAGACGTGAGGCCCGACAACGACAAACGGACCGTCTCCGTCCAGGTGGCCGACGACAAGGCCAAGGTGCTGCTGGTTGACGGCGAGGCCCGCTGGGAATTCCGCTACCTCCGCAATGCGCTCGCGCGAGACCCCCGGGTCAGTCTCGACGCGGTGGTCTTCCACCAGCCGGAGACGCCCCAAGGGAGCACACGCAACTTCACCTACAAACAGGCGCTGCCCCCCCGGCCCGAAGCGGACTCCACGCAACCCGACCCGCTCGGCGGCTTCGACGCGATCGTCATCGGCGACGTCGACCCGGCCGACCTCACGAGCGACGCGTGGACGCGTCTCGAGGCCTACGTCGCCGAACGGGGAGGCACCCTGGTCGTCAGCCCCGGCCCGCGCTACTGGCCGGGGATCCAGGGGCAGAACGAGCTGGTGCGAAAACTGCTCCCCGTGCTCGATCCGGTGCTGGCCCCCATCGACCCCAAGGCCACCGACCCCGCGCACCCGAGCCTCCCCCCGGGCGTCGCGCTGGCCCCCGCGCCGGCCGCCGCGTCCGACCCCAACGCTTGGCCGATGCTCCAGCTCGCGACCGAGCCGGAACAGAACCGGCGGCTCTGGGCCGGGTTGCCGTGGCTCCCCTGGGTTCTCACCGGCAAGGCCAAGCCGGCGGCCACCGTTCTGGCCTCAGCGCACGACGAGTCGGCCGCCGTGCTCGCCGTCCAGCCGTACGGCCTGGGGAAAGTGCTCTGGATCGGCACCGACGGCACCTGGCGGTGGCGGCACAGGGTCGGCGATGCGTACCACCACCGATTCTGGGGGCAAGTCGTGCGTTGGGCCGCCTCGGGCAAGCTGACGGCCGGGAACGCCTACGTGCGCTTCGGCCCCCTGCGCCCCCGGATCGCCGAGGGGGACAACGCCCGGCTCCAGGCCCGCATCAGCGAGGGCGTCGCCGGCGTCGGCCCCGACCTGCTCATCGCTGCGCGAGTATTCAAGGCCGGTCAGCCGCAAACCGAAGCGGTCGCCGTCGTCCCGTTGCGGCCAGTCCCGGGCCAGCCTCGAACCTTTGAGGCGGCGACCCCAGCGCTCCCGCTCGGCGCGTACGTCGTCCGGCTCGATGTCCCGCAGCTCGCCGCCGCGCTCCACCTGGACGAAGGCGGCCGTCGCCCCGAGGCCACTCTCGAGGTCGCGACCCGCGATACGAGTGAGCGCGTCGAACTGGCGGCGGCCCGGGACCCCCTGGAGCGCCTTGCCTCCGCAACGGGCGGCCGCGTCCTCCGCGACGACGAGGCCGCGACACTCCCCTCACTCCTCCGTGCTCGTACGAAGCAGGTCACGCGCAGCGTCGAGACGCCGCTCTGGGACAGCCCGGTGATGCTTCTCCTGTTCCTCGCGGTCCTGACCGTCGAATGGGTCGCACGGAAGCGCCTCGGGCTTCCCTGACGGCCATGTTCATGCGGGCCCAGACGCGGCCCCGGAACAGAACGGGCGGCGGGCGGTCCATCGACCCCCCGTCGCCCGTATCTCCACTTCCGCAAGTGCCGTTGACGACACTTGTTACTTGTCGGATTTGTCTGTCTTCGCGTCGTCCTTCTTCGCATCATCCGCCTTCGACTCATCCTTCTTCGCGTCGTCGGCCTTCTTCTTCGCTTCCTCGTCGGCCTTCTTCGCGTCGTCGGCCTTCTTCTTGGCTTCTTCGTCAGCCTTCTTCTTCGCTTCTTCGTCAGCCTTCTTCTTCGCTTCCGCGTCGGCCTTCTTCTTCGCTTCGGCGTCGGCCTTCTTCTTCGCTTCGGCGTCGGCCTTCTTCTTGGCCTCGTCAGCCTTCATTTTGGCTTCGGCGTCAGCCTTCTTCTTGGCCTCGTCGGCCTTCATCTTGGCTTCTTCGTCAGCCTTCTTCTTGGCTTCCGCGGCTTTCATCTTGGCTTCTTCGTCGGCCTTTTTCTTGGCCTCGTCGCCCGCCTTGGCGTCGCGCACGGCCTTGATATGCCGGTCGAGGACGCTGGCGCGCTGGGCGTACAGCTCCGAGAGCCCTTCCGAAGGATTGACGATGCGCACGTCCTTCTGGGCAGTGAATCCTTCGAGCTTCCCGTGACCGGTGAACCAGGCGCCGAATACCTCGGGGCTGACGCCGGTCCGGTTCTTGAGTTGCCTGGCATCCGTCGCGCGACCGGTGATGAGGATCTCCAGGATCGGTGGCGGGGTCACCGTCGTCTCGACGAGTCCGGCATCCTGGGCGGCAACGATCGCCTCGGCGACGGCGCGGCGGGCCTTCTCGAGCTTTGCCTCAACGTCGGGAGGGATGCTCGGCAGCGGAGCCTCCTTGGGTTCTTCCTTCTTCGCAGCCTCCTCCTTCTTGGGCTCTTCCTTCTTCGCAGCCTCGTCCTTCTTGGGCTCGGCGGGCTTCGCGGCCTCGTCCTTCTTGGTCTCGACGGGCTTGGCGTCTTTCTTGGCGTCGTCCTGAGCGACCAGGAGGGCGGGACCGACCAGGCCCAGCGCCAGGGACAACAGCGTCAACGTTGCAAATCGGCGCACCAGAAAATCTCCTTATTCTGCCGGATCTGGGAACAGAACGACCCGTTTCCCTACGACCGCGTCTTGGGATACGCGGGAACCGACAAAGTTTAACGGCCCCGCGCCCTGCTTGCCAGGGACAACGCCGCCGCACTATCGCCTCAGCGCTCTGCCCCGGGCACGCCAAAGACGTACCAAGATCGCCAGGCTGACTCCCGCCCAGACCGTCTCCATGAGCAGCACCCCCATATTGAGTGGTCGTAACGCGGTCACCGCGAGCAAAACGGACCCCACTGTATTGAGGAGCGCGTAAGTGGCCCCATTACTCCGCAATCCCGCATATTGGTGGCCCGCATAACCGACCAGGATCAGCACCGCACCAACCAGCGATAGCACCTGGGTCATCGTCGAACTCATCGACCGCACCTACCCTGTCCGAGGCCAAGAAATCAGACTGGAACCGCCGCGGCTATTATGCCGAAAAATAGGGAGACCTGGTGGAACCCGGTAAACCAGCAGGACCCGCGAAGCCCGGAAGCGAGGAAGGGGCGGAACGTGATGGAACGCACGCGCAGTCCGAGGCGACGAATTCGACCGGCAATCGAAGGGCTGGAGGACCGTCTGGCCTTGAGTCTTTTCTTCTCGGGGCCGACGGACGATAACCTCGTCGCCCCGTATGGCCGCGTCACCGACCGCCAGAACGGGATCTCGATCGCGGACCGGCGGCTCGATTACACGACTCCCGACGGTACCCACGTGATCGTAACCCTCTACGGCATCGGCAGCCTGGCCGGCTCCACGGTCAATCCCGACGGGTCGCTCAACCTCGTCTATAGCGGAACGAACCCCGGCACCCGGATCTTCGGGTTCGCCTCCGGCGGGTCCGGCTTCGCGCCGTTGCGCAGCATCCTCCCGGCGGGCGTGTCGGCACAGAACCTGACCGGGGTGGGCATGAGCCCGATCGGCGCCCTGCGAATGACACCGTTTACGCTGGTCAGCGGCGGCCAGATCAACCTTACGGCCGGCGTCAACATTGTCCAGCTCTACGCGATCGAGGGAGACACACAGGTCAATTTGCGGGAACTCCCCGAGTCGTTCGAACAAGGCCAGAACGGCACGGAGTCCGGCGGCGACAACGGGATCACTCTGACCTATAGCCCCGGCGCCAACGGCTCCCGGGTCTTGACCCAGGTCAGCGGCCAGTTTACGGCGGGGACAAACCTGGCGTATACGAACCCTACGACCGCCGGCGTTCCCGACTCCGGCGCGCCGTCAGCGCCGCCGGGCCTGGCCATCAAGGTCCAGCACGTCTACGGGCCGGCGCGGGCGTCGACGAGCATTGCCAACCTCGCGGGGAGTGCGCTGGTGGACGTGCAGGGGAACGTCCAGTACTTCAAGGGGCTCGACGCGCAGGGACTCGTGCTGAACGACATGGGCAACCTGAACCTCGTTAAAGTCAACAACGTCGTCGACACGACGCTCGTCGGCGAGCCATTCGGCCACTCCGCGATCGGGAACAGCCAGAACGTCACGATCCTCTCGACTAACAGAGTCGTCGGAACCAAGGGGGGCGTCACGGTCGTCCCCAACCTCCAGCCGATTGGGCCGTTGTCCCAGCCGTAGGACGACCGGCCGAGACGCGCGCGGACCCCTTCGATGCACGATTACGACAAGACCAGCAAGTGGCTCATCCAGCACCACGGCGATTCGATCCTGCGCATCGCGGGCCTGCGAAATCTCGTCGCGTGGCGGCCCTTGCAGGCCGAGGTCGTCCAGCCGCGGCAGTTGCCCGACGGCCTCGTCGAGGTGACCCTGGCCGGCGAGCCCGAGCCGCACCTGTTCGTCCTGGAGCTGGCCACCTTTCCGGACCAGCGCCTCCAGGAGCAAGTCCTGCGCGACATGGCCCTGGTCTACCTCGACCGGCGGGTCTTGCCCGAAGTCCTCACTTTGGTCCTGCACCCCAAGGGCAACCTTCGAACCGGGGACACTCAGGAACTCGAGAGCCCGCGTGGCTGGACCCGCTGGCGCATGAACTGGCGCGTCGTGGAGCTCTGGACGATTCCCGCTGAAGACCTCCTCACCTCGGGCGACCTGGGCGCGATCCCCTGGGTCCCTCTCGCCCGCATCGACGGCCCACCGGAGCCGGTCATCAAGGAGTGCCGCGAACGCATCGACCGGCAATCGCCGCCTGAGGAACACGACAATCTGCTGGCGGTCACGGCAATCCTGACCAGGCTTCGTTATAATGACGCTCGGTTGATGGCCATCCTGGGAGGGAAAGGTTCCATGCTCGAGCTACCGTTCCTGCAGGAGCTGTTCGCAGAAAAGATGCAAAGAGCCATCCTGAGTGTGCTGCGAGCGCGCTTCACGAACGTCCCCAACGACCTCGAGGACCGCCTCCAGCCGATCGAAGACGAGGCCCGGCTCGATGAGCTCATCGAGTGGGCCGCGACGTGCCCCGATGTGAACGCTTTTCGGGCCAGGCTGTCTCACTGATCGACGGGCTCCGCCCCCCCGAGCACTCCTCCAGAGACCAGTCATCATGGGAAAGCATCTCGCCGTCGCGCTGGCGTTGGGGCTGGGATCGTCGGCCTACGGAGCTGGCGACGGGCAATTCCGGGAGCAAGTCGCCCCGATCCTCGAGAAGCGTTGCGTTTACTGCCACGGGGAGGGGACGCGCAAGGGCAACCTGTCGCTGGCGAGCGTCGCCGACCTCCGCAAGGGGGGCGACGGCGGCCCGGCGGTTGTGGCGGGCAAGCCCGACGAAAGCCTCCTCCTGGAAATGGTCACCGGCGACCCACCCGCGATGCCGCAAAAAGGGGAGCGGCTCGCGAAGCCCGAGGTCGAAGCCATCCGCCGTTGGATCGCCGACGGAGCGACCTGGCCCGAGGGGCTCGTCCTGAAAGATCGGCGTTTCGAGGGGCAGGCGTGGTGGGCCTTCCAGCCCCTCACCCATCCCGCGGTTCCCACCGTGAAGAACGCGGCCTGGATCCGGACGCCGATCGACGCGTTCGTCCTGAAGACGCTGGAGGACAAGGGCCTCGCTCCGAGCCGCGAGGCCGACCGGCGCACCTTGATCCGCCGCCTGACCTACGACCTCCATGGCCTCCCCCCAACGCCTGAGGAGGTTGCCGCGTTCCTTGACGACACGCGGCCCGACGCCTACGAGAAACTCGTCGATCGCCTGCTCGACTCGCCGCGCTACGGCGAGCGCTGGGGACGGCACTGGCTCGACGTCGTGCACTACGGCGACACCCACGGTTACGACAAGGACAAGCGCCGGGACCACGCCTGGCCCTATCGTGACTACGTAATCCGGTCGTTCAACGACGACGTGCCGTACGCCCGTTTCGTCCGCGAGCAGCTTGCCGGCGACGTCCTCTTCCCGGGCGACCCGAAGGGGATCGTCGCCACGGGATTCCTCGCGGCCGGACCCTGGGACTTCGTCGGGCACGTCGAGCTGCGCGAGGGGACCGTCGACAAGCTCAAGGCCCGTCTGAACGACCGCGACGACATGCTGTCGAACGCGATGTCGACGTTCCAGAGCCTGACGGTCCACTGCGCCCGTTGCCACGACCACAAGTTCGACCCGATTCCCCAGCGCGACTACTACCGGCTTCAGGCCGTTTTCGCCGGCGTCGACCGGGGCGACCGCCCGCGCCCCAGCCCCGAAGCCGCGGCGCGGCGGGCCGCCGTCGTGGCGAAGCGTGCGGAGGCAGCCGCTCGGGTCCAGGCGGTCGCCCGCAAGATCGACACCCTCTCGAGCCCCGAGGTCACCGCGCTCGATCAGACGCTCCACTCGTTGCGGCGTCAGCTCGCCGAGGCCCCAGCCCCGGCCGCCGGCGCGCCCAGCCCGACCAACGGCTACCACTCGGCCATTCACCCGAAGCCCGAAGCCACGGCCTGGGTCCAGGTCGACCTCGGCCGGGTCTTGCCGATCGACGAGATTCGCGTCGTCCCAGCGCGGCCGACCGACTTCCCAGACACTCCCGGCTTCGGCTTCCCGACCGCCTTTCGCGTCGAGCTGGCCGACGAGCCGACCTTCGCGCGCCCGGCCGTTGTCGCCGACGAGACCCGCCCCGACTCACCCAACGTGGAAGACGAGCCGTTCCTCGTCCGTCCCGGCAAGCCCTCAGCGCGCTTCGTGCGCATTGCCGCCTCGCGGCTCTGGAAGCGAACGAACGACTACGTCTTCGCGCTCGCCGAGTTGGAGGTGATCTCGGGCGGCGAGAACGTCGCGCGCGGCCGGCCCGTGCAGGCGCTCGACTCGATCGAGGCGGGGCGCTGGGGAACGCGGCACCTGGTCGACGGCCAAGGGAGCCGCCACGCCCGGCCGGCCGCGAACGACCCCACGGCCTCGCGCCGGGACGACCTGCGCTACCAGATCCGAGAAACCGAGCGCGCGCGGAAACGGCAGCTCGACGCGCTGATCGACCCGACCCTGCGTACCGAGCGCGACGCGAGCGCCGCGGAGTTGGCCGCGCTCGACACGCAGCTTCAGGCCACCCCCCCGACGGAGTTGGTCTACGCGTTGCAGGCGCACGCCCCGCGTCCGATTCACATCCTGCGCCGTGGGGACGTCGAGCAACCGGGCGAGGCAGCACGGGCCGGGTCCCTATCGTGCCTGGCGGGGCTCGACTCCGAGTTCAGGCTTGCCGACCCGAACGACGAAGGGAGCCGCCGCGCCGCGCTGGCGGAGTGGGTCGCCAGCCCGCACAACGTCCTGACCTGGCGCTCGATCGTCAACCGCGCGTGGCATTACCATTTCGGCCGGGGGATCGTGGACACGCCCAACGACTTCGGCCGGAACGGCTCGCTGCCGACCCACCCCGCCTTGCTCGACTGGCTGGCCGTCGCCTTTCGCGACCGGGGCCAATCTTTCAAACAGCTCGACCGGCTGATGGTCACGAGCGCCGTGTACCGGCAAGCATCGTCGGACGACCCGGCCCACGCCAAGGTCGACGCCGACAACCGCCTCCTCTGGCGCATGAACCGGACGCGGCTCGACGCCGAGGAAGTGCGCGACAGCGTCCTGGCCGTGAGCGGCACGCTCGACCCGACCATGGGTGGCCCGGGCTTTGCCCTCTTCCGTTTCAAGGACGACCATTCGCCGATCTACGACCACACCGCCCCCGAGGCCCTCGACCTGCCCGGCGCAACGCGACGCACGGTCTACCGCTTCACCGTGCGGAGCGTGCCGAATCCGTTCCTCGACTGCATGGACAGCGCCGACCCGAACGCAAACGTCCCCGTGCGCAACACCACGATCACCGCCCTCCAGGCCCTGGCGATGCTGAACGACCTGTTCGTCGTGAAGCAGTCGAAGCAGTTTGCGAGCCGGGTGCAGCGGTTGTCGCCGGACCCGCTTGGGCAAATCGAAAGTGCGTATGAACTCGCGCTTGGCAGGCCGGCCCGGCCCGCGGAACGGCTGGCCCTCGCGGAGTACGCTGAGAAATACGGGCTGGCGAATGCATGCCGATTACTCTTCAACACCAATGAGTTTCTCTTTGTCGATTAGTAGAGGAAACGCCCGATGGTCGACCGTCGCGCATTTCTGTGGGAACTCGGGGGCGGCCTCGGGGGTATTGCACTCGCGCACCTGCTCGGGTCCGAGGGCCTCCTTGCAAATGACTACCCCACCCCTCGGCATGACCTCAACGGCGGCCTGCATCACCGCGCCAAGGCGAAGCGCGTCGTGCAACTGTTCATGTCGGGCGCTGCGAGCCAGTGCGACACGTTCGACTACAAGCCCCTCTTGATCCAGAAGCACGGCGAGGCCTTCGACCCCGGCGGCAAGGTCGAGCTCTTCCAGAGCGTCCCCGGCGCCGTGATGAAGAGCCCCTGGGGATGGAAGCAGTACGGCCAGTGCGGCCATTGGATGAGCGACCTCGTACCGCAACTGGCGAAGTGCGTCGACGAGATCGCGTTCCTCCCCGCGATGATCTCGAAGTCGAACGTGCACGGCCCCGCGACGTTCCTCCAGAGCACGGGCTTCGTGCTGCCAGGGTTCCCGAGCGTGGGCTCCTGGGTCTCGTACGGGCTCGGGAGCCAGAACGAGAACTTGCCCTCGTTCGTGGTCCTGCCCGACTCGCGCGGGTTCGCGCCGAACGGGCCGGGGAACTGGAGCGCGGGGTTCCTGCCTGCCGCATTCCAGGGGACGATGGTCCGCCCGGGGGCGAAGAACCCCATTTTCGACCTCTTCCCACCCGACGACCCCACGCTTACTCCCGACAGCCAGCGCGACGGCCTGGCGCTCTTGAACCGCCTGAACCGTGAGCACCAGTCGACGCGCGAGGGGGACTCGCGCCTCGACGCGCGCATCGCCTCGTACGAGCTGGCGGCCCGCCTGCAGTTGAGTGCGCCGGAGGTGCTTGACCTGGCCGGCGAGTCAGCGGCGACACGGGCCCTCTATGGGCTCGGCGAGCCGGTGACCGAAGACTTTGGCCGCAACTGCCTCATCGCCCGCCGCCTGCTCGAGCGCGGGGTGCGCTTCGTCCAGGTCTGGAGCGGCGCGGACAACGGCTTCCCTCGCCGCAACTGGGACTCGCACGAGGACATCGCGCGCGACCACGGCGACATGGGCCGCAGCATGGACGGGCCCGCCGCCGCGCTCATTCAGGACCTCAAGGCGCGCGGACTACTGGAAGACACCGTCGTCATCTGGACGACCGAGTTCGGCCGGATGCCGTGCAGCCAGGGGGGAAAGGGACGCGACCATAACCCGTTCACGTTCACCTCGTGGCTTGCCGGCGGCGGGATCAAAGGGGGCGCGACCCACGGCGCCAGCGACGAATGGTCGTACAAGGCTGCCGAGAGCCCAACTTACGGCTATGACCTGCACGCCACCGTGCTCCACCTGCTCGGCATCGACCATACCCGGCTCACGTTCCGCCACAACGGGATCGACCGGCGCCTGACCGACGTCCACGGCCACGTCATTCGCGAGATCGTGGCCTGAGCGCGGAAATCGCTCTTTACAAGAACGGCGAAAACCGGGAAAACCCGTCACGCCGCGCCCGATTGCGCCGGCCCCCTGTCGCGCACCCATTTCGTTTCGCCAGACCCCGCGCCGCGGGCCGGACTGAACAAGGAAGGTCCTGATGATCCCCTTTCTGCCGCGCCGAGGGCGCGAGGGCAAGACGCGCCAACGACCGTCAACCCGGCGGTTCCAGGCCGAAGTCGACGCGCTGGAGGGGCGCCAACTGCTCACCTTCTCCATCAAGACCGTCCAAGTCACGCCGCAGGTCCTCTGGCCCCCCGACGGCCAGTTCGTACCGGTCCAGATTTCCGGCACGGCCATCGAGTTCCACTACAACGGCTCGCGGGTCACGTTCCACGAAGAACCTGGCCCGAAGATCGGCCAGTTTCACGTCACGGACGAATACCGGCAGAATAATCCGACAGGGATCTTCACGCCGGTCCACGTGACGGCAAACCGGTTCACTTTCTCGTTCACGGTCGACCTCCAGGCCAAACGCTCCACCGAGTTCCCCCAGGGCCGGCGCTACTACGTGGCCATCGGGATGGAGGACGCGGACGGCTGGGCGGGTAAGACCGTTGCCGTCTGGGTCCCCAAATCGCTCCCCCCCGGCTTCGCGTCGACCGCCACCGCCGCCCTCAGCCGCGCGAAGACCTGACCAATACGGGCTCCGCCGTAACTGGGATTATCAGATCCTTGGCTCTTGACGAGCCAGCGCAACCCTCCTTATACTTCGCTGAGAGTCATAGCTCCTGATGGGCTGGTGACGACTTGGTCTCGATGGCCCCGAACCGCGGATTTGCGCGGGCTCGGGGTTTTTTGTTGCGCTCAACTCGCCGATCGGAATCGGTTGAGCCTGCCCGGAAAGTGGGTTGAGGAGTGAGGCAAAAAGGAGCCTACGATGAAACGCGCGTTGTCGGTGGTCTGCGGCGCGGCGATCCTGGCGATTCTGGGGTTCGGGGCGTGGGGGCAGGATCGCGCTGAAGATGTCACCGCGATCGTCGTTCCGATCGCAACACGAGAAACGGACGCCTTCGTCAAAGCGTTCAATCAACGCAAGGTCAACGAGATCGGCAGCCATTTTACGTCGGATGGCGACCTTGCATTCCTCCAGGGGGCCAACATCGAGAAGCTCAACTCGGGTTTGGTTCGGGGCCGGGAAGATGTCACGCGCGACTTCGAAACCTTCTTCATGCTTTGCCCGAACGCCCGGCTCACGGAGACCGTTCGCTACGCCCGGTTGATCCGGCCGGACCTCCTCATCGCCGACGTGGACTTCGAGATCAAGGGGTTGGGAGACGATCAGGGACCCATCGAGGGTCGAGCCGTGGTCATCCGCGTGCTGGAGGCAGGAGTATGGAAGATCGCCGCCGAGCGGAGTTTCTCCAAAACTTCCATGCCCAAGTAGCCGAGGAACTAGCGCGTCTCGGCAGATCTCGCGGCGCGCTCCCCGGCCGACAGATGCGAAATGGAACCCATCGGACACTGGGGCCGTGACATCGCCATGTATCGCGTCGTGAGAATGTTGGGCCTTGTTGCCGCCGGAATCGGGATCGCCTACGTCGCCACGAGGAGTTGGAGCACTCTGGCCGGGCTCAAAAGCAGGTCCGCGTCGGTCCAGGAGCGGTCGAATCGTTCGCTCCATGACGGAAGCGCATCTCGGAAAGATCAAACGACGAGCGTGTATGCCCTGGCACGCCTGGAGCCGGCCGGAGGTTTGATCGTCGTGGGCGCGCGCCCCGGGGCCCGGATCGAGCGCGTTCTGATTGCCGTCGGCGACGGGGTCAAGGCCGGCCAGCCGTTGGCAATCCTGGAGGGTCAGGACGAGGCCCGGCGCCGCCTTGCGCTCGCCGAGGCGCAACAGGCCCAGGCGCGGCACCAGCGCGCTCTGAAGCGCGATCAGCTTGCGGTCGAACGCGCGCGGGAGGACCGGCTCCAACCCATTCGGCTCGCGACGCTTGTCAACACCAGCAAGGCACTCCAACTCGAAGATGATCGCCTGAGCAGCGACATCAATCTGTTGAGCAAAGATCCCAAGGACGCCCGCCAGCATGAGGAGCTTTTGCTGAAGCTCGATGAAGTGCGAATCCAATCGTACCGAGCCATGTTCGAGCTGGAGCAGTGCCGGGCCGATGAGGCCCTGCTTGAACGCAAGCGGAAGATCGAGGACCAAGGGCTCGCCGACGGCGGGCCGGCCGATCAGGCGCTTGACCGTCAGATCGAGTTGGCCCGCGGAGCGCTCGACGCCACGACGGTGAGAACGCCCGGCGCCGGTCAGGTGCTGGAGGTGCATGTCCATGGCGGCGAGGTCAGCTCGGGGCCGCTCGCGACGCTGGGGGACCTGAGCGCGATGGTTGCCGTGGCTGAGGTCGATCAAACCGACGCGGAGAAAGTCGGGGAGGGGCACGCCGCCGAGGTCACGATCCTGGGGAGGACCGTGCCGGGTAAGGTCACGCATGTCGGACGCCTTGTCGGACGGAATCAGCTTCCCAACGCCGACCCACGAGCGCCGCAAGACCTCCGGGTCTTGAAGGTCACGATCCGGCTCGATACCGCGGAGCCGGCCGCGCGGTTCGTCAACATGCAGGTCGAGGTGTCCATCAGACCGGGCACAACTCCTGGCCGTTGAGCACGCAAAGGCCGAGGCAGCAGCGGGGGACCAGTGGGATGAGGGACGGCGTGTATCGGATCACGCGCAGGCTTTCGTGCCCGCCATTGGCGCTGCTCAACGTGCTCCATGGCGGGAAGCGGAGCCTCGTGACCGTCGTCGGCATGGCGCTCGCGGTGGTGATGGTACTGCTCGAACTGGGCTTTCTCGAGGCGGTTCGGATTACGGCTGAACTCAATTACGACCAGTTGGAATTCGACATCGCCCTGGTGTCGGCCCAATTCGAGCAATTCTATATGCCAGGGCAGTTCCCGGGAGCACGGCTGATGCAGGCACGGTCCCTGACCGAGGTGGCCGCGGCCCGACCGCTGTACTCGCGGATGAATTTCTGGCGTTGCCCGGCCTACCCACCGCCCACCGCCGACGAGTCCGCGCTCCCGGACCGCGAGTCCGGGTCGTCCCCGAATGCCCTTGCCCGGTGGTGGCTGGGCGCGCAACGGCCCCGTCCGGTACAGCGGCGTGCCCTCCTCGTGCTGGGCATCGATCCGGACAAGAACCCCTTCCGCGATACGATCCGCCGTCAGATCGAGGCGGCCGGGACCCGCCTCCGGGAGACCGATCGGGTCCTGATGAACGATCGCTCGAACGCCGACTTCGGCTGGGACCAATGGCCGCGGTTCACGGGCTGGGAATTGGGCGGGAGCCGGGTCGAAATCATCGGGCCGTTCAGCCTGACGCGGAGCTTCGGTGCCGACGCGGCCGTCCTCTGTACCGCGTCCAACTTCGCACGATCGTTTAGACTCGCCTCGGTCGATGACTCCGTGAACTTCGGGCTGATCACGCTCCGACCGGGCGCCGACCCGGACCAGGTCGCCGAACGTCTGGCGCGGGCCCTCTCTCCCGACGTCAAGGTCCTCTCGCGCCGCGCCCTCTACCGGATCGAGAGCGACTACTGGGTGAGGCAAACGGCGACGGGCAAGATTTTCTCCTTTGGAGTTTTCTTGACCATGGTCGTGGCCGCCGTGATCGTCTACCAGGCACTGGCGGGTGACATCCGCGACCACCTGCCGGAGTATGCCACGCTCAAGGCGATGGGCCACACCGAGCTTGACCTGGCGAGGATCATCCACTCGCAGGCCGCGCTCTACGCCCTGGGATGCTACCTGCCCGCGGTCCTGCTCGCGGCGGTCGTCTACCGGATCACGGACCGGCTGGCGCGGATCCCGATGGTGTTGACCGGAGAGAACCTCCTGACGGCGCTGGTCGTGACGATCGTCACGAGCCTCGTGGCGGGCGTGTTGAGCCTGCGGAAGCTCCGGCTGGCTGATCCGGCCGACCTCTTCCGCTGACGGCCATCGGGCTGGGGGTGACGGCTTGAGTTTCTCGGAGCTGACGGAGCGTGCACCGATGAGCGTGCCCCAGAGCACAACGGACCGTTGGCAGCGGTCGAGGCGGCCGGGGCGGGTCATCCCGATTGCCTGGCGCAACCTCACGGAATTCAAGGGGCGGCTCGCAGGCTCCGTCGCGGGCGCGGCTTTCGCGGTCGTGCTCATGCTGGTGGAGAATGGGTTCCGCAACGCCCTGCTGGACAATATGGTCGCCGTCATCCGCTCGATCGATGGCGATCTGTTCCTGACTAACCGGGAGCGCTACATGATCTCGGAGCCGGTCCCCTTTCCGCGAGGGCGGCTCGAACTGGCCCGAGGCGCGCCTGGGGTGGCCGAGGCGCATCCGTTCTACCTGGTCACAGAGGGCGAGTCGCTCTGGCGGAATCCGCTCAACGGCCTTTCTCGACCGATTCGCCTCCTCGGCTTCGAGCCGAGGAGCGACGTGCTCAGGCTCGCGGAGGTCCGCGATCAGCGCCTGGCCTGGGAGCGTCCGGACACGGCCCTGGCCGATGAGCGTTCGAAAGTTCGCTTTTACGGCGGGCTCGATCCCGGCATCGAGTCCGAGGTCAACGGCCGTCGCGTGAGGATCGCCGGCCGGTTCGCGCTGGGGACCGACTTCCGAAGCAACGGCACGCTCATCATGAGCGAGCAGAATCTGCTACGGTACTGCCCGCGCCGCGCGGCCGCGCCGTGGGCCCTGACACCCATCGATCTGGGGATCCTACGGGTCGAGCCCGGCGCCGACCTGGTCCGGGTCAAGGCGGCGGTCGCCCGGAGGATCCCGGCGGATCTGACCGTGCTGACCAAGGTCGAGCTACTCCGGAAAGAGCAGGACTTCTGGGAGAACGCTACGCCGATCGGGGTGGTCTTCGATATCGGCGTGGCAATGGGGTTTATCGTCGGGCTGGCGATCTGCTACCAGGTGCTCTTCGCCGAGATCGCCGGCCGCCTGCCCCAGTTCGCGACCTTGATGGCCATGGGCTACACCGACTGGGCCCTGCTGCGGATCGTGCTTCGCGAGTCGCTTTACCTGGCCCTGTTCGGATTCACGGTCGGCTTGGCCATCAGCCATTGGCTGTTCGGTTGGCTCCAGGGCGAAACGGGCCTGAGTATGGTCCTCAAGCCGGTCGACGTCGCCGTCGTCCTGATCTTGACCGTGGCGCTGTGCATGCTGGCCGGCGTCCTGGCGGCGCGTCGGCTGTTGCGGCTGGATCCCGCGGCCCTGTTTGATTGAGCGAGATCACCCCGATGATGTTCCCCACGCCAACCCCACCAACGACCGCAATTCGTCCCCCGGACGGGTTGATCGGCCCATCCACCGAGGAAGCGGTCGTCTCGATCCGGAACCTGGAATTCTGGTATGGCCAAGGGTCGAGCCGGACGCAGGCGCTCTGGGGCGTCGACCTGGAGATCGGCCGGGGCGAGATCGTCATCCTCACCGGACCCTCAGGCTCGGGCAAGACGACGCTGTTGACTGTCATCGGCACCTTGCGGAGCGTCGAGCGGGGCGCGGTCCGCGTGCTCGGCCACGACGTTGTCCGACTCAGCCGAGCCGCACGGGTGGTGCTGCGCCGGAACGTCGGGTTCATCTTCCAGGCCCACAACCTGTTCAGCTCGCTCACGGCGTTCGAGAACGTGCGCATGGCCACCGCGCTGAAGCCGGCGCCGGTCGCCGAGATGAATCAGCGCGCCGAGGCGATCCTGACCCGGCTGGGCATGCAGGACCGATTCGACCATCTCCCGGCGCAGCTCTCCGGCGGCCAGAACCAGCGGATTGCGATCGCGCGGGCCCTGGTCAACGAGCCGGCGCTGGTGCTGGCCGACGAGCCGACCGCCTCGCTTGATCCCGCCTCGGGCCAGGAGGTGCTGACCTTGCTCCACGAGCTCACCACCGGCCCCGCGCGGACTACGGTCCTGATCGTGACGCACGATCAGCGGGTGCTTGACCGGGCCGACCGGATCGTCAACCTCGTCAGCGGCCGGATCATCTCGAACCAGAGGCCGGCTCTCGTCGTCCACATCTGCGAGATGCTCAAGACCCTCCCTCAATGCGCAGGCTTGAGCGCCTCGACCCTCACTCGGATCGCTGAGCGGCTGACGGTCGAGATCCACCGTCCGGGCGAGATCCTCGTACGCGACGGCGAGGAGGCGGATCGTGTCTACCTGATCAACACCGGGGAAGCCGAAGCTGTCGCCAAAGGCGTGACGCGCACGCTGGTCACTGGCCAGATCTTCGGTCAGCTCACGGCTGTTACGCATGCGCGGGCCGAGGAGACCGTCACGGTCAAGACGCCGATGGAGGCGTACGTCCTGACCTCCCCGGTCTTACAGGAGGTCATGCAGACGGACAAGGCGCTGGCCGACCGGGTCAAGCTCGACCTGATGGGCCGCCAGTGAATCTGGGCCGGGCTGGACTGCGAAGGTTCGACTCATCCAACCAGTTCGGTCGACGGCCACTCTGTTGGAATCGAATGCATATTCGGCAAGCACTTGCCGATTGATCACGGTTGTTTTCTACACCGAGCAGACAATACAGAATGGCTGTGCTCTGGGGAGCGGCCTTTTGGGAAGGAGAGACCAGATGATGGACAGAAGAACCTGGGTGCGCCTCGTCGCCGCACTCGTCCTCATGCTCGGGTCGGCTGGGAAGGCGGCTTGGGGTGGGGAGGACTACTACGTCCTGATCTTCGGCTCGCAGTCAAACCCAAAACTCCTCCGTAATACTCACACCTGGGCGACCTTCGTCCGAGCCGTCGGCGAGGGGTCCGACCCGCGCTCTCACACGCTCCAGGTCCGCACCATCAGTTGGCTGCCCCAGTCGTTGGAGGTCCATGTCCTGCGGCCGTGGCCCGAGCCGGGAGTGAACCTCGACCTCTACCAGACACTCAACGTCGTCCTCGCCCACCGCGAGAACATCACGATGTGGGGGCCCTTCGTCATCCGTAAAGAGCTCTATGACAGGTCGCTCGATATCCACCAGATCATCGCCACCGGCGCCCCGCAGTATCGCGCCGTTAGCACACAGCAGAACATACTCATCAGCGACTGCATTCACGCCGTCGCGGCGGTGGACCCCGAGTTCGGCCGCGGTCATTATCCGCTGATCCGCATCGGCAAGCCGGCGAGTCGGTACATCGCGCGGCAGCTCATGATCCGAAGCCCCATCGACCAGACGCTCTACGATAATTCGTGGCTGATCCCGCGGCTGGGCCTGGATCGCTATCCGATCGAAGTCGTGCCGCCGCAGCGAATCCCGCAACGGGGTTGCCTGCTCTGCCGATTCCCGGAGTAAAGATCGGTCAGAAGGAGGGCTGGTTCTCCGTCGCGTGAGGGGATTCGGTTCAAGCGGGCCAGCTCACCAGGACGACCGAAGAGCGCGGCCGGACAGCGTAGGACGATTGGGTCACGGCACTCGACATCTCCAACGCGCAGATGTCGTCGGGTGCATCCAGCGCGGTATCGATCCATCGTCGCCAGGGAGGCTCACGATCCGGGACGGATGGCAACGCAAACGTCAACGGCTCCCAGTAGGCATTGAGCATCACGTGGACGCAGAACTCGACGTGCGTCCCTTCGAGTGTAAAAGCGATCGAGTGGGAATGCTCGCTCCAGTCCGGCTGATCGAGCGTCACGCCGTGCCACCTGATTCGCGCGCGACGCAACACCTGATTCAGGGTCAGCTTGGCGTTGATGTCTTCCACGATGACGCTGCGCCGCTGGTACGCCTCAAGGAGCAGTGCCACGAACCGATGGACGTCGGCATGCCGATCGAGCAAACGCCAATCGAACCAACTGATCTCATTGTCCTGGCAATAAGCGTTGTTATTGCCGTGCTGAGTCCGGCGCACCTCATCGCCCATGAGCAGCATCGGAGTGCCAGCCGCGAAGAGCGTGGCCGTGAGGAAGTTCTTGCACTGGCGCCGGCGCAGGCTCTCGATGACCGGGGCATCGCTCGGGCCCTCCTCGCCGCAGTTCCAGCTCAAGTTGTCGGCCGCCCCGTCGCGGTTGTCCTCGCCGTTGGCCTCGTTGTGCTTGCGGTCATAAGAGACGAGGTCGTTGAGCGTGAAGCCGTCGTGGCACGTGACGAAATTCACGCTCTTCTCTGGTTCTCGCTCCTGGTGCGCGTAGATGTCCGGGCTGCCGAGCAACCGCGCCACGAGGTTCGAGACCGTGCCGTTGTCGCCCCTCCAGAATCGCCTGAGGTCGTTGCGGAAGCGGTCGTTCCATTCCAGCCAGCTATCGCCGACGAAGGTCCCTACCTGATAAAGCCCCGCGGCATCCCAGGCTTCGGCGATCAGCTTCGTGCCGGCCAACACGGGATCCGACTCGATATCCCAGAGGATCGGCGGATTCGGCAAGGGGCGGCCCGACTCGTCGCGTGACAGGATCGACGCGAGGTCGAAGCGGAACCCGTCGACATGCATATGAGTGACCCAGTGGCGCAGGCTGTCCTGGATCAGACGGCGCACGATCGGATGGTTGGCGTTCAGCGTGTTGCCGCAACCGCTGTAGTCGACATAGCGCGATCCATTATTATCAAGTATATAGTAGATCTCATTCGCGAGCCCGCGATAGCATAATGTCGGCCCGTGGGCCCCGCCCTCGGTGGTGTGGTTGAAGACCACGTCCAGGATGACCTCGATCCCGGCTCGGTGCAGCGCCTTGACCATGTCGCGGAACTCGTCGAGGACGCCGAGCGGCTCCTTGCGTGAGCTGTAGGCGTGGTGCGGCGCGAATAACGACACCGGCTGATATCCCCAGTAGTTCACGAGCCCCGTCGGCGTATCTTGCGGGTCGAACTGGAAGACGGGCAGGAGTTCGACCGCCGTGATACCCAACTCCTTGAGGTACGGAATCTTCTCGATCAACCCGGCAAACGTCCCGCGCTTCGCGGGAGCCACGCCGGAGCTGGGATGGCAGGTGAAACCGCGCACGTGGAGCTCATAGACCACGGTCCCCGCGAAGGGACGCCTGAGCGGCTTGTCGCCGTCCCAGCCGTACCGATCGGGGTCCGCGACGACGCTCTTCATCGCCCTGGACGCGTCGGCGCCGGGCCGGCCCGCCTCCGTTCGCTGATAGGATTCCGGGACGGCTACGGCGAGCCCGTAAGGGTCGAGGAGCACCTTCGAGCCGTCGAACCGGTAGCCCTGCTCCGGAGCGAACGGGCCGTGGGCGCGGTACGCATACACTTGCCCCGGCTTGAGGCCCCGGACGAACGCATGCCAGTAGTGGTAGGTGCGGTGCCGGCTCGCATCGAGCGGTATAATCCGCGCAGGCCTCGCGCCATCCGCATCGTCGAACAGAATCAGTTCGATTAACGTCGCGCCCTTCGAGAAAACGCTGAAGTTGACCCCGGCCGAATCGACCGTCGCACCCAAGGGAGCGCTCGTACCGATCTCGACGTCTTCGGCGTTCATCTCGAACCTCGTTAATTGTTGGCAATCACACAAGTAACCGAAAGCGGGCGCGATATCTACCCCCATGAACACGGAGCGGCGGCCTGGTCATTCAGGGACCGCCAAGGTGTTCCAGCAGAATGCGGCGCACCTCACCCAGGGAGGCTGGGCTCTGTTCCGAGCCATGAAAGCCCGGAAAGATGACCTCCGACGCGGCCCCGTCCAGGTGGGCGCTCCAGAGCGGGACGACTAGGTCGCCCGGAGCGTGGCCGGCGAACTGGAAGGCAATGGTGTGGTATGGTACCCCAGGAGCTACCGGCAACCGCCCGATGGCCTGCAAAAGCGGGCTGTCGACCTGGAGGTTGCCGATGGCGTTGATCGACCGGCCCTGGAAGTTCTCATCCCTGATCACCGCGGGACCGTTCAGCGCCCTGAGCTCGTCGACGCGCGCGGTCTGTTCGGCCGACGGCCGGACCAGACCGCCGAAGAAGACGCCGACCGGGTTGCTCGCGAGCCGGCTTCCCCGGTGGGGGGTGGCGATGAAAACGACCCGACGCACGTACGGCAGCGGGTGGAAGAACAGCAATCGGTCGACCGCGGCGCGCGTCGCGGGCGAGGCACGTAACGCCTCGGGTGGCACGCTCAGGGCGCTGTCCCAGACGTTTCGGCCGGAATCCGACACGGCCACGTGGGCTAGGATGCCGCCCATGCTATGCCCGACGATGACCATCCGGTGAAAGGACGGATCGGCCCCGTACGTCGCCTGGGCCCGGCCCAGCTCCTCGCGCAAACGCAGGGCCGAGTCCACGATCGGCAGGCCGGTCGGGTAGATGAAGACCCAGAACTGGTAACGCGCCGAGAGCACCGGGTCGTTCTCGAAGTCATTGATCGCCTGCACGAACCCCACCGGGGTCGAGGCGAGGCCGTGCACGAACACAACGGGAATCTTCCCCGGCGCGTACGGGCGGAGCATGTACAGGCCCGGCTCGACCTCGGGCCCGAACTCCGAAGCGAACACGCCGCGGATCGCTTGCGACGGGAGCCGATCCTGTGACGCCTGCAACACTAGGTGTGTCGTGCGGTCGGTCGCCATCGGCAAGGTACGCCCGCCGGCCAGGACCAAATCGACCGGGAATGGATCGTGGAAGACCAAGCGCAGCGGCGACAGGCGGTAAGCCGCGCCTGCGAGCCCGCCACTGGGGGCGGCTAGCACGGTGGCGGCAATCCGCAGCCGAGTCGGGAAGAACCGCTCGTCCGTCTCGGTCGGGCGGCCTCGGTCGACGCAGCGCGTGCCGACGACGGGAACTCCCAGGCCGTACGTCCGAAACCGGTCTCGCATTCCCGAAATCCGCACATCATCGGCGACCACCACGGCGGCGAATCGCCACGGGTTGACGAACGGATCCGCCCCCACAGCCGATACCCCGAACCGGGCCAATGTCCCCGGCCAGCACCGGCCGCCGGAGGCGCGCTCGTCCTGTGCGATTCGGAGGAGCCGGGCCACGGCGACATTGTGGATCTCGACGGCGCGGTCGCAGCACTCCGCGTCCGGCGTGGCCGCCGCCAACGCCGCGGCGGCGGCCGCGGCGCGCAAGGGAGTAATCGCCGAAGCCGGGTTGTGGTGTCGCCGTTTCAAGGCCGCGCGGTACCACAGCTCGGCCAGGGCGAGCAACACGCTTGGGTCGCCCCCTGCGTCGTCAACAAGCGCGGTTTCCAGCCGCAATGCGGTCTCTCCTGGGTCTATCCGCGCCGCGAGGAGGAGCCTGTGGCGTGAGAGTACGCTCCTCGCACACCGGCTCAGCCCGACGCTCGCGACGACTCGATCGCCTGCGTCGCGCGCGGCGATGCGCACCGGCGCCTCATACGTCCTGGCCGCGCCAGTCGACAACACCGCAGCGAGTGCGATCACGAACACGAACCGCCAGCCCGGAGTCTCCGCGGCAAGAGGGCGTCGGGTGACGCATGGCGGCCGGTTTGCGTCAAGGATCACAGCGCACCTCGCGCGCCTGGTCATCGGGAAGGGCGCAAAACGCGAGGGCCAAGTCCACCACCCACTGGAGCGGTGACTTACCACGGGCTTGTCAACGAGCCCGGAGCATCGGGTTGCTCATGGCTTCGCGTGCCTCGCACGATTGGGTTCTTCGGATTTGGCAAGGTCGTAAGTGAGCTAAAACGACAAAGATCACTCCCCGCCAAAAAGGATCTGGCGCATCGGGATCGGTCACATTGCGCCGGCGTTGCGGTGAAAGACGGTCGTGGGCGGTGAAGGGATCGGAGGGATCGTGACCGCGCCCGACGCAGCAGCAGGGGAATCCCGCTCGATTGTCGCCGTGCGGCGGTACGAATACTCGTTACGAGGAGTCCGTGCGCGACCAATCGAGCCCAGGAGGGGCGACCGATGGCGAAAATCTTGCTGGTACTGCCGATTGCGCTGGCCTTGCCGGTCGTATCGGCCCGCGGGGAGACCCTTGCGGAGGCATGGGCCATTGCCCTGCAAATCAACGATAACCTCCAGGCCCAGCAGTCGGAGTCGGTCGCGCAGGGCTACAACGCCGCCGCGGCGCGCTCGGCGCGGCTGCCTACCGTGCGCACGTTCAACGTCGATGTCGGCCTAAGCAACACGCCGGGCTTCAAGTTCAACACCGCGGCCCTCGGCGGGGGGACCGTCGGCGGGACGGCCGCGGCCCCGGCCGTCGGCACGGTCCCGATCCTGGGGGCCGACCAGACCAATCTTCCCTTCTCTCTGACGTACGGCACAGTGCCCCTCTATACGGGCGGCCGAATCCGGCGCAGCATCGACGCGGCCGACGCCCGCGTCGGCGCCCAGCGCAGCGACGAGTTCCGCACTGCCCTCGACCTGAAGCTTACCGTCGCCGAGGCGTACATCGGCGTGCTCCGCGCCCACCGCAACCTGGAGACCGCCCAGAGCAACGTCCGGCAGCTCGAGTCGTTCGCCCGCGACATCCTGAACCGCCGGCGCGAGGGCCTAGCGATCCGTAGCGACGAGCTGGCCGCCGAGGTCTCGCTGGCCAACGCCCGGCTCGGCGCGATCCGCAGCCGCACGGGGCTGGAGAGCGCACAGGCGACTTATAACCGCTACCTCGGCCGGCCGCAGGAGGTAGCCGTCTCGCTCGACGAGCTGACCACGCTGCCGGCCGACGTCAACTGGCAGGAGGTGGCACGGCAGGCAATCGCGGCCAGCGCCGGGGGGCTGAACGAGGCCGAGGTGCGCGCAATGACCGACGCGGCCCTACGCGGCCGTCCCGAGCTGACCGGGCTCGCCGAGCAGGCCCGCGCACTCGGCGCCCAGGCCGACGCCACCCGCGCCGGCGTCCTGCCGCAGGTGGCGTTCACGGGCGGCTTGTTCTGGGTCGGCAACAACAAGCAAGCGCCCCAGGGGATCGGCTTCGCCGGCGTCGTCGCGGACTGGACGATCACCGACGGCGGTGCCAGCCGCCGCCGCGCCACGGCGTACCGGCAGCAGGAACTCGCCACGCTCAGGCGCCGGGCCGATGCCGCGGCCGATATCGCGCTGCAGGTTCGCACCCGCTGGCTCGACCTCCAAACGGCCCGGCAGAGCATCCCGGTCGCCCGTGCGGCGCTGGCGCAGGCGGAGGAGAACGTGAACGTCGTCAACGACCGTTACCGCCAGCAGCTAAGCAACTACACCGAGGTGCTCGACGCAGAATTACGCCGGGTGCAGGCGCAGAGCAGCTTCTATAACGCGACCTACGACGAGAACCTTGCCTTGTTCCGGCTCCGCCGTGCCGTGGGCGACCTCTGAGGCCGCCGTCCCGTCATCGCACAATACACGCGTGGCACGGCACCGCCGAAGGTCCGCCGGCGTCGAAGTTCAGCGAATTGTGCACCGGCTCGGTTGCTTCCCCCCGGGAACAGCCCCGTGCAGCATCGCCGCGTCGATCACACACGGCAGCTCCGCGTCAACGGGTTTACACGGCTTGCTCGCTGACCATAGCAAGATTGTGCGCGACTCGCTCCACCGCGCGATAACCTTCTTCAATGGCTTCTTTGGCCCGGTGAAAATCGAGCAAGCGCAGATGGGCCAGCCGCGGCGCCACAACGAGGTCCGGCGGCTCCCCCGCCATGCGGCTGCGACCGATGCGCACTTGCATGATGTTCAGGCTGGACGCCAGCACGTCGAGCATGGAGGGCATCCTCGGCTCGTCGGGCGAGTGCGCCGGGGTGAGTGCGCCCAGGTTGTCCTGCAGTTTGCGGATCCAATCGCCGATGACGCCGGGCGGCAGTTCGGGCGGAGCGTCCGTGCGCAGGTGACGGCCCAAGATATCAGACGCAAGGTCGACCGCGATCAGAATATCGGCACCCATCGCGCGCGCGAGCGAGACTGGCACTGGGTTGACGAGCCCGCCATCCACCAGCACCGATCCTTCGCTCAGCACCGGCGCGAATAATCCGGGTACGGCGATCGAGGCGCGCACCGCGTCGAAGATTGAGCCACGGCGCAGCCAGACCTCCGCTCCGGTGTGAAGCGCGGTGGCTACGGCGGCGAAGGGTATAGACAATTCCTCGATCGGGCGGTCCACGAAGCCGCGCCGGAAGTGGTCCATCAACCTCTCGCCCTTGATCAGCCCGCCGCTCAGGCTCACATCCATGAACGTGACCACATCCCGGACGCCCAACCCGAGCACCCATTGCTCCAAACGGTCCAGTTCGCCTACTGCGTAGGCGGCACCGACCAGCGCGCCGATGGAGGTCCCGCACACGAAGTCCGGCCGAATGCCGGCCTGTTCCAGCGCCCGAATGACCCCGATGTGCGCCCAGCCGCGGGCGGAGCCGCTGCCCAGTGCAAGTCCGATGCGCGTTTTCCGCGGTGCGGCCATGGATCCTCCTCCAGCATCGCCTGTTTGGCCTATAAGAAATGAGGCAATAGTCGTTTCTCGCACTGAAACGCGATGAGCAGCTTGCGAATCATGTTTCCAAGCTTGCGGTGCAACGCCGCTCACGCCATCGTTCCGAGGGTCTTGCGGAAGCGTGCCAGCGCGGTGCCGAAGAGGACGCTACCGATCAGGCCGAGCGCCAGGAATGGCCTCCAGACGACCTCGATGCCGGCCCCGCGGTAGAGGATATCCTGGGCGAGCATGACAAAATGCGTCGTCGGCGCCCCAAGCATCAGGCTCTGGACCCCACCGGGCATGCTCTCGCGTGGGGTCAGGCCGCCTGCGAGTGCCAGCAGCGGCAGCAAGATCAGGATCAGCAGCAGGGCGAACTGCGGCATCGTGCGCGCATAGGTGGCCAGGAAGATGGCCAGCGACGTGGTGGCGAACAAGTGGAGCGCCGCGCCGCACAGGAAGAGCGCTATCGAACCCTGGATCGGGACCGCCAGAACGCCCCGCACGACGAACACGAGGGAGAAGGCACAGGCGGCGAGCACCACCAGCCCCATCGACCACACCTTGCTCGTCATGATCTCGAAGGGCGTCACCGGCATCACCAACAGGTGCTCGACCGTGCCGCGCTCGCGCTCGCGGATTAGCGCGGCGCCGGTGAGAATCATGGCGAGCATGGTGACCTCGTCGATCAGCCTCACGACGGACATAAACCAGAACCGGCTCAGGTTGGGGTTGAAGCGCACTCGAAACGCCAGGTCCACCGGCGGCCTGGGGTCGGCCCGGTAGTGCCGAAGGAACGTCTGCACCTCGCCGTTGACGATCATCTGCACGTAGCCGCTGCCGTTGAAGGCCTGGCTCATGCGGGTCGCATCGACGTTGAGCTGGATCGCGGGCGAGCGGCCGGCGAGCACGTCCTCCTGGAACCTGGGCGGGATGTCGAGCGCGAAGGTGTCCAGCCCGGCGTCCATCCGGGCATCCATCTCTTCCCTCGTCACCATCCTCGCCGGCAGGAACCACGGCGGTTGGAAGGCGCTGACGATCCGGTCCGACAGGGGCGACTTGTCCTCGTCCACGATGGCGATGGGGGCCTTGTGGAGCGTGTCCGGTACCCCAGTCGCGGCGGAATAGACATCCAGCGTGAAGGCATAGGCGATCAACACCAACATGATCGGGTCGCGGGCCAGGCTCCACAGCTCTTTGACGCCGAGGTGCAGGATGTGGTCGAGGCGCATGGCTCAGGTCTCCTGTTTGTTCAGCAGCGCCACGCTCGAGCCGACCAGCACCAGGAGAGCGATCAGCAACGGGGAGTACGATTGGTAGAGGTCGGCAAAACCGAGCGCCTTCGAGAAGGTCCCGCGCGTGATCGTGAGGAAATGCGTGGTGGGGTAGACGCGTCCGATCATGGCACCGGCGCCCTCCAGCGAGGAGACCGGGTCGATGAGGCCGGCGAAAAGGAGAGCGGGGAGGAGTGTGAGCACGGCCGTGGCGAAGAGTGCGGCCACCTGGGTACGCGTGAGGGTCGAGACGAGCAGCCCCATCGCAGTGGAGCAGCCGACGTAAAGCAACGCGCCTCCCGCCTCGGCCGCGAAACTGCCCTTCAGCGGCACCTTGAAGTAGAGCACCGAGATCGCCACGAGCAGGAGGAAATTGATCATCCCCGTGGCTACATAGGGAAGCTGCTTGCCGAGCAAGAATTCCAGGCGCGTCGTCGGCGTGACGTAGAAGTTGATGATCGAGCCGAGGTCCTTCTCGCGGACCACCGAGAGCGTCGCCAGCATGGCGGGGATCAGCAGCAGCAAGAGCGGGATCACCGTCGGCACGAACGCCGACAGACTCTGAACGTCCGGGTTATAGCGATAGCGCAGCTCGATCGTCGCCGGGTCGACCAGCCGGCGCTCACCCAGGCCGACCTGCTCGCGCTGACCGAGGCGATGCCGGGCCATGTCGGCGAGCCAGAGGGCGTGCGTGCCCAGCGCGTAGCTCCGAATCGTCTCACCGCGATTCGGGTGAGCGCCGTCGATCCAGATGCCGACCTGCACCGGCCGCCCGCGCTCCAGGTCGCGCCCGAAATGGGGAGGGATCTCGATCGCCATGCCCAGCTCCCCCGACCTCATCCGCCGGTCGAGCTCGTCGTAGTCGGCGATCGGCGCCTGCTCAACGAAGTACCGCGGCGTGCCCTTGAGATTGATTGTGTAGCCGCGACTGGCATTCGTCTGGTCGCGGTCCAGGACGGCGAAGGTGAGGTGTTCCACGTCCAGGGTGATCCCGTAACCCAGGACGATCATCAGGATCACGCTGCCCAGCCCGGCCAGCGTGAGGCGGATCGGGTCGCGGGCCAGTTCCATCAACTCGCGTTGGCTGTAGCTCAACATGCGCCTGGGGCTGAACCAGGTCGTGGGGATGACCCTGGCGGAAAGCACCTCCTCGGTCGAGGCCGGCGCGGTCCGCCCCGCCGCGGGAGTCGGCTCGGCGGCCTGGCTCGCGGACGCGGCTTCTTCCAGGTAGCCGACGAACGCCCCTTCCAGCGTCTCGGCGCCGCGCTTCTCGACCAGTGCGGCGGGCGTGTCGCTGGCCAGCACCCGGCCGGCGTGCATCAGCGAGATGCGATCGCAGCGCTCGGCCTCGTTCATGAAGTGGGTGGAGATGAAAATGGTGACCTTGTCGCGTCGGGAGAGTTCGATCAGGTGCTGCCAGAAGCCGTCCCGCGCCACCGGGTCCACGCCCGAGGTCGGCTCGTCGAGGATCAGCAGGTCAGGCTGGTGGATCAACGCCACCGCCAGCGACAGCCGCTGCCGTTGCCCCAGGGGAAGCGCGTCCGGCAGGGCGTAGAGGACCTCCGCCAGGCCGAAGCGCGCGACCGCTCCTTCAATCCGGTCGGGGATGTCCGCGTTCGGGACGCCGAACAGCCGAGCGTGGAGGACGAGGTTCTGCCGGACCGTCAGCTCGGAATAGAGCGAGAAGGCCTGCGACATGTAGCCCACCCGCCGACGGGTCGTGATGTCCCGGGCGTCGACCTCCTGCCCGAACAGCCAGGCCCGTCCTTCCGTCGGCCGCAGTAGACCCGTCAGCATCTTCATGGTCGTCGTCTTGCCGCAGCCGTTGGTGCCGAGGAAGCCGAAGATCTCGCCCCGCTCGATTCGGAAGCTCACGTGGTCGACCGCGACGAAGTCGCCGAAGCGCTGGGTCAGGCCCTGCGCCTCGATGGCCACCTCGCCGGCGACCGCCGCGCGGGGTGGGATCTCCAGCTTTGTGTGGCCCCGGCGCTTCTCCTCGGGCAGGAGGGCGACGAAGGCCTCTTCCAGCGACGGCGTGCCAGTACGCTCCAACAATTCCCGCGGTGCCCCGGTCGCGAGCACGCGGCCGCCGTCCATCGCTACCAGCCAATCGAACCGGGCGGCCTCGTCCATGTAGGCGGTGGCCACCATCACGCTCATACCGGGCCGCTCGGCGCGGATGCGGTCGATCAGGTCCCAGAACTGGCGGCGCGAGAGGGGATCGACGCCGGTCGTCGGTTCGTCGAGGATCAGCAAGTCGGGGTCGTGGATCAGCGCGCAGCACAGGCTCAGCTTCTGCTTCATGCCGCCGGAGAGCTTGCCAGCGGGGCGGCCGGCGAACGGCCCCATGCCCGTGCTTTCCAGGAGATGGGCGATGCGGCGCTTCCGCTCGGCGCGGCCCTGGCCGAACAGCCGGCCGAAGAAGTCGGCGTTCTCGAAGACCGACAGCGTCGGATAGAGGTTCTTGCCCAGCCCCTGGGGCATGTATGCAATGCGAGGACAGAACTCGCGGCGAAACGCCGCATCGGCCATGTCGCCGCCGAGCACCAGCACTTTCCCATCCTGCACCCGACGGGAGCCGGCAATCAGCGACAAGAGACTGGATTTGCCCACACCGTCCGGGCCGATCAGCCCCACCATGCAGCCGGCCGGCATGTCGAGGGTGATCGCGTCGAGCGCGCGGGTCTTGCCGTACCGTAGGCTGACGTCCACCAGGCAGGCCGCTGGCGCCAAGTCGGACCCCTCCAGGACGGCCGGGGCGTGACGATCTGCCATTGTCGGAGCCTCACTTGCTAGCGTTCGAACCATCTGGACCTTGCCGCGGGGGAACAGGCGGCGAGGAAGGGGGAGGGAGCTTCACGCGCAAGCGCTCGGGCCATTCGGCGCTCGGGTCGATGCGCACGTATGCCACCCCCGGCAAACCGGTCTTGACGTCGGGAAGGTGGGACTTGAGCACGTCCTTATCGATCTTGGCCTTAAGCCGGAAGGTCAGCTTCTGCCGCTCCAACGCGGTCTCCACCGTCTTGGGTGTGAACTGGGCGACGTCCGCGATCATCGTCACCTGGGCCGGGATGACATACTGCGGGGCGGCATCGAGCACCAGCCGGGTCTCCGCTCCGATCTTGACGCGGCCGGCCAGGGCGTCGGGCAGGAAGAAGGTCATGTAGACATCGCTGAGGTCGACCATATTCAGTACCTTGCCGCCGGGGTACAGAACCTCCCCAGCCTGCGCGATGCGATACTGCACGCGGCCGTTGCGCGGCGCCTTCAGCGAGCTGTCGTCGATGTCGGCCTGGATCCGCTCGCACTTGGCCTTGGCCGCATCGACGGCCGCTTCCGCCTCGATGAGCTGCGATTTGGCGGTCGAAACCGCGGCCACCGCCGCCGTCAGCTTCGCCTTCGCCTGGTCCGCCTCCGCCTTTTCGGCGAGATAGTCCGCGCGCGCGACGTCGAGCTCGTCCTCCGTGGCAGACCCTTTCGCTGTCAGGTTCTTGATCCGTTCGTGGTGCTTGCTCCGCGCAACGAGCCGGGCCTCGTGCAGCGCGACGACCGACTCCGCCGCCTGCTTCTCGTCCTCCCGTTGCATGATCGTGGCCCGGGCGGTTTCCACGTGGCTCTTCGCCAGGCGGTGCTGGGCCTGGTCTTCCCTCAGCTCGGCCGACAGCGAGCTGAGGTCCATCTTCGCGACGACCTGGCCGGCGGAGACGTAATCGCCATCATCCGCAATGACTTCCGCGATCCGGTTTTGCAGCTTGGTGGCGACGTCGATCTCCGTGGCCTCGATGCGCCCGTTGGCACTCGTGAATCCGTCCGGTAACTTCTCGGGAAGGGTGGCTTCCCAATACAGATAGCCGAGAACGCTGGCGGCCGCCGCCGCCGCGCCCAGAAGCCACCGTAAGATGGTCCTCCCCCGCCCACGCGCCCGAGGTTTTTCGGCGGTCCTGGGGGCCACCTGCTCGGACGGATGAACTGCGGCGGTAGAACCCTCTGCAACGGACGGCTTCGGCCGTTGGAACGCGGGGTCTGCCCCCGTGATCTGCTGACCACCCCCCGTCGTCATGGCTACACCTCCAGAGGCCGGAGCGATGCGCGGCGGCCCTTGCACTTGCCGATGCGCATGAAAAAGCCCCGGCATGCGACGAATCGTATGTCGGGGCCACCGTAGCCGTCAGGCTCCGCCCTTCGCGAGCGGATCAACGTTACACATTCTGACTGCCTGCAGCTCTTAGTGTCAATAGTCATTTGGCCGACGCGGAGATAGGCACTTCTTGCCCCAATGACCAGCCGCGCGTGAACGCTGTCATCGACGGTGCTATTCGGGCCAAGCCAGCTTTCGAGCGGGAGCTCCGGGTCGTGCGTGTGGGTCGTACGCTCCGACAACGCGGGCAGTAGGCTGTTGCACTCCTCGGGGCCCTCGGCCTCGTCGCGATGTGCCGTCGCGATCCGGGGGGCCGGCGCGTCGAGGTGGCGGAGCATTCGGTAGGCGCAGGCGATCCGCGGGTCGGGCCGGCGGCGCTCGCCCCGGGCGGTAGCGAGGGCTCCATCAGGTCCCAGAACAGCAGCGGACGGCCGAAGGGCACTTCCGACATCAGGCGGTGCAGGAGGGTGGTCCCGCTCCTCGGGAAGCCGGAGATGATCAATGGCTTGCGGATCGGGACCTTGAGGATCTCCGGCTACCGGGCGAAATTGGCCTGGATCTTCAGCCGATTGACGAGCGCCCGGACGCAAAACTCGCGGAAGAGCAGCCGGCCGAAGTTGTGCGCGACGTCCCGTGCCTCAAAGGCCACGACGAGGACCTCCAGTGCCGCGCGGAACTGGTCGCCGCCCCAGTCGGAGAGCCCGGCGCGGCGGGTCGCGGCGTCCGTGATCTCTCCAGGGTCGAGCCGCGGCCATCGCGTGCCGGGGGCGGTCGGGCTAGTCCCAGATCGGCTCGGCCCCCACCTCCCCCCGCGCCACCGCGCTAATTCCGGACGCCCCGGCCCCGACCGGCATTGCGCGCCCCTGAAGCGCCGGCCCCCTGGTCACGAGCATCTCCGGATCCCCAAGCCCACCCTAGACGACCCAGCGAAGGACCGACCTGCTGTCCAACCGGCGGCCGCCGGATAACCTTGAATCCCACGCGGACCGCTATCTCTTTCCGCTGGCCGTGGGACGTCATCGACGGGCTCCGCGCCGGTCGGCCGTTTCCGATTGCGTCGCGCCGTGCCTTCTCGTTATGATCACGTCCGCAGAGACTCGCCTGCTCGTGAGGGGCAGACCGATTCAGCCATGAGAGCCTCGGCCGCGTCATTCCAGCGCGACCGGGGCTTTTTTTATTCGTCGAGGGCACGCGGGCCTCAGACTTCCAGCCACACGGGAACCTCACTCATGAGTGAAGCCGACGAGCACTCAACCACGGACCGGCCCTCGGGAGCGACACTTCCGCATTCCTGCATCATGACCGTCAACGGCGGTTCCTCGAGCCTCAAGTTTGCGGTGTTCGCGCGGGATGGATCGCCCGGGCGGCTCTTCTCCGGGCGCGTCGAGCGCCTCGGCCACGACGACGCCCGCTGGATCGTAAACGGGCCCGACGGGCAACGCCGGGAAGACCAACCCGTCGCGGCTCCGGATCAAGGCGCGGCCGCGAGGCTGGTCATCGAGTCCGTTCAGCGCAGCCTCGGACCAGCCGCGATCGCGGCCGTCGGACACCGCGTCGTCCACGGCGGCACGCGGTTCGTCGGACCCGAGGTCGTTTCGGCGGAGCTGCTCGACGACCTGCGACGGCTCACTCCGTTCGACCCCGACCACCTCCCGGGTGAGGTCGCGCTGATCGAAGCGTTCGAACGCGCTTTCACGGGGATACCCCAGGTGGCCTGCTTCGATACGGCGTTCCACTCCGACTTGCCTCGCCTTGCCCAGATTGTGCCGATCCCGCGGCGATTCGAGGTTGCCGGCATCCGGCGCTATGGATTTCACGGCCTGTCGTACGCATACCTGATGGAAGAGCTCGCGCGCGTCGCCGGTCCCGCAGCGGCCAAGGGACGAGTCATCCTCGCCCACCTCGGGTCGGGCGCGAGCCTGGCGGCTGTCCACGGGGGCCGCTGCGTCGACACGACGATGGGCCTGACGCCCGCCTCGGGGCTCGTCATGGGCACGCGCAGCGGCGATGTCGACCCCGGCCTGCCGTACGTCCTCGCGACCGTGGCCGGGGTCGCGACCGAGCGCTTCCACGAGATGGTGAACCACGAGTCCGGCTTGCTCGGCGTCTCCGAGACCAGCGGCGACCTGCGCGACCTGCTGGCCCGACGCGCTGACGACCCGCGCGCGGCCGAAGCGGTCGACCTGTTCTGTTACCAGGCCAAGAAAGGGATCGGGGCCTTCGCCGCCGCGCTCGGCGGGCTGGACACACTGGTGTTCGCCGGCGGCATCGGTGAAAACTCGCCCGAAGCCCGGAGTGGCATCTGCGCTGGACTGGAGTTTCTCGGGATCCGTCTGGACCACGAGCGTAACGAGACGGGGGCGCCAACGATCTCGCCCGATTCCAGCGCCGCCACGGTCCGCGTGATCAGGACCGACGAGGAAGCGATGATCGCCAGGGAAACGATCCGCCTGCTGGCACGACGCGACTGACGAACTCGGCCGGCAATGGCCGGCCCTACACGACCCATGTCCAGGAGCCGACCGATGCAGACGACACAATCGCAGAAACGCCCCCACGAGGAAGCGCAATCGCCAGCGCTCGAGCGGGCGGTATCGCCTCCGCCGGCCGACCTGCTCCAGAAGATGGACGCCTACTGGCGGGCCGCCAACTACCTCTCCGTCGGGCAGATCTACCTGTTCGATAATCCGATGCTCAAGGAACCGCTCCGGCGCGAGCACATCAAGCCGAGGCTGCTCGGCCACTGGGGGACCACCCCAGGGCTCAACTTCATCTACGTCCATCTCAACCGGGTCATCAAGCAGTACGACCTGAACGTGATCTACGTCACGGGCCCGGGCCACGGCGGCCCCGGGCTGGTCGCGAACGTCTACCTCGAAGGCACGTACAGCGAGTTCTACCCGCAAATTGCGCAGGATGAGGAGGGGATGAAGCGGCTGTTCACGCAGTTCAGCTTCCCCGGCGGCATTCCCAGCCATGTCGCGCCCGAGACCCCCGGCTCGATCCACGAAGGGGGGGAGCTCGGCTACTCCCTGTCCCACGCCTACGGCGCTGCGTTCGACAACCCCGACCTGATCGTCGCCTGCGTCGTCGGCGACGGCGAGGCCGAGACCGGACCCTTGGCGACGAGCTGGCACTCCAACAAGTTCCTGAATCCCGCGCGCGACGGGGCCGTGCTGCCGATTCTGCACCTCAACGGGTACAAGATCGCCAACCCGTGCTTCCTCGCCCGCATTCCCGAAGACGAGCTCCGGAAGCTCCTCGAAGGCTACGGCTACACGCCGTACTTCGTAACCGGGCACGAGCCCGAGCTCGTCCACCGGGCGATGGCAGCCACCCTCGACACGATCGTCGCCGACATCAAACGAATCCAGGCCGACGCGCGTACGAACGGGTTCTCCCACCGGCCCGCCTGGCCGATGATCGTCCTCCGCACCCCCAAAGGGTGGACCTGCCCCGCGGAGATCGACGGCAAGAAGTGCGAGGGATCCTGGCGCAGCCACCAGGTCCCCATGGCTGACATGAGCACGGACGCACATGTCCGGATCCTCGAACAGTGGATGAAGAGCTACCGTCCCGAGGAGCTCTTCGACCCGACCGGCCGCCTGCGCCCCGAGCTCGCCGCCCTGGCCCCGACCGGTGAACGCAGAATGGGGGCGAACCCGCACGCCAACGGCGGCCTGCTGCTGAGGGACCTGAGGCTGCCCGATTTCCAGGACTACGCCGTGGCCGTGCCCAGCCCCGGCGCCACCGTCGCCGAGGCAACCCGCGAGCAGGGCAAGTTCCTCCGCGACGTGATGAAGAAGAACCTGGACAGCCGCAACTTCCGCATCGTCAGCCCCGACGAGAACAACTCCAACCGCTGGCAAGACGTGCTGGATGCCACCGACCGGTGCTACACCGCCGAGATCTATCCCGATGACGACCACCTCTCGCCCGACGGCCGGGTCATGGAGGTGCTCAGCGAGCACCAGTGCCAGGGGTGGCTCGAAGGCTACCTCCTGACCGGGCGACATGGGTTCTTTTCGTGCTACGAGGCGTTCATTCACATCATCGACTCGATGCTCAACCAGCACGCCAAGTGGCTCAAGGTCTGCAACCATATCCGCTGGCGGCGGCCGATCGCGTCGCTGAACTACCTCCTGTCGAGCCACGTCTGGCGCCAGGACCACAACGGCTTCAGTCACCAGGACCCCGGGTTCATCGACCACGTCGTCAACAAGAAGGCCGAGGTGATCCGCGTCTACCTGCCCCCCGACGCCAACTGCCTGCTGAGCGTCACCGACCACTGCCTGCGCAGTCGCAACTACATCAACGTGATCGTCGCCGGCAAGCAACCGGCTCCGCAGTGGCTGAACATGGACCAGGCCGTGAAGCACTGCACGTCCGGCCTCTCGATCTGGGAGTGGGCCAGCAATGACAAGGGGAACGACCCGGACGTGGTGATGGCCTGCTGCGGCGACGTCCCAACCCTCGAAACTCTCGCCGCCGTCGACGTGCTCCGCCGCCACTTGCCCGAGCTGAAAGTGCGCGTCGTCAACGTCGTCGACCTCATGAAGCTCCAGCCCGCCGAGGAGCACCCCCATGGCCTGCCCGACAAGGAGTTCGACGCAATCTTCACCCACGACAAGCCGATCATCTTCGCGTTCCACGGCTACCCCTGGCTGATCCACCGGCTGACCTACCGGCGCACCAACCACAAGAACCTGCACGTCCGCGGCTACAAGGAAGAGGGAACGACCACCACCCCGTTCGACATGGCGGTCCTGAATCAGCTCGACCGCTACAGCCTCGTCAGCGACGTGATCGAGCGCGTGCCCAAGCTCGGCGAGCGTGCCGCGTACACGCAGCAGGCGATCCGCGAGAAGCTGATCGACCACAAGCACTACATCGCCAAGCACGGCGACGACATGCCCGAGATCCGCGACTGGAAGTGGCCCGGCGGCGCTTCCGCGGGCCGTGCCTCGGACACGGCCGCCGATAACATCTGATGGGTAAATCCGCCCGATATCGGCCGTATCTCACGGGCAATCGGGAAACGTCCGTTCGACCAACGTCGGGTGGGAACTGCCCACCCGACGGGGAGATAACCTGGGACGAGGTCTACCCGAGCGACCCTTCCCCCAAGAACGTCGCGCGGACCTCGCCTGACGCGTCGGAGGAAACCGCGTCGATCCGGAGCTGGCCGGAACGACCGTCGGCGAGCGCCAGCGTATAGGTGGCTCCCGGCTCGACATCCGTCTCCGAGGCGACTACGAGGTAACCGTACCAGCCTTGACCGTGGTCGCTCGCCGTCGTGTGGTACTGGATGTAGACGTTGGCCGGGTCGAGGCAGGTCTCGACGCCCTGGAGTAGCTTGCCCCGAAAGTGGTGCATCGCCGTCCCCCTTCAAACCGAACCGGGCCGACCGTACCGATCGAAACGATACATTATCAGCGCCGGAGGCGAGTGACTACCGACGAAAACCCTCGCCGGCAGCCAACCACCAGGCCGCCGGTCGGCGACGCAGAGCAGAGTCGTAACCAGGTCGTGCGGAAACGCGTGCATCTCGACCAAAAAAGAAAACCCTCAAGCGGCGCGTGACGCACCGCCTGGGGTTGCTCAAAGACGACCCGTTTCGCGAGGGCGATCGATCAATAACGGTTGCCACCGCCGCCATAACCGCCGCCACCGCCACTGCGTCCGCCGCCGCCACCGTATCCGCCACTGCTCGGACGGGCTTCGCGGGGCTTCGCCTCGTTCACCGTCAGGTTCCGGCCGTCGTGCTCATTGCCGTTGAGCGCCTGGATGGCGGCCTGGGCCTGAGCGTCCGAGTCCATCTCCACGAACCCGAATCCCTTGGACCGGTTCGTATCGCGGTCCACGATGATCTGGGCGCTCTGGACCGTCCCAAACGGCGTGAACAACGCCTCCAGGTCGGACTCGTTGACATTGTACGTCAGGTTGCCCACATACAGCTTCTTGGACACGATCAAGCTCCGAAGTGCCGAACGGCGGCCCGCATTGTGCTTTCCGGGCCGAGGAGAAAGGAGTTTCCAGGTGAAACCCGTTGAGGTGGGAAAGGCGAGGGAGCAAAGCAGGAACCGGATCGGGATGAGCCAGAAGATGCTACTCGGTCGTCAGACCTACCAAGACGAGCATAACAAAAATTTGAATAACTGGATAGGCCTTTGTCGTCAAAAGCTTCCACTTACTTTGAGGCCGCTTGAATCTCAATGGAACGACCTTCCGAATCACTGCCGTTTCTGCGCGATGGTCAACGAGCGGAGGTCGCCCATCGTAAGGCTCCTGTACGGACTGCAAACCCGGTCCAGAGTGATGGGAGCATGGCCGACACGGTTGATGACGGCCATGCTCCTGGTGAGGGATGCGTTTGCGGTGAGACATCGAGCGTCACGCGAGTCAACTCCGAACGTCGGCCGCACGCGATGAATACCCCGACGGCAGGACGCCTGGTGACGGTTCTCGGGCGCATTGAACCGCCGGCAGGTTCGGTTCGACCGGACCGTTACGCCGTGATCGTGCCGTCGACGTCGTTGTCCTGGGTGTCTGCGTGGTTTCCGCTGATCGTGGTGTTGTCGATCACGGCGGTTCCGGAGGTGAAGATTCCGCCCCCCGCGCCGACGCTGAACGGCTCGACGGTCCCGTTGGTGCCCGCGTGCAACGTTCCGAAGGCGCCGTTGGGGCTGCCGCCGGAACCGACGGTCGCATTACCGGCCTTGCCGGCCCCCCCCGCCGCCGAGTCAAAGGCTTGGTTGCCCGTGATGAGGTCGGTTGCCTTCGACTGACTGGAGTTTTTCTTGGCGCCCAGCCTGGGCTTGATCGTGAGGCTTGAGGAGTTTTCGATACCGCCACCGATCCCGAAGCTGCTGACGCCCGCGTCACCGCCGTTGCCGCTGGTGGCATTGCCCCCAGTACCGCCGGTCGTGCCGTTCCCGCCGAGTCCTCCGCTCGCGCTCCCGCCGTTGCCGCCGTTGGCGCCAAAGCCACACCGAACGGCGTTGGACATGAAGTTGACCGTGACACCCGTGAAGGAAGCCGTACCGCTGTTCGCCAGGCCGCCGCCCTGTGCGTCGCCCGCGCTGCCACCGATCCCGCCGTTGCCGCCTAGCGCCGAGCCACCGCGTCCCCCCAGGGCATGAGCGCCGCCACCGCCGCCGTCTCCGCCGAACGCGTTGCCGCCGTTCCCCGCGACTCCGCCACTGCCGCCGTTGGCCTGGTTGGACGCGAAAAGGCTCGCGGGGATCGTCTTGGATTTGGCCGCCGGCTTGTAGGTCACCGCGCCGCCGCTGCTATTGAACATGCCGCCCCCGAGGCCCTCGCCGCCCAGGCCCCCGTTGCCGCCGTTACCTCCAAATGCGGAGCCGCCAACCCCGCCGCCGCCGCCGGCGTTGCCGCCGCCATTGCCACCTTGGAAGCTGGTGGCCGCGCCGCCGGACCCACCGTTGCCGCCGAGGTTCCCGTCAGCGGCGTTCGTGGAGATGACCACAGCCCCTGTGCTTGTGAAAGACGCGCCTCCGCCGTTGAAGACGCCTCCCCCCTCGCCGCTGCCGCCCCGGCCACCTTGTCCGCCGCTGCCACCGCCGGACGCTCCACCGGGCCCGCCCTGGTCGTTCAAGATCCCGTTACCGCCCCGCGCGCCGATACCGCCCCCGCCGTTGCCCCCGTTGCCCCCGACGCCGCCGGTAGCGTTGTTACCCGACAGGGTCGATGTGTTGCCTGAGAAGACGGTATTACCCAGGTTAAAGAGCCCAGCGCCTTCCGCGTTCCCTGCGGCACCCCCTGCGCCACCGTTGCCGCCGCTCCCGACGCCGCCGAAGCCGACACCACCGTTATCGTCCCCGCCATTGCCGCCGCTCCCCAGGAAGCCGTCGCCGCCACGCCCCGCCAGCCCGCCGCGCACGTTGTTGGAAGAGATCGACGTTGCGGAGACGGAAAGAATCGCTCCGGGCGCGTTGAAGATACCGCCGCCCAGCCCACTGCCCCCTGCGCCCCCCGCGCCGCCGTTGCCGCCGACGCCGGAGCGACCATTCGTGCCGGCGAGCCCGCCGCTGCCGCCGCCGAATCCGCCGCTCCCGCCGTTGCCGCCGTTGCCCCCGATCGCCTGGTTAGAGCTGATCGTGCTGCCCGAGATCGTCAGCGAGCCCGCCGCATTGAAGATGCCGCCCCCTTCGCCGGCCGCTCCGGCCGACCCGCTGCCTCCGTCGCTCCCCACCGCCCCACCGCTGACGCCGGTGCTGCCGGCGGCG
>JARLIH010000435.1 GCA_031291845.1 Isosphaeraceae bacterium | reverse complement strand
GCCGGCAGTCCCGCCGGTCGCCGCGGGGAAGAGTCTAACGGCCGAGAGCGGCCGTCGTTCCTCTTGCGGTTCGGAGGGGCTGGTCCGGAACACGTTGCTGGCCCGCGCGAACGTGGAGAAGGCTGAGGCCGAGCCCGCATCGTCGGCGAAGAAGCCCAACATCGTCTTCATCATGGGTGACGACGTCGGCTGGTTCAACATCGGCGCATATCATCGAGGCATGATGGCCGGTAAGACGCCGAACCTGGACCGGCTCGCGGCCCAGGGCATGCTGTTCACCGACTACTACGCCGAGCCGAGCTGCACGGCGGGCCGGGCGAACTTCATCACGGGCCAGTTGCCGATCCGCACCGGGTTGACCACCGTGGGCCAGGCCGGGGCCAAGGTGGGCATGCCGGCCGCGGCGCCGACGATCGCCTCAGCGCTCAAGGCGATGGGCTATGCTACGGGCCAGTTCGGCAAGAACCACCTCGGCGACCTCAACGAGTACCTCCCCACGGTGCACGGGTTCGACGAGTTCTTCGGCTACCTCTACCACCTCGACGCGATGGAGGACCCCGCCTTCCACTCGTACCCGCCGGAGCTGAAGGCGACGATCGGCCCCCGCAACATGATCCATAGCTGGGCGACCGAGAAAGACGACCCGACCGAGCAGCCGCGCTGGGGGAAAGTCGGCAAGCAGAAGATCGAGGACGCCGGCACGCTTTACCCCGACCGCATGAAGACGGTGGACGACGAGATCCTCGGCCACACCTTCAAGTTCATCGACAAGGCGAAGGAGGGCGAGAAGCCCTTCTTCGTCTGGCTGAACCCGACCCGGATGCACGTGATCACCCACCTCTCTGATAAGTACGCCAGGATGCAGACACCGGAGAACGGCTGGTACACCTACGAGGCCGGAATGGCCCAGCTCGACGACATTGTCGGCTCGGTCGTGAAGAAGCTGGACAAGCTGGGAGTCGCGGACGACACGATCGTCGTCTTCACGACCGACAACGGGGCGGAAAACTTCACGTGGCCGGACGGCGGGCAGACGCCGTTCGCCGGCGGCAAGGGCACGGTGCTGGAAGGTGGCATGCGCGTGCCTTGCATCGTGCGGTGGCCGGGGAAGGTCCCGGCCGGGAAGGTCGAGAACCAGCTCATGTCGGGCCTCGACTGGTTCCCAACCCTCGTGGGGGCTGCGGGCAACGCGGAGATCGTCAACGAGCTGAAGCACGGGAAGAGACTGGGCGACACGACCTACAAGGTCCATCTCGACGGCTACGACCAGATCGACCTGCTTACCGGCAAGGGGCCGTCGAAACGGCACGAGGTCTTGTATTTCGCCGAAGGGACGCTGGGCGCGGTGCGCGTCGACGATTACAAGTACCGGTTCATCGACCAGCCGAACGGTTGGATCGGCGGGACGGTCAAGCCCGACTGGCCGATCCTGGTCAACCTCCGCCTCGACCCGTTCGAGCGCACCGGCCTGTCCGGCTCGCTGAACTATTACAGCTTCTTCGCCCACGAGTTCTGGCGCTTCACGTTCGCGCAGCAAGAAGTGGCAAAGGTCGGCGAGACGTTCATCGAGTTCCCGCCGATGCAGAAAGGCGCCAGCTTCAACCTCGAAGCGGTGAAGGAACAGATCCTCAAGGCCGTCCAGGCGCGGGCGGCGAAGTGACGTGAGCCGGTGCCGTCGGGCACGGCGATGCCAAACGGTTCGCCGTGCCTTGACGGGCGGATAGCCTGGGGCAGAGCGCTATGTTATCGTCAACGCGAGATCGATCCATCGCCCCGGGCGAGTGACATTCATGACCCTTGCGATCGAAACACACAAGTTAACGCGGTACTTCAACGACTCGTGCGCGGTGAACGGCATCGAGCTGGCCGTCGAGCGCGGGACGTTTTATGGGTTCCTCGGGCCCAACGGGGCGGGGAAATCGACGACGATCAAGATGCTGACGGGCCTGCTCGCCCCTTCGGCCGGGCAGATGCTCGTGCTGGGGCGGAACATGCTCGACCCGCATGAAGCGCTCGAAGCGAAACGCCACATGGGTGTCATTCCCGAAGACCTCGCGCTGTTCGACTACCTCACGGCGCGCGAGTACCTTACGTTCGTCGGCCGCATCCACCTGATGCCGCGCGACACGATCCGCAGCCGGAGCGACGAGCTGCTCTCGCTCCTGGACCTCCAGGACGAAGAGAAGAAGTTCACGCTCGAGTACTCGCACGGCATGAAAAAGAAGCTCGCCATGGCCGCAGCGCTCCTGCCGAACCCCGACCTGCTCTTCCTCGACGAGCCGTTCGAGGGGGTCGACGCGGTGACGTCGCGGGTGATCCGCGACGTCCTCGCGGGGTTCGTCGCCCGCGGGTCGACCGTGTTCCTGACGTCGCACGTCCTCGAGATCGTCGAGCGCCTCTGCACGCACGTGGGCATCATCGTGAAAGGGCAGTTGGTCGAGCAGGCCTCGCTGGCCGAGATTCGCCGCGGGGGCTCGCTCGAGGACAGCTTCCTGCAAACGGCGGGGGCCGATCCCGAAGCGACGCGGAAGCTCAACTGGCTCGAAGGGGCGGAGGCGGCCCCGTGAACTGGGAGCACCTGAAGGCCTTCGTCTGGCTGCGCTCGCGGCTGCTCGTCAATCAATGGCGCCGCGCGGGGACGGTGAACGCCGTGCTGATGTCGATCGTGGCCGTCGGCGCGATCGTCACGGCGGTCCCCCTCTTCATCGGGGTCTTCGCGCTCGGCGTGTACGCGATCCCCAAGGCCGCCCCCGTCCACCTGTTGTACGTGTGGGACGGCGTGATCGTCGCGTTCCTGTTCTTCTGGGCCATCGGGCTGATCACGGAGCTGCAACGAAGCGAACCGCTGGCGCTCTCGAAGTTCCTGCACCTGCCCGTCTCGGTGAACTCGGCGTTCCTGATCAACTATATCAGCTCGCTGTTGCGCTTGAGTCTGATCGTCTTCGTCCCCGTGATGCTCGCGTATGCGCTGGCGCTCGTCGTAGCGAAGGGGGCGTCGATGCTCCCCGTTTTGCTGCTGCTCGCCGCGTTCCTGCTGATGATCACGGCGCTGACGTACCAGTTCCAGGGCTGGCTGGGCTCGCTCATGACCAACCCCCGGCGCCGGCGGACGGTGGTCGTGGTCACGACCATGCTCTTCGTGCTGGTCTTCCAGTTGCCGAACCTGGTGAATATCTACACGCCCCGGTGGGCACAGCAGAAAGTGGCGCAGTCCAAGCAACTGGCGGACGAGCTGGCGAAGGTCCAGCATGCCGTCCAAACGGGGGAAATCGATCCGCGAGAGTTTGGGCGGCGGCAACAAGAAGTGATGGAACGGCACCGGCTGGCCGTCCAGCAGGCCGACCGTGAAACGGCGGATCGCGTGGCGGGCGTGGCTCGGATCGTGAACATAGTCTTGCCCGTCGGGTGGCTGCCGCTGGCGACGATGTCGGCGGCCGAAGGCCGCTTCATGCCGGCGGTCCTGGGGCTGCTGGGAATGACGCTGATCGGCGCTGCGAGCCTGCGGCAAGCGTACCGCACGACGATCCGGCAGTACCAGGGGCAGTCGACGGCCCGTAAGCCCCGGCAGGCTCCCGCGGCAGGAACGCCGAAGCACGTCGACACGCGGACCGTGCGGCCGCTCGAAACCCGCCTACCGGGCCTGTCGGAGCCGGCTTCGGCCGTCGCGCTGGGGGGGCTTCGATCGTTGCTGCGCGCGCCCGAGGCGAAGATGATGTTGCTGACTCCGGTGATCATGATCTTCATCTTCGGCTCGATGGTGTTCGGGCAGCGTCATGCGATTCCCGTGTCGGTTCGGCCGATGCTCGCGATCGCGGCGATGCTCTTCGTGCTGTTCGGCGTGCTGCAACTGATGGCCAATCAGTTCGGGTTCGACCGCGACGGTTTTCGCGTGTTCGTGCTCAGCCCGGTGCCCCGGCGCGACATCCTGCTGGGCAAGAACCTGGCGTTCGCACCCTTGACGCTGGGAATTGCCGGCGCCCTCTTGCTGATCGTGCAGGCGCTTTGTCCGATGCGGGTCGATCACTTCCTGGCCATGTTCCCGCAATACATCTCGATGTTCCTGGCGTTCTGCATCCTCGTCAACCTCGGGTCCATCTACGCCCCCCTGCCGATCGCGGCGGGTACGCTGAAGCCGGCCAGTCCGAAGCTGAGCACGGTCTTGCTGCAGCTCTTGATGTTCATGGTGCTGTTTCCGATCGTCGAAGGGGCGACGCTGCTGCCGCTGGGAATCGAGGCGGTGCTGGGAGCGCTGGGGTGGGGCGCGGGAATCCCGATTTGCTTGCTGCTGACCGTGGTAGAACTGGCGGTCATGGTCATGCTTTACCGTGTCTCGCTGCAGTGGCTCGGGGACCTGTTCCAGGCGCGCGAGCAGAGGATCCTCGAGGTCGTGACGGGCCGGGCGAGCTGAGGGCGGGCGAGACATCGCGCAGTGGACGCCGGGGCCGCCGCGCGGCGTCTTCGCCGTGATTTTCGGCACGCTCCGGGGGAGCATGGTTGTGCGGGAACTCACGGCGAGAGCGGATCGGTCGCGGGCGCGTCGGTGTACTCGGCGACGAGATCGTCGAACCAGATGTCGCCGGGGCCATAGATCTGCACGGCAACCCGGAGCTTGGCCGTCCCGTCGGGGATCTCGACCACCCCTTGGTACGGCTTCCAGTCGTGCGTGACCGGGGAGTCGCCAGCGTCCTTGGCGCCGATATAGGCGGCCCAGGCGTGAGACCACGCGCCTTTTTTATCGAGGAACTGGACGTCGAGGATGGCCTTGGTCACCTTCTCGGCCTTGGCGAAGGCGCTGAGCTTGAGACGCGGCGCCGTGCCGGTGCGCGCGACGTCTTGCGACCACTGGGCGATGGGAAAGTAGCGCTCCGCAGTCTTCCGGAGATGCAGGCTCGCGCGCCCTTCGTGGGCCACGGTCCGATCCCAAGCGAGTTCGACCCCGGGGATGGGCGCTCCCAGGTTCCAGCCTTCGGGCGTGGCCGCGTCGGGCTCGCCGCGTTCGAACCCGCCGTTGGAGAGGACCGACCGGGTCGCGCGAGCGTCCTGCGGTTTTTGAACGGCGCGTGGCTTGACGGGCTCGGGGCGTTCCCGCTGCGCTGGAACGGCCAGCGCCGCGGCTCCCGTAGCGATGAGCCCGCTGACGACGAGTGCGGCACCTGCGAGTACGGTCTTCTTTGTGGCCATGGTCCTGATCACTCCCTCCGCGATCGCGGCGATAGGCGCCGACACCACCCCTGGCGACGAGGCGATCCCGAGCGCGAAACTTGAGGCCGCCCGGGCAGTCTGCGCCACCAACGAGGTGGCCGCGACCTCGGGCCGGTGTAGCAGCAACGTTGCGCACGCCGTTGGAGCCATCCGGCGGCGGGTCAAACGGTCACGAAGTAGGGCGCGGGCCCGCATGAGTCGGACCCCCACGGTGCCGACCGGCCAGCCGAGCTGGCATGCGGCCTCTGCGTGGGTCAGCCCTTCGAGCTCACAGAGGATCAACACCGACCGATAGCGGTCGGGCAGCCGGCCGATCTCCTGGTGGAGTGCCTCGGCCTCCTCATGCCGAGCCAGGTCTCGATCCGGCGTCGCGGCTTCCCGGAGGTCGGGCGTGACAGCCGCGCTCTGCTCCAAACGGTGCCGCCGCGCCCGCTGCGCCCGCGCCTTCCGAGCGGCTCGCAGCGCGACGCCGTAAAGCCAGGGCCCCAGGAGCGCAGGCTCCCGAAGCGACGGCGCCTTGCGGGCCAGGACGAGAAACGTGGCCTGAAACGCGTCATCCGCGGCATGAGGGTCGCCGAGGGTGCCGCGGCAGACGCCCAGCACCATTGGACCGTATCGCCGCACCAGCGCCTCGAAGGCGAACTGCGCCGCGGCATCGCGCTGCGAGACGAACCGGGCGAGCAGTTGCTCGTCCGGCAGGCCCGCAACCGCGCCGGCGTCCCAGAGAACTCCGAGCTCCCCCTTGGGACCGCTCGCTGGGGTCCAGGCCATCAGTCACGCTCCTCAAATACATTGCGGAAACGCGAGTACTGCCTTCCCGGGAGGGATCTCTTACAACTTTCCGCCGAATTCTCGGCGCGGGTAGGTGTTTGGCGTCTCGCGCAGCCAAATCCGTGGTGTGGCGAAGCCGCACTCCTGTAGGGGCGGGTTTCAAACCCGCCCTGCGTCACCGATCAGATTCCTCCTGCCACGTGAACGGTGGAATGTCCCAAGGGAAGAGAAGGGCGGGTTTGAAACCCGCCCTTCTCTTCCCTTGGGCCGAGCCTCTGCGCACGAAGCGAGAACATGTTGATCGATTTTGCTGGGCGGGTTTCAAACCCGCCCCTACAGGAATGCGGCTTAGCCACATTACGAATTGCGCCCTGCGAGACGCTAAACACGTTCCCACGCGGAGCGTGGGAACGTGGGTTTAATGAGACGCGCACCCACTGGGCGCCCTCACCCGGCCGCTGTGCGGCCGACCTCTCCCGGGGGGGAGAGGTGATTGGAAAGCACCCACGCCGGCGCGGAGAAGTGTTGGGCGGCAGCCAGGCTGGGAACGAGGGCGATCGTCGTCGCGCTAGCGCGCCCCTTCGATCGACTTGCGGATCGCCTCGACGGTCCGGCCCGCGCGGAAGTCGACGATCTTGCGGCCCCATTCGACCGTCTTCTCGGCGGGGGCGAGGTCCACCCCGTTGATGCGGAACTTGCCGGCGGCGATGCGCTGGTCGGCCCGCACGGCCTTGGGGTCGACCGTCATGATCGTCGCGGTCAGGGCGAAGTCATCGTGAATCCCCTCGGGAACCTGGTTGATCCCCTGCGTCTGGAGCCAGGCGTCGACGGCTTCGTGGTCGTAGTACTCGGGGATGAAATGAACGCGCGACTTCCCATCCGTCCAGCGCGCGTTGAGGACGCGCGCCACTTGCTTCATGCCGGCCTGGTTCCCGCCGCTGTCGCCGATCAGGACGATATTCGTGAATCCGTGCGCGCGCAGGCTCGCGCAGACGTCGACCAGCAAGCGCTGATAGGTGTCCTCCGTGAGGCTGATCGTGCCGGGGTACTTCATGTGCGCGGTGGGCGGCTCAATGTCCCCTTCGGGAACGAACGCGATGATCGGGGCCACGAGCGCGTTGCCGAGCTTGCGCGCGATAGCATCCGTCGTGGCCTTCAGCACGAGGTTGTGCTTGCCCGTGACGAGGTAAGGCCCGTTCTGTTCGACGCCCCCCGTGGCGACGATCGCCGTGGTCTTGCCGGCCTTCAGGGCGTCGCGCACCTCCATCCAGGTCATGTCCTCGAGGAAGACCGTGTCGACCCCCGCGATCGGCCGCGGCCGATCAGGATCGGGGCTCACCGCGCTGGGCGCGACGGACCCGAGCGGCCTGCGCTCCCGGAGGTCGAACCGGTCGCCCGGCGCGAGGAAATAGTAGCGCTTGCCGCCGTGGTTCTTGCCGTCGTAGATCGCGACCTTGCTCTGCCCGATCACCTCGAAGCGATCGCCGCGGACGACCACGGCCGTCGATTCGTCGATCCCAAGACCGAGCAGCTCCGGATGGGCCTCGATCACCCCGACGAGGTCCTCTTCGCGCTTGCGAGTGATCAAGTGTTGGTCGACCGCGACGCCCCGGAGGTAGCCGAAGCCCACCTCGTAGCCCTTGGCCATCATGATCCGGTTGCCTTCGCGGGCGCCTCGCACCAGGTACGAGCCCTGAATGGTCGCGCCGGCCGAGGTGCCCCCGATCACGCCCCCGCGCGCCAGCACCGCCTCGAGTTCCTGCTGGGTGCGCGTGCCGAGGTACGAGTCGACCAGCCGCCACTGGCGGCCGCCGGTGATCCAGACCCCCTTGGCCGTCTTGAGCGGCGCGACGAACCCCTCGGTGTCGGCCTCGGCCTTGTCGCGGGTGTGCAAGACCGTCACGTGCTTCAGGCCAAACGCCTTGGCGAACGAGTCGCGCACCCGCTTCGCGTCGATGGTGTCGGACTCGTTGGGCGTGGGGACCAGCACGACCTCGGCGTCAGGCCCCCCGGCCAACTCAACAAAACGCGCCACGATCTCGGGACCCACCTTCCCGCCGCCCACGATGACGAGCGCTCCGTCCTTCGGGCCGACCGCCGGCACGGCCTGGAGCGTCAGAAGGGCAAGGGAGGTCAAGAGCGATGAAATCATGATGGTGCGAACTCCCAGGGGTCTCAAGCGAGGAGGAGCGAACGGTTTCAAAGCGGGGCAAACAGTCTACCATTTCCGATGGGCCGGCGCACGTGGCCTGCCGCTCGACCGCGGGTTGGGTGGCACCCAGTTTACTCGCGCAAATCGGCCAGGAGCGTCTGGGCGAGCTCGCGGGCCTGCGAGCGCAGCTCACGGACCGCGGTCGATTCCCAGAGCCGCTCCTTCAAGAGAGGGCCGATCGCGAAGACGCGCGTCTGCGGACGTCCGTCGGCGTCGACGAGAGCGCCGGTCTCGGTCACATCCAAGCCCAGCGCGAGCGGGCCGGGCCGCCCCAGTCCGCGTGCGAGGACGGAGCGGAGCACGGCCGACGGCACGTTGCGGATGTCGCGCGCTGGTCCCGTGCAGTTGATCACCCGGCGCACCACGAGCGACTCGGTCCGCTCGTCCCCCCGGCGCTGGAACGTGACCGCGACGTGCTCCCCCTGCCCCTTCAGGCCGACGACCCGGCCCGCCGTCACGACGAGCCGCCCTTCGCGCTGAGCGGCCTGGATCACGCCGTCGACCGCCGGCGCGACGCGGTGCCGGTGGACTTCCCAGCGCGGCGCGACGTGCCGGACGAACCGCTGTCGCTCGCGATCGCCCAGGGCGCCCCAGAGGGTTTGCGTCACGGGCCGCAACGCGTCGACGACCGCCCGCCAGTTCCCCCCTTCGCGCTCGCACAGCGCGGCCTCGGTCCGAACGCGCCGGAACAGCCCCCGGGCCGTCATTGCCGACCCCGGGCCGGGGACGACGAAGTGGGGCCGGGGCGTCACGGGCGATTGCGCGTGCGGCGACGGGAGGAGGCCGTGCCGCGAAATCGCATGGATCGTGCCGCGGTGCCCGTTCGCGCAGGCCTCGACAACGAGGTCGATGGCCGACAGTCCCGTGCCGATCAGGACGACGGAGTCGTCTTCCGCCAGTCCTTCGAGCACGCCGGGAGCCCAGGGATCGCCCGCGTACGCCCCCGCCGGGACCGGGCCGTCCCAGGCCAGCGGCTCCTGCGGAGGCTGGTGCCCGAGCGCCAGGACGACCCGTGCGGCCCGCACCGAACGGCCCGAGCGGGTCGACAGATGCACCGGACCCCCGGAATCATCCTCTTTAATGTCGACCACCTCATCACAGATCATGTCGATGGAAACACCTGGGCGGCGTGCGGCCTGGGCGAGCAGGTCTTCGAGGTAATCGCCGTAGACGCGTCGCGGGGCGAACGTGCCGTGCTGGGCGTCGGGGTCGCGGGCGCGGAGCCAGTCGAGGAAGTGCGAAGGCTCGTCCGGCAGCGCGCTCATCAGGCCGGCGGGGACATTGAGCAGGTGGTGGTCGCACCGGGTTCCGTACGCCAGGCCCCGCGCGAACCGGTCCCCTTTCTCGAACAGGGCGATGCGCAGGGGCGCTGTCTCGGCCAGCGCGGCAAGCTGGGCGGCGACGAGTGCGCCGGAGAATCCGCCCCCGACAATCGCGATCGTGCTCGTGTCGGCCGTGCCGAACGTATCCATGGCGATCTCCTCGGTACGTTTCAGGCCCGGGGGCACGGGGGGAAGAGCGTGGGCGAAGTCGACGACGACCGTCGTCGGACGGTTGCGGATCTTATGGTCGTGGCCCGCCAGGGTCGTCTGGTCGAGCGAATAGAACTGCCAACGGAGCGGGGGCGGAGAGTAGATGTGGAGCGTGACCAGGTCGCTCCCGGCCATCTCGAGGTTGCCCATCTGGTGGATCCCGCTCCCCGGGCAGCCGAGCACGGCACCCGTGGCGAAGACACGCGTGTGGCGCGGGATCAGGCGGCCGCAAGGGCTGGGGGCAAAACGGGTCTCGGTCGCGCGTCCGTCGATCACGCGAACGGCGCACGACGACCCGGTGTGGTCGTGGATCGGGCTCGTCTGGCCGCTCTTCCAGCAGAGCACCAGCGCTTCGAAATGAGGCCGGCGCCAGATCGCGACCCTCCGGTAGCCGCGATCGTCGAACGAGAGGGCCCCGGCGAGGTCAGCCCGGTCGACGTCGAGCCCCTTGAGGGCCTGGAGGAGCTCCGCGTAGGGCAACGCGTCCGGCCGGTCGTCCCAGCACCGCAGGAGATCGAGGAGTTGAGAACGCCCTCGCATGGCTCCTCCCCTTGCCGTTGAAGCAGCCCCGCGACCGGGGAGAGAACCCGCGCGCGGGAGGTCGCTCCGGGTCGGTCCCCCCTCAGCCGAACGGGGAAGACAAATACCGGCGCGACGATATACCCCCTTCCCGCCTCGCTGGCCAGGGGAGTTTTTCGATTGGTTCGGTCAGGTTCTGAAGGCCCGGCGCGGCGTGCGAGGGACCCGCAGGACTCAAAGCACCCAGTCGTGCGACGCGGCCGGCCGGGTGAGCTGGTCGACCTTGGCCGAGGCGAGCACGTCGAGCTCCGCAGCGCGGGCGCGTTCGAAGACCTCGGCGAGCTCGCGGGCGGCGGGCGAGGCGGCCTTGCGCGGCGGTTCGCCCGGACCGTCAATGGCCGCAATGATGTCGGCGACCGAGATCTCTTCGGCGGAACGGACGAGGTGATATCCCCCGACCGAGCCACGCGCACTATGAACGAGGCCCGCGGCCTTGAGTTGCAAAAGGATCTGCACGAGGTAGCGCTCGGGAAGGCCCTGGGCCTCGGCGATGTCCCGGATCCGCTTGGGCGATCCGTTACCGCCCGGCTTCGCCAGCTCGATGATGGCCAGGCACGCGTATTCAGCCTTGGCAGAGATCCTCATCGCCACCTTGCGTTTGGACCTTGGTGAAGTCGCGGAATCCGCCCCGCCGGCGCCCTAGCGTTTTTCCCGGGGCGCCGCACGCGGGGCAACGACAGTCAGTTCCTGGAAGCCGTCAGGGCGAGCTCGTACCGGGACGGACGCGCTGCGGACAGAGCCTGCTCGTACGCCCGGCGATAAAGTTCCCGGGCCGCTTCCGGTGACATGCTCAGCGCGGCGATCGGAATCGGACAGACGGCCAGCACGGGCTCAGCAGCCTGCGCCGGCCAGGGCCAAGGGATCGAGTCAGAGAGCGCCACGCCGAAAACACGTCCACCGTTCATCGAAGAACCTCCCCGGCACGGGACCACGGTCATACTTGACTAACTTTATCGACTTAATTCGATTCTGGCAAATAGGATTTCCAAAAAAAGAGCGACCCAGCGACCCTCGGGCCGTCGATGATTCGCCGCAATTCACAACCAGTATTGCGCTTAGAAACTTCAAGAAAAATTCTTACCGGCGTCGAGCGACGGTCACGCGGACTGCGAAGTGTTTCCCCATCGTCTGGAAACTTCACCAAAAGCGTGATGATAACCAACTTTATCATAATTGTTCTCGAATATTTTTCTCTAACAAGACTTGAAGTTGCGTCCCCTGTCCGCCAGAATGACGGCCGACATGGGTGAGAACGCCCGCACGGGCTCGAACACAGAAGACCGACCCAACACAAAGACGAGGACCTCGCAATGACTCCGATGATGACCGAGCGGATGGGCATGACGGGCATGGGCATGACGGGCCCGGCCGGGATGATGGGCGCGCCGGCGACGGCTCCCACCGGCATGAACATGATGATGGTTCCCAAGTGCAAGATGACGTTCGAGAAGTGTGCCGGCGGGATGAAGGTCACCTGCGTCTGCGAGGACAAGGTGTCGGCCGGCATGCTCCAGAACCTTTGCACGATGATGGCCGGCGGGATGTGCTCCTGCTGCATGATGATGAACGGCATGATGGCCTGCTGCTGCAACCTGATGATGGGCATGTGCAAGTGCGAGATGACCGAGATGGGCGTCTGCATGACCTGCACCAGCGGCGACAAGGACTGCTGCGCGATGATCCAGGCGTGCTGCGACTGCTGCACGGCCATGATGAAGGCCGGCTGCACCTGCTGCATGATGATGGGCGGCATGCCGGTTTGCTGCGGCTGCTGAGTGCTCCTCGGCCTTCTCAAACGACGAAACGACCCGGGACGGCGCCTTGGCCACCCCGGGTCGTTCTGTTTACAGCCGGTGTACGTGCCGCGGCCGTCGGCCGTTACAGGTCGGCGGCCCAGCCGGACAGGTCGCGGCGAATGGAGCTCGCAACGACCCAAGACGCG